>NZ_JBJHHG010000013.1:8078-158743 GCF_045257065.1 Enterobacter sp. PP-008-ECC_S150 | reverse complement strand
AGTACGAGAGGACCGGAGTGGACGCATCACTGGTGTTCGGGTTGTCATGCCAATGGCACTGCCCGGTAGCTAAATGCGGAAAAGATAAGTGCTGAAAGCATCTAAGCACGAAACTTGCCCCAAGATGAGTTCTCCCTGACCCTTTAAGGGTCCTGAAGGAACGTTGAAGACGACGACGTTGATAGGTCGGGTGTGTAAGCGCAGCGATGCGTTGAGCTAACCGATACTAATGAACCGTGAGGCTTAACCTTACAACGCCGAAGGTGTTTTGGCGAAGAGACACGATTTTCAGCCTGATACAGATTAACAGAATTTGCCTGGCGGCTTTAGCGCGGTGGTCCCACCTGACCCCATGCCGAACTCAGAAGTGAAACGCCGTAGCGCCGATGGTAGTGTGGGGTCTCCCCATGTGAGAGTAGGGAACTGCCAGGCATCAATTAAGAAGAACCCCGTACCGAAAGGTGCGGGGTTTTTTGCTTTGCGCGTCATAAAATCATGCCGGATGGCGGCTTCGCCTTATCCGTCCTGGAAAATCCGTAGGCCCGGTAAGCGCAGCGCCACCGGGCAAAGCAGGCAGGGAAAGAGATAAAGAAATATAAAAACAGTGAAGGTTTTGATAAACGCAGAAAAGCAAAAACCCAGCCATAGGCTGGGTTCTTTAAATAGTGGTGCCCGGACTCGGAATCGAACCAAGGACACGGGGATTTTCAATCCCCTGCTCTACCGACTGAGCTATCCGGGCAACGGAGCGCATTAAACCGCAATCGCGCCTTATCGTCAACACTATTTCGGTAAAAGCAGTTCAACTGCTTAACTTTGCGGCAATCTGATGGTTTACGCGTCGAACAGGCAAAATTTAGCCGGTTCGCTTACGTCAACGCCCCGCCCATACGACACTGAGCAAAGCGCAGAATATCTTCCGCCAGTCGGTGCGCCGTATCAACATCAGCCTGGCTACGGTTCACCAGCATGCGGCTCAGGCAGCCCTCCAGCACCAGCTCCATCTGTTTAGCCACCATTGCCGGGTCATCCACTTCAAGGCGGGTCAGCAGCTCGTGAGTGAAGTCATGCGCTGCCCGTTTTTGCTGATCCGCCAACTGGTGAATGGGATGCCCGGGATCGGGATAGAACGTACAGGCCGCAATAAACAGACAGCCTGGATAACGATTGTTACTTACGCAATCAGTCAGGGCGGAATAGCGTGCCAGCAGCTTTTGCTCCGCAGTCAGCTCTTCATTCAACATCAGTTGCCTGCGCCAGACATCAACCTGCTGGCTAAGGTAGCGCAGGGCATCATAGAGTAGCGCCTCTTTATCCGGCCAGAAGCGCTTAAGTTCATCCAGGGGATAATCGATACGGTCGGCTAACATCTCAAGCGTGGTGCTGGCGATCCCTTGAATCTCAAGTAATTGCAGGGCTTGTCCCAGTACGTCTTCACGTTGCACGGTTATCTCCTCCGCTATTCCCAACGGTTTGTTCCGTTTAAAGTGTTGTTTACGGTTGGCGATTGCGCAAATGCGCGCTAAATGACGCTGCATCCATAAACCCGGTTACACGCTGTTCTGGCTGTTCCTGACCCTGTTGATTGAAGAACAGGATGGTTGGCAGCCCGAGTACGTTCAGCTGCTTCAGCAGGGCCTTATCCTGTGCATTATTGGCGGTCACGTTCGCCTGGAGCAAAACGGTCTCTTTCAGTGCGTTTCGCACCTGCGGATCGCTAAAGGTGTATTTTTCAAACTCTTTACAGGCCACACACCAGTCGGCATAGAGATCGAGCATCACCGGTTTACCGTTCGCCTTTGCCAGGGCGCTGTTGAGTTCATCCACGTTTTGAATCTGGGTGAAGTTCAGATGTGCCTGAGTCTGACTCGCCGGCGTACCGAACGCCCAGTCCTGCAGAGGACGAATGCTCACCAGTGCGGCAGCCAGCAGCAGGATTTGCACCAGGCGCATCCATGGCTTCTTCGCCCCGAGGCTGACGATAAACGCCCAGGCAAAGAATGTAACGCCGAGCATCGCCCACAGGCGCATACCCCAGGCGTCGCCGATGATACGCTCAAGAAGGAACACCGGCAGCGCGAGAATGACAAAGCCAAATGCGGTTTTCACCGTCTCCATCCACGGACCGCTCTTCGGCAGCAGTCGATTGCCGAAGACCGTGACCAGGATCAGCGGCAGCCCCATGCCCAGGGCGTAAAGGTACAACGTTCCGCCGCCGAGCCACATGTTGCCGCTCTGAGCGATATAAAGCAGGATGGCGCTCAGCGGGGCGGTGGTGCAGGGGGAACAAATCAAACCGGCGATGGCGCCCATCACCAATACGCCGCCTGGCGAGCCACCCTGCTGGCGGTTACTCATCAGCGTTAAGCGCGTTTGAAGTGCCGAGGGTAGCTGCAGCGTGAACAGGCCAAACATCGACAGTGCCAGCAGGATAAAGATCGCGGACAGGCCAATGAGAACGTAAGGATGCTGGAGTGCGGCCTGGAACTGTAACCCGGCAGCGGCAACCACAAGGCCAAGGGCAGTGTAGGTCAATGCCATACCCTGCACATAAATAAAGGCCAACAGCAGGGCGCGTGCGGTGGAAAGCCGTTGCTTACCGCCCAGCACGATGCCAGAGATGAGCGGATACATCGGCAGCACGCAGGGGGTAAAGGCAATGCCAATCCCAATCAGTAAGGCCCACAGCGCGGAGAACGGCAGGTCAGCGGGAGCTTCACGCCTCTCGCCCGAAGGAAGAGGGGTAACCGTCGCTGCCGCTTTTACTTCGCTCAGCGGAACGACCTTCGTTTCCGGCGGATAGCAGAATCCTGCGTCCGCGCATCCCTGATAGGTCACCGTCAACGTCGCGCCTTTATCCGCCTGATTCACCGTGACGGGGACGCGTAGGCCCTGGCGGTAGATTTCACTCTTACCGTAGAACTCGTCCTCATGCCACTCGCCAGCGGGCAACTGTAGTGCGCCTACGCTGGCCTGCTCAGGGGTAATGCTTACCTGCTTGCGATAGAGGTAATAGCCCTCTTTCACCTGCCAGGTAAGCGTCAGGTCGTGCTGGTTTTGCTGAAAATCGAAAACAAACGCCTGGTCAGCAGGAATGAAGTTCGAACGGCCGGTTGCGTCAAACAACCCGGCAAAAACTGACGTGCTGCACAGCAGCAGGATCAGCGTAAGGAAGCGTTGAGCCATGAGAGATAGTCGTTATCGCCATGAACCACCGGCAAGACCAGCAGTTCCGGGGTTTGGTAAGGATGATGAGACTTGAGGCAGTCCAGGAGCGCCTGCTGATTCGCCAGATTCGTTTTGAGCAGCATCTGGACTTCGTACTCCTGCTCCAGCTTGCCTTCCCAGTAATAAAGGGACGTGGCCCCGGGAAGGAGCGTTACGCAGGCTGCCAGTTTTTCGGCCAGCACCTTGGCGGCGAGATCCTGGGCAGAGGCTTCATCAGGGGCGGTGCACAGTACGACAACGGCATCAGGCGTGTTCACAAGTCGACCTCCTCATCACGAAAGGCTTCACTATATCACGCAAGGCGGTTGGTCATTAATGAAACGGGCCGCAGAGCGGCCCGATTTTAACTATTTTTACAACGGCTGATGGTTTACAGGACAATGCCGCCGATGATAAAGCCGAGGATGACGCAAAGCGAAATGGCCACCACGCCAGGGATCAGAAACGCATGGTTAAACACATACTTACCGATACGGGTTGAGCCGGTGTCGTCCATCTCCACCGCCGCCAGCAGGGTTGGGTAGGTGGGCAGAACGAACAGGGCCGAAACCGCCGCGAAAGAGGCAATCGCCGTCAGCGGCGTAACGCCCAGCATCAGTGCCGCAGGCATCAGCGCTTTGGTGGTCGCGGCCTGAGAGTAAAGCAGGGTAGCGGCAAAGAACAGCACCACCGCCAGCAGCCACGGATAGTTGTGCAGCAGGTCGCCTGCCACGGTCTGAATGTCGCTGATGTGTGCCTTCACGAAGGTATCGCCGAGCCACGCCACACCCAGTACGCACACGCAGGCGCTCATACCGGATTTGAAGGTACTGGCGTTCAGCACTTCGCTGGTATCAATTTTACAGGTGATGCTAATCAGCGTCGCGATAGTCAGCATAAACACCACAATCGCTTCGTTACGCGGCAGGACCGGGTTCTGGATCAGACCCACGGTATCGCTAATGGCGGTCGCGTAGAACATCACTGCGACGATGCCGATCAGGAACAGCAGCACGGAGCGCTTCGCGTGCGGCTTCAGCTCGAAGACCTGGCTGCCGCGCAGGCTCACTTCACCTTTTGCCAGACGCTCCTGGTACACCGGATCGTCCTTCAGCTCGGCGCCGAGGAAGTTACACAGCACGGCGGTAATCATCACCGCAATCAGCGTCACCGGAATACAGATCGCCAGCAGCGTCAGGTAGCTCACGCCCATCGGCTCGAGGATACCGGCGAAGAAGACCACCGCTGCGGAAATCGGCGAAGCGGTAATCGCAATCTGGGACGCGACGACGGCAATAGAGAGCGGACGAGACGGACGGATACCCTGCTCTTTCGCTACTTCGGTAATCACCGGTAGCGTAGAGAAAGCGGTGTGGCCCGTACCGGCGAGAATGGTCATAAACCAGGTCACCAGCGGAGCAAGGAAGGTAATGTACTTTGGATGGCGGCGCAGCATTCGCTCCGCCAGGCTCACCAGGTAGTCCATACCGCCTGCCACCTGCATGGCGGCGATAGCGGCAATAACTGCCATGATGATTTCGATAACGTCAAAGGGGATTGCGCCGGGTTTAATCTGAAAGATAAGGGTAAGAACGAGCACCCCGAGACCGCCGGCAAAGCCGATGCCGATACCCCCGAGTCTTGCTCCCAAATAAATCGCCAACAAGACGATGACGAGTTCTGCTCCAAACATAAGGACCTGCCTTGCTTATTAACAAGTTGATATTGAATTGTTGTATTTTGGTAACACCTAAAAAGAAAAAAGGCACGTCACAAGTGACGTGCCTTAAGAAGCCTAGCCTGAACGGTTACTGTTCGCTTTCATCGGTATATCGTTTCGCTTTATAGGCCGGGTGCATCAGGTTCTGAGCAGAGAAAATGTCGTCCAGCTCAGCTTCGGTCAACAGCCCGCGCTCCAGCACCACTTCACGTACGCTCTTACCGGTTTCGGCACAAATCTTACCGACGATGTCACCGTTGTGGTGACCGATGAACGGGTTGAGGTAGGTGACGATCCCGATGGAGTTATAGACATAACCTTCACAGACTTCTTTATTGGCCGTGATGCCGTTAATGCATTTTTCCAGCAGGTTGTAGCAGGCGTTGGTCAGGATGTGGATAGATTCAAACATCGCCTGGCCAATTACTGGCTCCATTACGTTCAGCTGCAGCTGACCCGCTTCAGAGGCCATGGTCACGGTCGTATCGTTACCGATGACTTTGAAGCAAACCTGGTTCACCACCTCCGGCACGACCGGGTTCACCTTGGCTGGCATGATGGACGAACCTGCCTGCAGTTCTGGCAGGTTGATTTCGTTCAGGCCAGCGCGCGGACCGGAAGAGAGCAGGCGCAGGTCGTTACAAATTTTGGACAGTTTCACCGCCAGACGTTTCAGCGCGCTGTGCACCATAACGTAGGCACCGCAGTCTGAGGTGGCTTCAATCAGGTCTTCTGCAGGGACAACCGGCAGGTTAGAAACTTCAGCCAGCTTCTGTACCGCCAGCTGCTGGTAGCCGTCCGGGGTGTTCAGACGCGTACCGATGGCGGTTGCGCCCAGGTTCACTTCCAACAGCAGCTCGGAGGTGCGCAGCAGGTTTTTCGTTTCTTCGTTGAGCAGCACGTTAAACGCGTGGAATTCCTGGCCGAGGGTCATCGGCACCGCGTCCTGCAGCTGGGTACGCCCCATTTTCAGAATGTCCTGGAACTCAACCGCTTTACGCTGGAAGCCATCGCCCAGCTGGTTGATCGCATCCACCAGCTTCACGACAGAGGCATACACCGCGATACGGAAGCCGGTAGGGTAGGCGTCGTTGGTGGACTGGCATTTGTTAACGTGGTCGTTCGGGTTCAGGTACTGGTATTCACCCTTCTGGTGACCCATCAGTTCCAGGCCGATGTTTGCCAGAACTTCGTTGGTATTCATGTTGACGGAGGTACCCGCGCCGCCCTGGTAGACGTCAACCGGGAACTGGTCCATGCATTTGCCGTTGTTCAGCACTTCATCGCAGGCTGCGATAATCGCATTTGCCACGCTTTTAGGAATGGTTTGCAGCTCTTTGTTAGCCAGGGCTGCGGCTTTCTTCACCATCACCATGCCACGGACAAACTCAGGGATGTCGCTGATTTTGCTGTTGCTGATGTAGAAGTTTTCAATCGCTCTCAGAGTGTGAACACCGTAGTAGGCATCCGCTGGAACTTCCCTGGTACCCAACAAGTCTTCTTCGATACGAATGTTGTTTAACATGTGAACCTTCTTTTCAAGCTGCCGATGGATTGTACTAAACACACAGTATTAACGTGGTTTTGAATATTTTCTGGCCGACGATTATTCCCTCAATCAGCCAGATGTTCGAGATCATATGCTGATGATAGCGAATTGCCGTAAGCTGGATCACTTATTATCGAGCCGATTCCATGATAATTATTAATCTGTGAAATGGGTCACCGCTTTAATATTTCCAGAAAAAATATCCGTGCAAACCGATTGAATTTTCGCTAACCGACACCATCTCATACAAACGCGCGTCGCGAACACATTCAGACAGGGGCCCGATGGCGCCTGCCACACAGGAGATGCCAGTGCGCTGGATACCGTTTATTGCTTTCTTTCTCTATGTTTACATTGAGATTTCCATTTTCATTCAGGTGGCCCATGTGCTGGGCGTCCTGCTGACGCTGATTCTGGTGATTTTCACCTCCGTTATCGGCATGTCGCTGGTGCGTAATCAGGGTTTCAAAAATTTCCTGATAATGCAGCAGAAGATGGCCGCAGGGGAAAGCCCGGCGGAAGAGATGATCAAAAGCGTGTCGCTGATTATTGCTGGACTGCTGCTGATTCTGCCAGGGTTCTTCACCGATTTCCTTGGCCTTCTGCTGCTTCTGCCGCCGGTGCAAAAGCACCTGACCATGAAGCTGCTGCCGCATCTGCGCTTCAGCCGTATGCCCGGCGGCGGGTTTAGCACCGGACCGGGCGATACCTTCGAAGGGGAGTATCAGCGTAAGGATGAACAGCACGACCGTTTAGATCACAAAGACGATCGGTGATTTTGTTGCCCGGTGGCGCTTCGCTTACCGGGCCTACTAAAGCGCCAGCCACAGCCCCGCCAGCATGACGATGGCGTACACGCTCTTCCATCCCACCATCGCCAGCAACAGCAGGCAAAGCACGCCTCCGACGGCCGCCAGCGCTTTATAACGACCTTTCAGCAAACGACATCCCGCCAGCATGCACAGCAGGTAGATCATGATGAAAATGCCGTTGGCGTAGACGATCAGCGCGTCCAGATTGATCTTCAGTGCGTAAATACACAGCGTGCTCAGCGCGCAGCAGCCCAGCACGGCATTCAGGGCATTCAGCGGAAGCTGGCGTTTGGAGAGGCGCGCGAGGCGGTTCTCAGGTTTGTAGAGCGCCTGCGACCACACCAGACGGGCAAAGCTCTGGATATAAATATTCAGGCTGGCAAAACAGGCCAGATAGCCGATGACGCAGGCGATCCACAGCGCCTTCACGCCGAACAGTTCCACCACGATACCCGGCAGCGATGCCGCAGCGGCGAGATCTGCGCCGAACGCGTTGAAGTGCAACACCAGCACGGTGCACGCCCAGTAAACCGTGCCTGCCAGCAGCAGGCCTATCATCAGCGCGCGGGGGAAATCACGTTCAGGCTGCTTAAATTCAGAGGCCAGATGGGCAAAGGCCTCCAGACCGACAAAACACCAGAACATCACGGCGAGCGCGGCGAAAAGCTGCGAGTGGTTGACGTCTTTCACCGCCGGGAAGGGAATGTCCTTGATGGTGATATCGCCCGCCCACCAGATAGCGGCAACGAGTGCGACGCTCAGCACCGCAACCAGCGTCTGCAGGTTGGCGCTGGAGCTGGCCCCGCGAGAGCCTACCCACCAGACGATAGCCAGCGTGCCCAGTTCGGCCAGCAGAAGCTGCTCGTCATGCCAGCCAAACAGCGCCTGACCAAAGCCGGTGGCAATATGCAACGCCGCAGGAAGACCAACCGGAATGACGGAGAGAAACAGCCAGCCGGTAACGCGCTGCAGCCGCCGGCCAAAGGCCAGCCCGACAAAGTGCGCCACGCCGCCCGCGCTGGGGAAATGTCGCCCCAGGATGGCGAACACAATGGCTATTGGGAAAACCAATACAATCAGTAGGGGCCACGCCCACAGGCTGTTATTGCCTGCCACCAGCGCCGCCAGTGCGGGTACGGCAAACACGCCCGTTCCTAACAAGGAGGTAGAGAGCAGACCAACACCCTGCGCCAGCCCCAACTCCTGCTTGAGTCCACTCATTAACATCGCCCTGCCCGTATCCAAAGAGAGGCGATGGTAACACTTTCGCAAATTTTTTTTTCAACTCCCCCTTGAAGGGGGAAAAAGCTATCCCCATCTCTCAGGGCACTAGTCGGAAAACCGCATGCGGGCCGGCGTCATCCATAACTGATAATGACTTTCTCAAAGGAGAGCTATCAATGAGTATTCGTCCGTTACATGATCGTGTGATCGTCAAACGTAAAGAAGTTGAAACCAAGTCTGCTGGCGGCATCGTTCTGACCGGTTCTGCAGCAGCCAAATCAACGCGTGGCGAAATCATCGCTGTCGGTAAGGGCCGCATCCTGGAAAACGGAACTGTGCAGCCGCTGGACGTTAAAGTTGGTGACATCGTAATTTTCAACGATGGCTACGGCGTGAAATCCGAGAAGATCGACAATGAAGAAGTGTTGATCATGTCCGAGAGCGACATTCTGGCAATTGTTGAAGCGTAATTTACGCACGAGAATTTGAGGAAATAAGAACATGGCAGCTAAAGACGTAAAATTCGGTAACGACGCTCGTGTAAAAATGCTCCGCGGCGTAAACGTACTGGCCGATGCAGTTAAAGTGACCCTGGGCCCGAAAGGCCGCAACGTAGTGCTGGATAAATCCTTCGGCGCGCCAACCATCACTAAAGATGGTGTTTCCGTAGCACGTGAAATCGAGCTGGAAGACAAGTTCGAAAACATGGGCGCGCAGATGGTGAAAGAAGTTGCCTCTAAAGCGAACGACGCTGCAGGCGACGGTACCACCACCGCGACCGTACTGGCGCAGGCGATCATCACCGAAGGTCTGAAAGCCGTTGCGGCGGGCATGAACCCAATGGATCTGAAACGCGGTATCGACAAAGCTGTCGCTTCCGCTGTTGAAGAACTGAAAGCGCTGTCCGTACCGTGCTCTGACTCTAAAGCCATTGCTCAGGTTGGTACTATCTCCGCTAACTCCGACGAAACCGTAGGTAAGCTGATCGCGGAAGCGATGGACAAAGTCGGTAAAGAAGGCGTGATCACCGTTGAAGACGGTACCGGTCTGGAAGACGAACTGGACGTGGTTGAAGGTATGCAGTTCGACCGCGGTTACCTGTCCCCATACTTCATCAACAAGCCAGAGACTGGCGCTGTTGAGCTGGAAAGCCCGTTCATCCTGCTGGCTGACAAGAAAATCTCCAACATCCGCGAAATGCTGCCAGTACTGGAAGCCGTTGCGAAAGCAGGCAAACCGCTGGTTATCATCGCTGAAGACGTTGAAGGCGAAGCGCTGGCGACCCTGGTGGTTAACACCATGCGCGGCATCGTGAAAGTGGCTGCGGTTAAAGCACCTGGCTTCGGCGATCGCCGTAAAGCAATGTTGCAGGATATCGCTACCCTGACCGGCGGTACCGTGATCTCTGAAGAGATCGGTATGGAGCTGGAAAAAGCGACCCTGGAAGACCTGGGCCAGGCGAAACGCGTTGTGATCAACAAAGACACCACCACCATCATCGATGGCGTGGGTGAAGAGGCCGCTATTCAGGGCCGCGTAGGTCAGATCCGTAAGCAGATCGAAGAAGCGACTTCCGACTACGACCGTGAAAAACTGCAGGAGCGCGTAGCGAAACTGGCTGGCGGCGTTGCGGTTATCAAAGTCGGTGCGGCGACCGAAGTTGAAATGAAAGAGAAGAAAGCACGCGTTGACGACGCCCTGCACGCGACCCGTGCTGCGGTAGAAGAAGGCGTGGTTGCAGGTGGTGGCGTTGCGCTGGTGCGCGTTGCCGCTAAGCTGGCTGGCCTGACCGCTCAGAACGAAGACCAGAACGTGGGTATCAAAGTTGCGCTGCGCGCAATGGAAGCGCCTCTGCGTCAGATCGTGTCTAACGCCGGGGAAGAGCCATCTGTAGTGGCGAACAAGGTTAAAGCGGGCGAAGGTAACTACGGTTACAACGCGGCAACGGAAGAATACGGCAACATGATCGACTTCGGTATCCTGGACCCAACAAAAGTGACCCGTTCTGCTCTGCAGTACGCGGCCTCTGTTGCTGGCCTGATGATCACCACCGAGTGCATGGTGACCGATATGCCTAAAGGCGATGCACCAGACTTAGGTGCTGCCGGCATGGGTGGCATGGGCGGTATGGGCGGCATGATGTAATCGTGCGCTCTACGTCGTAGAATGTGAAAAACCCCCGGGCAGAGATGCTCGGGGGTTTTTCTTTTGTTCATCTTTTAGGTATAAGATCTACACACGGACAGCTACTGTCCAGCTTATTGAAAACGAGGAATAACATGCGCGTAAAAGTCTGTGCAGGGATTGTAGGGGCAGCACTGCTGCTGGCGGGTTGTAGCTCCAGCAATGAGCTGTCGGCAGCGGGCCAGGGCGTTCGCTTTGTGGAAGATAAGCCTGGCAGTCAATGCCAGCTGTTAGGCACGGCAACCGGTGAGCAAAGTAACTGGATGTCGGGTCAGCATGGCGAAGAAGGCGGCTCTATGCGCGGTGCGGCAAACGCCCTGCGTAACCAGGCAGCGGCCATGGGCGGCAACGTGATTTACGGCGTGAGTAGCCCAACGCAGAGCATGCTGTCCAGCTTCGTGCCGACAGCCAGCCAGATGACGGGCCAGGTCTACAAGTGCCCAAACTGAGTTAACATGGTGATGGCGCTGCGCCCGGATCCTGTAGGGCAGGTAAGCGTAGCGCCACCTGCCTTTTTAGTGCTGCCGCAGCTGCAAATCCAGCGGCGTCTTGCTCGGTTCCCCGCCAATCTCGCGTGCCAGCTTCGGCACCATATAGCCTGAAACCAGCGTTAACAGTTCGCGCACGATCTGCCGGGCTTCTTCGTCCGTCACCATGAAATGGGCCGCGCCCTGAACGCGATCCAGCACGTGCAGGTAATAGGGCATCACGCCCGCATCAAACAGGGCATTGCTCAGGTCTGCCAGCACGCGGGCGCTGTCATTTACGCCGCGCAGCAGCACGCTCTGGTTCAGTAGCGTCACGCCCGCTTTACGCAGTCGCGCCATCGCCGCGCGAAACGCATCGTCAATTTCGTTGGCGTGATTGATATGATTTACCAGCAGCACCTGCAGACGAGACTGCTCCAGGCGCGACACCAGGCCGTCAGTGATGCGTGCAGGAATGACAATTGGCAAACGGCTGTGAATGCGCAGGCGCTTGATGTGCGGGATGGCTTCAAGCTGGGTCAGCAGCCAGTCCAGCTCATGATCTTTGGCCATCAGCGGGTCGCCGCCGGAGAAAATAATCTCATCCAGCTCCGGATGGGCAGCAATATAGTCCAGCGCGACCTGCCAGTTGCGTTTATTGCCCTGGTTTTCGGCATACGGGAAGTGCCGACGGAAGCAATAACGACAATTTACCGCGCAGCCGCCTTTTACCAGCAGCAGGGCGCGATTGAGGTACTTGTGCAGTAAACCCGGCACCACGCTGTTCTGCTCTTCCAGCGGATCGGTGCTGTATCCCGGGGCAGTAATGAACTCATCCTGCGAAGTAAGCGTTTGTTTTAATAGCGGATCGTCGGGGTTGCCTTTCTCCATTCGTGCCACAAAGGCACGGGGAACGCGCAGGGCGAAAAGGCGCTTTGCCTCGCGGCCTGCAAGCAGCGCTGGGTGCTGATCGAGGTCTAAAAGACGCAGCAATTCATCAGGACTGGTGATTACATCGGCAAGTTGCGATAACCAATCTTCTCTGGACGGGGTGTTTAGGGTTACAATATGCGCCATTTTGTGGCTTAGCTACCAGTTAACAAATTTAGAGGGCCTTATGGCAACGTACTATAGCAACGATTTTCGTGCTGGTCTTAAAATCATGATGGACGGCGAACCGTACGCGGTTGAAGCCAGCGAATTCGTTAAACCAGGTAAAGGCCAGGCATTCGCACGCGTTAAGCTGCGCCGTCTGCTGACCGGTACCCGTGTTGAGAAAACCTTCAAGTCTACTGACTCTGCTGAAGGCGCTGATGTTGTAGATATGAACCTGACCTATCTGTACAACGACGGTGAGTTCTGGCATTTCATGAACAACTCCACTTTCGAACAGCTGTCTGCTGATGAGAAAGCGGTAGGCGATAGCGCTAAATGGCTGCTGGATCAGGCTGAGTGTATCGTGACCCTGTGGAACGGCCAGCCTATCGCTGTGACCCCACCAAACTTTGTAGAGCTGGAAATCGTTGAAACCGATCCAGGTCTGAAAGGTGATACCGCAGGTACCGGCGGTAAACCAGCCAAACTGTCTACCGGTGCTGTGGTTAAAGTGCCACTGTTCGTACAGACTGGCGAAGTGATCAAAGTGGATACCCGCTCCGGCGAATACGTGTCCCGCGTGAAGTAATTTACGTCATGATTGACGGCGCAGCGCCCGCTGCGCCTGATTTTTGCAGGCAGGGATGATGAAACGTACCGTTAAAATTCTGCTTCTGTTGGCGCTTTCCAGTGCATTACTATCCGGCTGCAACACCACGCGAGGAATGGGGCAAGATATCCAGGATCTCGGTCATATCATTTCTCACGCCGCCAGCTAAGTTCGTCTAATTTTCCTAAAATGCTTCCTTTACCGCCATTCGGCGGGATCTTGTCTATTATTAAGTTGCTATACACAAAACAACTTTGGCTATAAAAGGAAGATATTATGGTTAAGAAGACAATTGCAGCGATCTTTTCAGTCCTGGTGCTTTCTTCAGTGTTAACGGCCTGTAATACCACGCGCGGCGTCGGTCAGGATATTTCTGAAGGTGGTAGCGCAATTTCTGGTGCGGCAACAAAAGCTCAGCAGTAATATATATACGGTACGAGATCCGTCGGGTTTCGTACCGTCAGCTTTCTGACTCCTGCAGGGATAAGAACGGAGAAAAACGCGTATCCATGTGCAGCTTCATGCGGATATTGCGCTTGTAGGTATAGACCGTTTTTCCATTGATACTCAGGTGAGCGGCAATTTTTTGATTGCTTGCACCGTCCATCCACAACGTCAGCACTTTCGCTTCCTGCCGGGTCAGCAGCGGGGCCGCCGCCGTTGGCCTTTCAGCGCTCGCGCGCGAGATCAGTGCGTCGTTGATAACCGTTGCCACTTTTTCGAGACTGGCATTTTTCAACAACGACGACCACACCGGGAACTGCCCGAGCCAGTCAGTCATGCCGCGCTCTTCTCCGGATTGCAGCAAAATAAACGGCAAGCGTTTACTGGCGTTAAGCAAGGACGAGAGCTGCTGAAAATGGTGAATATCCTGCCTGAAGCCGTACAGGTCTGCGATAACCAACGTGGGTTTCCATTGCAGAATATGCTCTCTGGCAAGGAACAGATTATTCAGCCCGGTTACAACGAAGTGTCCCGGGAACAAACCGGAATGATTGAGCCATGCTTCAAACCCCGAGCGGGTGAAGTGACAACGGTCAATCAAAAGAATTTTGAACATATTTTATTCGCAGTCGGCTAGTGGTTTGGCTTCCTGCCATCAGAAAGCACATCATCATAGAGAAGTCGGATGAGTGCTAAATGCCGGAACTGCGGGCCATACTGCGGCTATTTCTTGCCTTAACGTGTTCAGCAAAAAATGATTGAAAAAAATAGCACGCTAACCACAATATGGGGCGTAATCTCTGCCTTACGGGACGACCCGTAAGCGTTTCTTTCACCGGGGACGGCCCCAGCTTTTATTAAGTTAAGGAGCCTGAAATGTCCTGGATCATTCTTTTTATCGCTGGCCTGCTCGAAGTGGTATGGGCGATTGGTCTCAAATACACCCACGGATTTACCCGCCTGACGCCCAGCGTCATTACCGTCACCGCGATGATCGTCAGTATTGTTCTGCTCTCCTGGGCGATGCGCTCCCTGCCTGTGGGAACGGCGTATGCCGTCTGGACGGGCATTGGTGCCGTGGGTGCCGCCATCACCGGCATTCTGCTGTTGGGAGAGTCGGCGAGTCTGGCGCGTATCGCCAGCCTCGCGCTGATTGTGGCGGGAATTATTGGGCTTAAGCTCAGCACCCATTAATGGGGCTGTTTAACCCAGATAAGTTTTGATACATCAAACCCTTGCCGGGTCGCGACGTCCAGCATCTGCTGTTTCATTTCTGGCGAAATAGTTGGCGTGCGGGAGAGTATCCACAGATAGTCGCGATCCGGCCCGCAGACCAGCGCGTGACGGTACTCTCTGTTGAGGGCTATCACGTTATAGCCACCATAAAACGGGCCAAAGAAAGAGACTTTAAGCGCGGCCCGTCGCGGGTCACCCGTGAAGTACGCTTTCCCTACTGACTGTTGCCACATCTCGCGGTCTGGGTTATAGCCCCGGTTGATCACCTGAATACCGCCATCATCCATCGGACTGTAATTCGCCGTGACCTTCTCCAGGCCTTGCTCAAACCGATGGTCGAGGCGCGCGATTTCATACCATGTTCCAAGGAAGCGTTGTGCATCAAAGGGCGTAACGACGGTAACGCCAGGTGGCGGGGTAGGGGAACTGCAGGCAACCACTAAAAACGCGGCTGTCACCGCGGCGATAACAGGCAGAATGCGCATAGGAGTTTCCTTACTGTTTTTTGTTAAGTGTAGATGACGGCAAGGAAAATGTGGGGGAGCGTGCGGTTTGTTTCGCCGGGTGGCGCTGCGCTTACCCGGCCTACGAATAATGTGGCTTTTGTAGGCCGGGTAAGGCGAAGCCGCCACCCGGCAATGTTTTACTGCAATGCGTCGAGGATACGGTATGCCGCCTCAACGCGTGCCGGGTTCGGGTAGCTTTTATTCGCCAGCATCACGATACCGAGACTTTTCTCCGGAATAAATGCCGCGTAGCTGCCAAACCCGCCGGTTGAACCCGTTTTGTGGACCCAGGATGCCTTAACCGGCGGCGCGGGCGGATTGACTTCGCTCGCAGGCAGCGGCGCCAGCGCCACCTTATTGTCGCTGCCGTCAACCACGGTTTTGGCATCCACCGGCCAGTTAAGCATTTCCCAGCCTAATCCCTGGTACATGGCCCCCACGCGCCAGTAGCGAGACTGCGCCAGGGTAATGCCTTGCCTGAGTGACGTATCCTGAAGGGTTTCCGGCTTCATGTTGACCATCACCCAGCTTGCCATATCCTGCACGTTGGTTTTCACGCCATAAGCTTCCGCATCGAGCATTCCCGGCGAAACGTGCACCGCTTTACCGTCACGGTATCCCCAGGCGTAATGCGCCTCTTCCGCTTTCGGAACGTTAATCCAGGTATGGTCCAGCTTGAGCGGCTTAAGGACCCGCGTCGTTATGGCCTGCTCATAGCTCATGCCGGAAGGCTTCACCGCCAGCGCGCCAAAAAGACCGATGCTGGCGTTGGCGTAAAGACGCGTTGTGCCCGGCTTCCACTGCGGCTGCCAGTTTTGATAAAAGCGCAGCAGAGAGGCGCTATCCGTGACCTCATCCGGTACCTGTAGCGGCAGACCTCCCGCGGTATAGGTGGCCAGATCCAGCATGCGGATCCCCTGCCACTGCTTGCCTGTCAGCGCGGGCCAGTACTTTGTCACGGGGTCGCCCAGCGATATTTCACCGCGAGCAACGGCATCGCCACCCAGTACGCCGGTGAAGGTTTTACTTATAGAGCCCAGCTCGAACAGGGTTTGTGGGGTAACCGGTTTGTTCTTTGCAACATCGGCTTTACCGAAGGTAAAGTAGTGCGGCTGGCCCTGATAAATCACCGCCACCGCCATACCCGGAATAGCCTGCGCTTTCATCAGGGGCGTAACGGTGCGCTCCACCACTTCAGCCAGCTGTTTTTCTGACAGCGGTGCGGCCAATACTGAGCAGGAGGTGCTGAGCAGCAGGGCGCAGCAAAGGGTTTTTGTCATCATCATTTATCTTCCGTAATAGCAGTTCAAGGGAGTGTCCGGGCCCGTCAGACCGCTGTAGTCTGTTGGATTTGACTACAGCTGACAAACGGTTAAATTTAGCATTAGCTGTTAATTTTTCTAACGGATGAGGCCATGACGCGCAGCTATCTCCCCCTTAATTCCCTGCGGGCGTTCGAAGCAGCCGCCCGGCACCTTAGCTTTACGCATGCGGCTATCGAGCTCAACGTCACCCACTCGGCGATTAGCCAGCACGTAAAGGCGCTGGAGCAGCACCTGAATTGCCAGCTGTTTGTCCGCGTTTCGCGTGGGCTGATGTTAACCACCGAAGGCGAGAATTTGCTGCCGGTGCTGAATGACTCGTTCGATCGTATCGCCGGAATGCTGGATCGCTTTGCCAGCCAGCGCGCTCAGGAGAAGCTCAAAATAGGCGTGGTGGGGACGTTTGCCACGGGGGTTCTATTTTCTCAGCTCGCGGACTTTCGCCGCTGCTATCCGCATATCGATCTTCAGCTTTCCACCCATAACAATCGCGTCGATCCGGCCGCTGAAGGCCTTGATTACACCATTCGCTACGGTGGCGGCGCGTGGCATGGAACCGATGCTGAATTTCTTTGCTCTGCCCCGCTGGCACCGCTCTGCACACCTGACATCGCCTCCTGTCTGAAAAGCCCGGCAGATATCCTGAAGTTTACCCTGCTGCGCTCCTACCGGCGCGACGAGTGGGCGGCGTGGATGCAGGCTGCGGGTGAACATCCTCCCTCGCCGACGCACCGGGTGATGGTGTTTGATTCGTCCGTGACCATGCTGGAAGCCGCGCAGGCGGGCGTAGGAATTGCCATTGCGCCTGTCGATATGTTTACCCATTTGCTCAGCAGCGAGCGCATCGTGCAGCCGTTTGCAACGCAGATTGACCTTGGCAGCTACTGGCTCACGAGGCTGCAGTCACGCGCAGAAAGCCCCGCCATGCGTGAGTTTGCCCAGTGGCTGGTGGAGAAGATGCAGAAATAAAAGGCCCGCCGGATGGCGGGCCAGAGGCGTCAAATGGTGACTACGGCAATCAGCGTCACCACGGTCAGGATGGTCGCCAGACCGTAGAATACCCATTTCCCGCTTGGGACATGGATTTTCAGATCATGCATCGCGTGGTGAATACGGTGCAGACCGCACCACAGCGGCAGGACGATCGTCAGGAAGATGAACACGCGGCCAATAAAGCTGCTCGCGAACGCCAGTACGCGCTCGTAGCTCAGCGCGTCGCCCGGGAACAGCCCCAGCGGCAGCATAATACCGACCAGCAGGATGATGACCGGGGCGATGATGGCACTCCACATGCCGCCTGCGCCAAACAGCCCCCAGAAAACCGGCTCGTCCGAACGTTTTGGATTTGGATTGATCACAGGTGTCTCCTTACCAGAACAGTGCGACAAACAGAATGACCACAGTGACCAGAATCGTCACCGCCCAGAGTCCCTTAATCACCGGCTCTGGCCCCATTTTCTCGTCTTTTATGATAATGTTCGCGGCTTTTGGCGCCAGTTCAAACCAGGTTTTGGTATGAAGCAGCGCGGCCGCGAGTACGATCAGGTTCAGAACAACGATGATGGGGTTTTGCAGGAAACCGACAAAGTTCGCCCAGGTTTCCGGCCCGTGCTTGAGGGCAAAAACGCCGTACATCAGCTCAAGGCTGAACCAGACTGCCGGTACCGCCGTGCCTTCACGCAGCATGTAGAAGCGATAAAACGGCAGGTTTTTCCACCAGGTGGACGGCATTGGCCGCACGTAGGCTTTGCGTTTAGTCGTCATCATGCACTCCTTAGCGTGGTTTCAGGGTAGCGATAAGAAAGTCTTTCGAGCTTTCCACTTTACCCTGCTGAATAGCGGCGGCCGGGTCGACGTGCTTCGGACAAACTTCGGAGCAATAACCCACAAAGGTACAGCTCCAGACGCCGTTCTGGCTGTTGAGCTGCGCCATACGTTCTTTTTTGCCGTGGTCGCGGCTGTCTTCGTTGTAGCGGTGCGCCAGGGTAATGGCGGCCGGGCCGATGAACTCCTTGTTCAGGCCAAACTGTGGACAGGCGGCGTAGCACAGGCCGCAGTTGATGCAGCCGGAGAACTGATGGTATTTCGCCATCTGCGCCGGCGTCTGGGTATTTGGCCCCTGATCAGGCGTGCGCGGGTTACCAATGATGTACGGCTTAATCGCTTCCAGGCTTTCGATAAAGTGGGTCATATCGACCACCAGATCGCGTTCAATCGGGAAGTTGCCCAGCGCTTCGACCTTAATGCCTTTGGTGTACTCGCGCAGGAAGGTCTTACAGGCCAGCTTCGGCACCTTGTTGACCATCATGCCGCAGGAGCCGCAGATCGCCATGCGGCAGGACCAGCGGTAGCTCAGGTCTGGCGCCAGGTTGTCTTTGATATAGCCGAGCGCATCCAGCAGGGAGGTTTGCTCGTCATAAGGCACTTCATAGAAAACGCTGTGCGGTGCGGCGTCCACTTCCGGATTGTAGCGCACCACTTCAACTTTCAGTTTTTGCATCTCAGCCATTCGCCTTCTCCTTCTTATCGGCGTCTTCTGCTTCTGCACCGTACACGCGTTTCGCCGGCGGCAGCGTGGTGATTTTCACGTCGCTGTAGTCCAGACGCGTGGTGCCATCCGCATCGCGCCAGGCGAGGGTGTGTTTCAGGAAATTGACGTCGTCACGCTCGGTACAGCCTTCGTCCAGGCGCTGGTGGGCCCCGCGCGACTCTTTACGCGCCAGGGCAGAGTGCGCCATACATTCCGCGACGTTCAGGCCGTGGCCCAGCTCGATGGTATAGAGCAGGTCGGTGTTGAAGACGCTGGAGGTGTCGGTAATGCGCACGCGCTTGAAGCGCTCCTGCAGTTCCGCCAGCTTGTCGACGGTTTTTTGCATCAGCTCAGGGGTACGGTAGATACCGCAGCCTTCTTCCATCGACAGGCCCATTTCATCGCGGATCTTCGACCAGTTCTCGTTGCCTTCCTGGTTCACCAGATCTTTCAGGCGTTTTTCAACGTCTGCGACCTGCGCATCCAGCGCGGCACCGTTGGCTTCGCCCGCGGTTGCCGCTCGCTCCATCGCGCGCTCGCCCGCCATGCGGCCAAAGACGACCAGCTCCGCCAGCGAGTTAGAACCAAGGCGGTTAGCGCCGTGCAGGCCCACGGAGGAACACTCGCCGACGGCGAACAGGCCCTTAATTCGGGTTTCACACTGCTGGTCGGTTTCGATCCCGCCCATGGTGTAGTGCGCCGTTGGGCGTACCGGAATCGGCTCTTTCACCGGGTCGACGCCGACGTAAGCTTTCGCCAGCTCGCAGATGAACGGCAGACGTTCCAGCAGCTTCTTCTCACCGAGGTGGCGCAGGTCAAGATAGACGACATCGCCGCGCGGCGTGGAGATGGTGTTGCCTTTGCGCCACTCGTGCCAGAAGGCCTGAGAGACTTTGTCGCGCGGGCCGAGTTCCATGTACTTGTTCTTCGGCTCGCCGAGCGGGGTTTCCGGGCCCATGCCGTAATCCTGCAGGTAACGGTAGCCGTTTTTGTTGACCAGAATACCGCCTTCACCGCGGCAGCCTTCCGTCATCAGAATGCCGGAGCCCGGCAGGCCGGTTGGGTGATACTGCACAAACTCCATATCGCGCAGCGGTACGCCGTGGCTGAGCGCCATGCCCATGCCGTCACCGGTCACGATGCCGCCGTTGGTGTTGTAGCGGTATACGCGGCCCGCGCCGCCCGTTGCCATCACCACCGCGTTTGCGCGGATCTGGACAAGCGTGCCTTCCATCATGTTCATCGCCACCAGGCCACGCGCCTGTCCGTCATCAACCAGAATGTCGAGGACGAAGTGTTCATCGAAGCGCTGAATTTGTGGGAACTGAAGGGAGGTCTGGAACAGGGTGTGCAGCATGTGGAAGCCGGTTTTATCGGCGGCGAACCAGGTGCGTTCAATCTTCATTCCGCCAAAGCGGCGGACGTTGACGCTGCCGTCCGGACGGCGGCTCCACGGACATCCCCACTGCTCAAGCTGGGTCATTTCCGTAGGACAATGATGCACAAAGTAGTCAACGACATCCTGTTCGCAAAGCCAGTCGCCCCCTGCAACCGTGTCGTGGAAATGGTATTCAAAGCTGTCATGATCCTGCGCAACGGCGGCGGACCCTCCTTCTGCTGCCACTGTGTGGCTACGCATTGGATAGACTTTTGAAATCAATGCGATTTTGGCGTTGGGATTAGCTTGTGCTGCAGCAATCGCAGCACGTAATCCAGCCCCGCCAGCGCCTATTACGGCAAGATCGGCTTGAAAAGTTTGCACGACATTCCTCCAGGTTTTTGTTATTTCGCAACGCGACAAACTAAAGGTAGTTCACCCGCCCAAAGGGACGATTGCGAAAGCGTTTCCACTGCTCCTTTATGGGTAGAACATTATAACCGTGTAGATGTCAGGGAAATTTGACGTGTTCGATTTTTTTGCTGTTCTGTGCGGTGATTTATCATAGTGATTGATGAATTCCGTCACGCAATTGTTCGCCTAAATGAAATGCGCTTTTTTACTGCGCAAAATTTGTCTCTGTCTCTGCTAACGAGTAGACTTCGTGCCCTTGTCTGAAATCGGAGAACAACTCATGAGCGAAACGGCCACCTGGCAGCCGAGCGCATCCATCCCTAATCTGTTAAAACGCGCTGCAATTATGGCGGAGATCCGCCGTTTCTTTGCCGACCGCGGCGTCCTGGAGGTGGAAACCCCGTGCATGAGTCAGGCAACGGTGACGGATATTCATCTCGTCCCGTTTGAAACCCGTTTTGTTGGCCCCGGCCACTCTCAGGGCATGAATTTGTATCTGATGACCAGCCCGGAATACCACATGAAACGCCTTTTGGCGGCAGGATGTGGTCCGGTGTATCAGCTGTGCCGCAGCTTCCGTAATGAAGAGATGGGTCGTCACCACAACCCGGAATTCACCATGCTGGAGTGGTACCGCCCGCATTACGATATGTACCGCCTGATGAATGAGGTGGACGATCTGCTGCAGCAGGTGCTGGAGTGCTCAGAAGCCGAAACGATCTCCTATCAGCAGGCATTCCAGCGCCATCTGGAAATCGACCCGCTGTCGGCGGACAAAGCCCAGCTGCGCGAAGTGGCGGCAAAACTGGATCTGAGCAACGTGGCGGATACCGAAGAGGATCGCGATACGCTGCTGCAGCTGCTGTTTACGTTTGGCGTTGAACCGCAGATTGGTAAAGATCGTCCGACGTTTGTCTATCACTTCCCGGCAAGCCAGGCCTCACTGGCGCAGATCAGCACTGAAGATCATCGTGTCGCAGAGCGTTTTGAGGTCTATTACAAAGGCATCGAACTGGCGAACGGCTTCCACGAGCTGACCGATGCCCGCGAGCAGCAGCAGCGCTTCGATCAGGATAACCGCAAGCGCGCCGCGCGCGGCCTGCCGCAGCAGCCTATTGATACCAATCTGCTTGAAGCGTTAAAAGCCGGTCTGCCGGATTGCTCCGGCGTCGCGCTGGGCGTTGACCGTCTGGTGATGCTGGCCCTGGGCGCAGAGCAGCTTGGCGATGTGATTGCCTTTACGGTCGATCGCGCCTAATAAAATGCCGGGTGGCGCTGCGCTTACCCGGCCTACCATTCCTGTCAATTAACCTTTCCATTTCCGCACAACAACATTAAAAACTGCCACTTTCTCTATACACGGGTCTTTTTCTTAATTTGACCCTTATGGCCACAATATTTGTCTGGTCTTCTGCTACCATCCGCGCAATTTAATTCTCTTCGGATGGTGCTATGTCCCAGTCACTTAAAAAGATGACCCTCACCGGGCTCATCCTGATGATCTTTACCTCAGTCTTTGGCTTTGCCAACAGCCCATCAGCGTTCTATCTGATGGGCTACAGCGCGACGCCTTTTTATATCGTTTCTGCCCTGTTCTTCTTTATTCCGTTTGCGCTGATGATGGCGGAGATGGGCTCGGCTTACCGGAAAGAAGAGGGCGGGATCTACTCATGGATGAATAACAGCGTCGGGCCGCGCTACGCGTTTATCGGCACGTTTATGTGGTTTTCATCCTACGTTGTCTGGATGGTCAGCACGGCGGCCAAAGTCTGGGTGCCGTTCTCAACGTTTCTTTTCGGTGCCGATAAAACCCAGGTCTGGTCTTTAGCCGGGCTGAGCTCCACGCAGGTCGTCGGGATTCTGGCGGTCTGCTGGATGGTGGTGGTGACGCTGGTAGCGTCGAAAGGTATCAACAAAATTGCCCGGATTACCGCGGTTGGCGGTATCTCAGTGATGTGCCTGAACCTGGTGCTGCTGCTGGTAAGCATCGCGATTCTGTGCCTCAACGGCGGGCACTTTGCGCAGGAGGTCAATTTTGTTTCATCCCCTAATCCGGGCTATCAGTCCGGGCTGGCTATGCTCTCCTTCGTGGTATTTGCCATCTTCGCTTACGGCGGTATTGAAGCCGTAGGCGGCCTGGTTGATAAGACGGAAAACCCGGAAAAGAACTTTGCGAAAGGCATTATTTTTGCCGCCATCGTCATTTCCATCGGCTATTCA
The DNA here is from genome assembly GCF_045257065.1 of Enterobacter sp. PP-008-ECC_S150. Lineage (NCBI taxonomy): Bacteria > Pseudomonadati > Pseudomonadota > Gammaproteobacteria > Enterobacterales > Enterobacteriaceae > Enterobacter > Enterobacter sp. PP-008-ECC_S150. Next base: position 135,825 of record NZ_JBJHHG010000013.1, on the reverse strand, counting down.
CTGGCGATTTTCCTCTGGGGCGTCAGCACGAACTGGCAGCAGGTGTTGAGCAACAACACGACTAACCTTGGCAACATCACCTATGTGCTGATGAAAAGCCTGGGGATGACGCTGGGACAGGCGATGAACCTGAGTCCAGAAGCGGCATCGGTATTGGGCGTCTGGTTCGCGCGGATTACCGGCCTGTCGATGTTCCTGGCGTATACCGGCGCGTTCTTCACGCTGATCTACTCCCCGCTGAAAGCGATTATTCAGGGTACGCCGAAGGCGCTGTGGCCTGCGCGTATGACCCAGCTCAACGCGACGGGGATGCCTGCCAACGCCATGTGGATGCAGTGTCTGCTGGTGTGCGTGTTCATTCTGCTGGTGTCATTTGGTGGCGATACGGCGTCTGCGTTTTACAACAAGCTGACCCTGATGGCGAACGTGTCGATGACGCTGCCGTATCTGTTCCTGACCCTCGCATTCCCGTTCTTTAAGGCGAAGCAGGATCTCGAACGTCCGTTTGTGATTTTTAAAACCCGCGCGGCAACGCTGCTGGCCACCACGGTGGTGGTGCTGGTGGTGGCGTTTGCCAACATCTTCACCATTATTCAGCCGGTGATTGAGGCGAACGACTGGAACAGCGCGCTGTGGATGGTCGGCGGTCCAGTCTTCTTCTCGCTGCTGGCGATGGGGATTTATGAGAATTACCGTCGACGCGCGACGGCGTTCGTCGCAGAAGTGGCATAGCGGTAGTATTCCCCTCCCGGCAGGGAGGGGAGAAGCGTTACAAACTTCCCGCCGGGCGCGTACGCGCCGCTGACGTCAGCGTTCTTCCCGTTTTACGCCCGTCCAGGCTTTCCAGACGCATCTGGAACGGTGGGAACGGCATATCAATACCGTGCTCGCGGAAGCCGGCCAGAATCAGCTGGTGGATCTCATGGCGCAGCGGCATACGGTGTCCCATTTCGGCGGCGTAGATACGCAGCTCGAAAATCTGGATCCCCTGCTGTAAATCCACGAGGAAGACTTCCGGCGCCGGGTTGTCGATGACCAGCGAGCAGCGCTCCGCGGCAGTGTAGAGGATCTGGGTGACCTCTTCGCTGTTGGCGTCCGACGGGGCCGGTACCGTCAGCACCACGCGCGTCACGGAGTCTGACAGCGACCAGTTGATGAACTGCTCGGTGATGAACGCCTTGTTTGGCACGATGATCTCTTTCCGATCCCAGTCGCTGATCGTCGTCGCACGGGTATTGATCTTCGTGATGCTGCCGGTCAGATCGCGGATCGTCACGGTATCGCCAATGCGGATCGGTTTTTCGAACAAAATGATCAGGCCAGAGATGAAGTTGGCGAAGATCTCCTGTAAACCAAAACCTAGCCCTACACCCAGGGCCGCCACCAGCCACTGCAGCTTCGACCACTCAATCCCGATCATCGAGAAGCCAACCAGCCCGCCAAAGAGCATGATCAGATATTTAGTAATGGTGGTAATCGCATAACCCGTACCCGGGGTTAAATCCAGGTGCTGCAGCAGCGCCAGCTCCAGCAGCGCCGGGAAGTTGCGCACCAGCTGCGTGGTGATAATCAACACCAGAATGGCAATCAGCACTGCGCCTAAGGTTATCGGCTCCAGGCTCTCGACCCCCTGCACCGTGGACGTTACGTCCCAGAGAGAAATATTTTCCAGGAAGCCAAATGCGGAGTGGATCTCTGACCACAGGAAGATCACCGACAGGAGGGCAATCAGCATCAGGATGGAGCGCACCAGGCGCAGGGACTGGGTGCTGATGGCATCCAGATCCAGCTCCACCTCATCCGCTTCCGTCGTGCCTTCCGTGCTGTTGACGTGGTTTGGCTCTTCCTCACCCCGCGCACGCTGGGCGAGGATCTCTGCACGGCGATGCTTGGCGCGGTCAAAGGCCAGACGGCGGCGCTGGATCAGCATCCAGCGGCGGATCACGTGGTACACCACCAGAAGCAGGAACCAGATGGCCACCGAGGTTTCCAGTCGCGCCAGCAGCGCCTGCGCGGTCGCCAGATAGCCCACCGCGGCTGCCAGCATCGCAAACAGCGGCGCGCTCAGCAGCAGGTTCCAGAGCAGCCGGTTGAACATGTTGTCGCCGCTGCCGGATTTATCCAGATAGAGCGGTATCCCCGCGCGTTTCAGGCTGAGCGTCACGATGGCCAGCGCGCCGCATATCAGAATAAAGCAGAGGCGCCCCAGCGAGCCTGAGAACTCCCGGTCGTTGAGATTATCAAACATGATCAGCGCCATAATCAGCGGCACAATCAGCCCGATGCTCATCAGGTAGTAACGCATGGCGCGCGCAACGCGATTACGCGGCCAGCCGAAGTGGGCAATAAACAGGCCATTGGGGCGCGCAAAGGTGGCGCAAATCATGACCACCCACAGCAGCGGCACGGTGGCGGTGACGCCATCGCCAATCGCTACCGCAAGCGGGTAGGGCCAGGCTTCCCGCAGGCCATATCCCAGCGTCATCCACAGCACCGGCAGCGGGGAGGCGACGAGAATCGACCAGAATACGGTGCGCAGCGTCAGCCAGAAGTGGTCCTGAGTGACTTTCCCGACCCTTGAGCTGGAACGCTCCAGGAAACGGGTGAAATGTCGGCGCGAGTAAATGCTAAAGCCCACCAGAATCAACGCCCCCAGCAGCGGGAAAATGGTCTCTTTGCTGGTGAACATCATCACGCTGGCCTGTCCCAGCTGGCTGAAGGTGTCCAGCGAAATCAGACGGCGCAGGTCCTGGACAATTTCAATCGGCCACGAGAAGGTCATCGGACGCACGTCGGACGTCCAGAAGAGATATCGGTGCGTGGCCTCGTTCACCTCTTTCAGCGCGTCTTCCAGCTGGCTGTTGGACACTTTTAGCTTGGTCAGTTCCAGGATCAGCGTATCCCCGCCCTGGAGCAGAGAGTTCAGCAGCTCACGCTGGGTACGCAGCTGGGCTTCCAGAATCCGGTTCTGCTCGCTGGTCAGGGGCTGTCCGTCAGCCTGTCGAAGCTGGCGGATTTGCGGCTGTTTATTGAGGAGGTCTTCAAAGTGCAGTCGCTGAACGCGCAGCTGGGCCATCTCGGTATCCAGCTGCTGCGGCTTCGGCATTTCCGGCAGGCGCGCGACCTGGGCGCGTAGCGCTTCGCCCAGCAGGTTCGATGACCCGAGCCACTGGGACTGCTCGCGCAGGGTGTTGAGCGCCTGGCGAACCTGAAGGGTTTGATTGGTCGCCTGACGCTGCTGCGAAGCCACCAGGTCCATACGCTGCGCCTGCTGGTTGAGCGCGGCGGAAAGCTCGCGGTTGACCTTAAACTGATCGACGATGCCCGCGGGGAGGTTAGCGCTGTTCTCCGCCAGCAGTTCGGTGCTTTCAAGAGCACGCTCGGCCTCGCGCTGACGCTGGCTGTTGAGCTGATTGCGCAGGGCCTGAAGATAGGCGTCAAGCTGCTCGCTCTGCTTCTGAGCGAGTTCAGAGCGCATCCGCGACAGTTCCTGGCGATTATTGGCGGAAAGCTGCGCCAGTTCCAGCTCATCGACAAGGGCCTTCAGGCGAGCCGATTCTGCCTGCAGACCCAGATTTTGCGCCTGAGCCTGTGGCGTGTTGCCGCTTTGCGTACCCACGCGACGCTCGACTTCATTAAGCTGGCGGCGGGCGTCGGTTTGCTGCTGTGGAAGCTGGCTGAGGGAGTCGGCAATTTCGCGCGCTCGCTCCTGCTCCTGCTGGGCAAGGCGACTCTTCTCCAGAAGCTGGCTGCTGACCTGCAGGATCTCCTGGTTCAGGGCATCGGAGGTCATGCCTGCGGGCACGTCACGCGGCTCGTCACGCAGGTTATTGAGCTGAGAGCGCAGCGTCTGCGAGAGTTTGGGGAAGTTGTCGATAACCTGCTGATATTGCTGAGCGCGCTCAAGCGAGCCTTTTCGCTCCTCAAGCGCGTTCAGGGCTGTCTGGAGCGACTCGACGGTCTCTGGCTGAGCGGGTTTGGCCGCTTTTGCCTGCTCCAGTTCCTGGGTTATCTGTTTGGCGTCGGGGGCTGTCGCTGCGTACGCCCCCATGCTGAGGCACCAGGCCATCAGTAGAACGATAATCGGGCGCACGTCAGCGATCCTTCTGTTGTTAGCCTTCGTCTTTTTTGTCGTCAACCAGCGGGCTGGCGTCGTGCTCGGCGTGGATCTCTTCCTGTGACAGCGGCGCGGGTTCTGCATCTGGCGTCACGAAGGTTTCGGTAGAGACCGCCAGCGGCTGGCCCAGTTTGGTGACCGACAGGCTTTCGAGCTGTTCAGCCAGCTTCACTTTACCCGGCGCAAACAGGTTGATCACGGTGGAGCCCAGCTTGAAGCGGCCCATCTCCTGACCTTTGAGCAGGGCGACAGAGCCCTCCGCTTCACCGGCAGGCCAGGTCCAGCGTTTGATCACGCCTTCGCGCGGAGGCGTAATGGTGCCCGCCCAGACGGTTTCGATGCTGCCTACAATGGTCGCACCGACCAGAATCTGCGCCATTGGGCCAAATTCAGTATCAAACAGGCAGATGACGCGCTCGTTACGGGCAAACAGGTTCGGCACGTTCTGCGCGGTGAGGTGGTTCACGGAGAACAGGTCGCCCGGGACGTAGATCATTTCACGCAGAATACCGTTACACGGCATGTGCACGCGGTGGTAGTCGCGCGGTGACAGATAGGTGGTGGCGAACGTACCGTTGCGGAACAGATCCGCCATCAGGTAATTGCCCGCCAGCAGCGCTTCCAGGCTGTAGTTATGGCCCTTCGCCTGCAGAATTTTGTCGTCTTCGATGTTACCCAACTGGCTGATCACGCCGTCTGCCGGCATCACCAGGACGTTTGGATCGGTGTTCAGCGGGCGCACGTCGTCACGCAGCGGGCGCACGAAGAATTCGTTGAAGGTGCGGTAGCTGGCGGTATCCGGCTTCTGCGCCTCTTTCATGTCGACCTTATAATATTTTACGAAAAGGTCGATGACCAGTTTGGTCAGCCAGCCCGCGCGTTTGCTTGCGCCCCAGCCCGCCAGGCGAGTGAGCCACAGTTTTGGCAGAATGTATTGAAGCGAAAGTTTAAATGCGTTTAACAAGGTAGCCTCCAGGCCATTGTTTTGTCGTTCCTGATCCGGCGTTAAGCCGCCGGAACCTGAAAAAAGGGGACGATTTTAGCGATGCTTAGCTTAGTTGTCAGTTATCAGAATCAGAAAAGTTTTTACGCGTTTTTACGTCTTCCATGCTCTCAAGAATGCGGTGATAGTTTTCAAAGCGGGTCTCCGCAATTTCACCGTTCTCAACCGCTTCGCGGATAGCGCAGCCCGGGTCGTTATCGTGTTTACAGTCGCGGTATTTGCAAGCGCCTAAATAATCATGGAATTCGACAAATCCGTTAAAGATTTGTTCCGGCTCAAGGTGCCACAAACCGAACTCACGCACGCCCGGGGAGTCGATCACGTCGCCGCCGTGTGGGAAGTGATACAGACGCGAGGCGGTGGTCGTGTGCTGGCCCAGACCCGAGACGTTGGACACATCGTTGGTCAGGATCTCCTGCTGGAGGCCAAGCAGGTTGTTCAGCAGGCTTGATTTGCCCACGCCGGACTGGCCCGCGAAGATGCTGATGCGATCGGTGAGCGCCTCTTCAAGCGGTTTCAGGCCATCCTTGGTGTGGCTGGAGACCATCAGCACGCGATACCCAATCTTGCGGTAGATATCCATCTGCTCATTCACGAAGGCCATGCCGTCGTCATCCAGCAGATCGATTTTGTTCAATACGATGATCGGTTCCACCTGCAGCGTTTCGCAGGCGACAAGGTAACGATCGATAATGTTGAGCGAAAGCTCAGGTAAAATCGCCGAAACTATGACGATCTGGTTAATGTTGGCGGCAATCGGCTTCACGCCATCGTAGAAATCCGGGCGGGTGAGCACCGACGTGCGTTCATGCACGGCCTCAACGATGCCCTTAACCGTGACCCCTTCAGCGGCCTCTTTGCCTGGTCGCCAGACCACGCGATCGCCGGTCACCAGTGAACGGATGGTGCGACGGATATTGCAACGGTGAATTTCCCCGTCGGCGGATTCGACATCGGCATGCATACCGAAACGGCTGATGACTACGCCTTCTGTCGCTTCACCAAACAGGTTGTCGTCATAATCCGGCTTCTCCGAAGTGGTTTTAAGACGGCGCTGGTGGTTGGCGTTTACGCGGCGCTGCTGCCCTTTGGAGAGTTTATTTTTACTCAATCGCGCTGGCTCCTGGTCGCCCATAAGGGGCAAAACCTCTATGATACACTCTAATTAATACTAGTTAACCTGCTACTGCCGGTTATGCGAGAAGGGTGGAAAATAACATGAGCGCGGATGAAAACAACCTGATTTGGATCGATCTCGAAATGACCGGGCTGGATCCCGAGCGCGATCGCATTATTGAAATTGCAACGCTGGTGACGGACGCCAACCTGAATATCCTGGCGGAAGGCCCAACGATTGCCGTGCATCAGTCCGATGAGCAGCTGGCCTTGATGGATGAATGGAACGTGCGCACCCATACCGGCAGCGGCCTGGTGGAGCGCGTGAAGGCGAGCACGTTTGGCGACCGCGAGGCGGAGCTGGCAACGCTTGAGTTCCTGAAACAGTGGGTTCCGGCGGGTAAATCGCCTATTTGCGGGAACAGCATCGGCCAGGATCGCCGCTTCCTGTTTAAGTACATGCCGGAGCTGGAGTCTTACTTCCACTACCGCTATCTGGATGTCAGCACCCTGAAAGAGCTGGCGCGTCGCTGGAAGCCTGAAATCCTCGACGGCTTTAAAAAGCAGGGCACCCATCAGGCGATGGACGATATCCGGGAGTCCGTGGCGGAGCTGGCGTACTACCGCGAAAACTTTATTAAGCTGTGATTTTGAGATCCGGCGCCTTGCGTGGCCGGGTTTTTGCCGTTAAATTGTTCAGCTTGCCGATTTAATAAGCATTTGAACTGAATTTCGAAAAAATCGCTTTAAGGGGGGTTGCAGCTAAAAGGATTTCTCGTATAATGCGCCTCCCGTAACGACAGAGAATTACACGTTACGACAGCAACAAAAGCAGTACAGATTTGCGGGAATAGCTCAGTTGGTAGAGCACGACCTTGCCAAGGTCGGGGTCGCGAGTTCGAGTCTCGTTTCCCGCTCCAAAATTTGAAAGTGCTTTCACAGCACAGACTGCCCAAGCGGGAATAGCTCAGTTGGTAGAGCACGACCTTGCCAAGGTCGGGGTCGCGAGTTCGAGTCTCGTTTCCCGCTCCAAAATTTGAAAGTGCTTCCACAGCACGGACCACCCAAGCGGGAATAGCTCAGTTGGTAGAGCACGACCTTGCCAAGGTCGGGGTCGCGAGTTCGAGTCTCGTTTCCCGCTCCAAATTCTTCATCATCTCTAAAATATCCACAGCGAAATAATTCGTTGGGGACGTTTTCTATTGTCTCTGAAATACTCTTGTAAACAGAGTTATCCACAGAAACTGCGCTTAACCGGAACAGGGTTAAAACTTAGCAGGGTGAATAATATCTTTATAACTTGCTGTATTTAATAAATAAAATTTGATTTCAAAATGTTATTGAGATCACTTGACCTCATCTCCAGCCCAGATGGCGCTTGAGTTTGTAATTTTATTCACAGGCTGTGAATAGTTCAGGCATCTCGCGTAAGCCCTTTTTCGATTACCCTTACCAGACGCTGTTTCTTCGGTAGCTGCACCTCGACTACACAGGCATTACGCTTCTCAATTTGCTGCGCAATCGCCCATTCTATGTGTTCATCAAGAAGTGGGTGCTCACCTCTACGGCTTTCAAGTGCCCGCAGATTCGCTTCATCCCAGGGAGCATTACCCAGCGCGACGGCAACGTTACGCAGCCAGCGCAGATGGCCGATACGGCGAATGGCCGAGCCTTCCGTCACTTTCAGGAACCAGGCTTCGGTCCAGGCGAACAGCTCAATAAGCTGCGGCGCATGCAGCGCCTTACGCGGGCTGAAATCTTCTTCGTCCGTGAGCTGTGAATAGCGGTTCCACGGGCAGATCAGCTGGCAGTCGTCGCAGCCGTAGATGCGGTTGCCGATAAGCGGTCGAAATTCTTCTGGAATGGCCCCTTCCAGTTCGATAGTCAGGTAGGAGATGCAGCGGCGTGCATCAACGGTGTAGGGCTCGACGATGGCACCCGTCGGGCAAATGGTCATGCAGGCCACGCAGCGCCCACAGCCTTCTTCTACCGGGCCGTCTATCGGCAGCGGCAAATCAATCAGCAGTTCACCCAGGAAGAAGAACGATCCGGCGTCGCGGCTAAGGATAAGTGAGTGCTTACCTGTCCAGCCAAGCCCGGCTTTTTCGGCGATCGGGCGCTCAAGAATAGGCGCAGAATCGACAAAGGGTCTAAAATTCAGCGAAACACAGTGCTGCTGAATGGTTTCCCCGAGTTTTTTTAAACGGTTGCGCAGAAGCTTATGGTAATCACGTCCCAGGGCGTAGCGGCTGACGTAACCCAAAGAGGGGTCTTTTAGCGTGCGCGCAAAGGCCGCGTTGGCGGGCAGGTAGTTCATGCGCACGCTGATGACGCGTAACGTGCCCGGCAAGAGCTCGTGTGGACGGGCGCGCATCATGCCATGACGCGCCATCCACTCCATTTCGCCGTGGTATTGTTTATCCAGCCAGGCCTGCAGTTTTGGCTCGCTGGCCGAGAGGTCGGTATCGGTAATACCCACCTTCTGGAAGCCAAGTTCAGCACCCCACTGTTTTATTTTTTGCGCTAATTCATTGAGATCGAGGGGCTGTGACATGACGGACCATACGGTGAAGAAAAACCCCGCAAGTATACCACATTCCATCTGGCATGCGGATGACCTACGGCGCGCCGAAAAAGAGGCCGCAGACAGCCTCGGGATAACCCTTTACGAACTGATGCTGCGCGCGGGTGAGGCGGCGTTTAACGTTGCCCGCAGCGCGTATCCGCAGGCCGCTCACTGGCTGATTCTGTGCGGGCACGGCAATAACGGCGGCGACGGCTACGTTGTCGCCCGTCTTGCGGCTGCGGCAGGTATCCGCGTGACGCTGCTGGCTTTGGAGAGTGAGAAACCGCTGCCGGAAGAGGCGGACGCGGCGCGCACGGCGTGGCTTAACGCAGGCGGTGTGATTCATGCGCCGGATATCGTCTGGCCAGAGGATGCTGATCTGATTGTTGACGGTCTGCTGGGCACCGGGCTTCGCAGCGCGCCTCGCGAAAACGTAGCCGCGCTGATTGAACACGCGAACAGACATTCCGCGCCGGTTGTCGCCCTGGATATTCCTTCAGGCCTGATTGCACAAACCGGCGCGACGCCGGGAGCGGTGATTCAGGCTGCGCACACGGTGACCTTTATCGCCCTCAAGCCGGGGTTACTGACCGGCAAAGCGCGAGACGTTGTTGGCGTGTTGCACCACAGTGCGCTGGGGCTGGAAAGCTGGCTGGCCGGGCAGGAAATGCGCATCGCGCGTTTTGATGCGTCGCAGCTTGCAGCGTGGCTCCCGCCGCGCCGACCGACGTCCCATAAAGGGGATAGCGGCAGGCTGGTGATAATTGGCGGCGACCATGGCACGGCAGGTGCGATTCGCATGACCGGCGAAGCGGCATTACGCAGCGGTGCTGGCCTGGTGCGAGTGCTCACCCGCATTGAGAATATTGCGCCGATCGTTACCGCCCGTCCGGAGCTGATGGTCCACGAGCTTACGCCCCAGGCGCTTGAAGAAAGCCTGGAATGGGCGGACGTGGTGGTGATTGGGCCCGGGCTTGGGCAGCAGGCGTGGGGTAAACAGGCCCTGCAAAAGGTCGAGAATTTTCGTAAACCGATGCTGTGGGATGCCGACGCGCTTAACCTTCTGGCAATAAACCCCGATAAGCGTCACAATCGCATTCTCACGCCACACCCCGGCGAAGCCGCGCGGCTGCTTAACTGCAGCGTGGCAGAAATTGAAAGCGATCGCTTACTTTCTGCTCAGCGTCTGGTAAAACGTTACGGAGGTGTTGCTGTTTTAAAAGGGGCAGGAACCGTTGTCGCCAGCGACGAGTCGCAGGGCATTATTGATGCCGGCAATGCGGGTATGGCAAGCGGCGGCATGGGCGATGTGCTTTCCGGCATCATTGGCGCATTGCTTGGACAGAAACTTCCCCTTTATGATGCAGCCTGTGCGGGCTGCGTGGCCCACGGCGTCGCGGCGGATAAACTGGCTGCGCGTTACGGCACGCGCGGTATGCTGGCCACCGATCTCTTTTGCACGCTGCGGCGTGTTGTTAACCCGGATGTGATTGACGTAGAAAATGACTAATCGAGCGATTCTTTTACCTGATGAACAAGCCACTTTAGAACTCGGCAAGCGCGTGGCGCAGGCCTGTCAGGGGGCAACCGTCATTTATCTGTATGGTGATTTAGGTGCGGGTAAAACCACCTTCAGCCGGGGTTTTTTGCAGGCGTTAGGGCATAACGGGAATGTCAAAAGCCCAACCTACACGCTGGTAGAACCGTACGCCCTTGAAAATCTTATGGTGTACCACTTCGATTTATACCGCCTTGCGGATCCTGAGGAGCTGGAATTTATGGGGATCCGTGATTATTTTGCCAATGATGCCATCTGCCTGGTGGAGTGGCCGCAACAAGGTGCGGGTGTGCTGCCTGACCCGGATGTCGAAATTCACTTAGATTACCAGGCACAAGGGCGTGAGGCGCGCATCAGTGCGGTTTCCTCATCAGGCAGTTCCTTACTGGCGCGTCTGGCCGGTTAAGCGTAGGGATGACGGGATGATAAATCGCGTTAAAGGCTGGTTGTTGGCTGCCACCGTGCTGCTGTGCGCGCAGGCCGGGGCGGCAAACCTCTCGGATATTCAGGTATCAAACGGCGAAAGCCAGGCCCGGATCACGTTCAGCTTTATGGGCGATCCTGAGTATGCATTTTCACAGCCAGACAGCCACAGCGTGGCGCTGGATATCAAACAGACGGGCGTGATCCAGGGATTACCGCTGCAGTTCAGCGGCAACAACCTGGTGAAAAGCATCCGTTCGGGAACGCCCCAGGACAGCCAGTCGTTACGCCTGGTGGTCGATCTGACCGAAAAAGGCAAAACGAAGGCGGTGAAGCAGCAAAACGGCGCGAACTATACGGTGGTCTTTACCATCAATGCCGACGTACCGCCGCCGCCTCCACCGCCGCCGGTCGTCGCGAAGCGCGTGGAAGAGCCGGTATATACGCCGCGTCCTTCTGAACCCGCGCGTAATCCGTTTAAATCGCAAAACGATCGCATTACCGCGGCAACCAGCAGCAAAACGGTGACGCGTCCGGCGGCCAGCGCGCGACGCGCAACGGTCAGCGGTGACAAAGTGATCATCGCCATTGACGCGGGCCACGGCGGGGAAGATCCGGGGGCGATAGGCCCTGGCGGTACGCGCGAGAAAAACGTGACTATCGCTATCGCGCGTAAACTGCGTTCGCTACTCAACGACGATCCTATGTTTAAAGGCGTGTTGACCCGCGACGGGGACTACTTTATCTCCGTCATGGGGCGCTCGGACGTGGCGCGCAAGCAAAACGCCAACTTCCTGGTCTCCATTCATGCGGACGCGGCGCCGAATCGTAGCGCGACCGGCGCCTCGGTTTGGGTGCTGTCGAACCGTCGCGCGAACAGCGAAATGGCCAACTGGCTGGAAGAGCATGAGAAGCAGTCCGAGCTGTTAGGCGGCGCGGGCGACGTGCTGGCGAACAGCCAGTCCGATCCGTACCTCAGCCAGGCGGTGCTGGATTTACAGTTCGGTCATTCTCAGCGCGTCGGGTATGATGTCGCCACTAACGTATTGAGCCAGCTGCAAAGCATTGGCGTGCTGCATAAACGTCGTCCTGAGCATGCCAGCCTCGGCGTTCTGCGCTCGCCGGATATCCCGTCCATCCTTGTAGAGACGGGCTTTATCAGTAACAACGGTGAAGAGCGTCTGTTGGGAAGCGACAGTTACCAGCAGCAAATTGCCGAAGCCATTTATAACGGTCTGCGTAAATACTTTGAGGCGCATCCGCTGCAGTCCGCACCGCAGAGCGGTGCCGCCCAGACGGCCAGCGCGGCGCTGCCGGGTGAGATGACCGCGACCAACTAAGGAGAATTCATGCCGATTCAGGTTCTACCGCCGCAGCTCGCGAACCAAATCGCCGCCGGTGAGGTGGTGGAACGCCCTGCGTCGGTGGTGAAGGAGCTGGTGGAAAACAGCCTCGATGCGGGCGCAACCCGCATTGATATTGATATCGAACGCGGCGGCGCGAAGCTTATCCGCATTCGCGACAACGGCTGTGGCATTAAAAAAGAGGAGCTGGCGCTGGCGCTTGCGCGTCACGCCACCAGTAAAATTGCCTCTCTGGATGACCTGGAAGCGATTATTAGCCTCGGCTTTCGCGGTGAGGCGCTGGCCAGTATCAGCTCGGTTTCGCGCCTGACGCTCACCTCCCGTACCGCTGATCAGCAGGAGGCCTGGCAGGCCTACGCCGAAGGGCGCGATATGGACGTGACGGTCAAACCCGCGGCGCATCCTGTCGGCACGACGCTTGAAGTGTTAGATCTCTTCTACAACACCCCCGCCCGGCGCAAGTTTATGCGTACCGAGAAGACCGAGTTCAGCCATATCGACGAGATCGTTCGGCGTATCGCGCTGGCGCGTTTTGACGTCACCATTAATCTCAGCCACAACGGCAAGGTGATGCGCCAGTATCGCGCGGTGGCGGAAGGCGGGCAGAAAGAGCGTCGTCTGGGGGCGATCTGCGGAGTGCCGTTTCTGGAACAGGCGCTGGCCATTGAGTGGCAGCACGGCGATCTGGCTTTGCGCGGCTGGGTTGCCGATCCAAACGCGAGCAGCGCTGCGTTCTCTGAAATTCAGTATTGCTACGTCAACGGCCGCATGATGCGCGACCGCCTCATCAATCACGCGATTCGCCAGGCCTGCGAAGACAAGCTCGGGGCCGATCAGCAGCCTGCTTTCGTCCTTTATCTGGATATCGACCCCCATCAGGTGGATGTGAACGTTCACCCTGCCAAGCATGAGGTGCGGTTCCACCAGTCGCGTCTGGTGCACGACTTTATTTATCAGGGCGTGGCCGCCGTGTTGCAGCAGCAGGCAGCGCCAACGCTGCCGCTGGAGAACGACGCCCCTGCGCCGCGTCCGCTGCCCGAAAACCGTGTGGCCGCGGGGCGCAACCATTTTGCGGAGCCTGCCGTCGCGCGTGAACCGGAAGCCCCGCGCTTTTCATCAGCAGGGAGCGCACCGCGTCCAACGGGCGCGAACTACCCGAATGCCCAGCCTGGCTATCAAAAGCAGCAGGGGGCGTTGTACCGCAAACTGCTGGAAACGCCTGCGGTAGAGAGTAAAGAGCCCATTCCGGCCCCTCAGCCTTCACTGGACGGTCATAGCCAGAGTTTCGGCCGGGTGCTGACGATTATCGCCCCGGATATGGCGCTGCTTGAACGTAACGGCAACGTGATGCTTCTGGCCTTGCCGGTCGCCGAACGCTGGCTCAAACAGGTGCAGCTCACGCCGGGCGAAAACGCAGCCTGCGCGCAGCCGCTGTTAATTCCGGTACGCCTGAAAATATCCCCTGATGAAACAAGGGTATTGCAGCGCGTTAGGTCGCAGCTGGCGCAGATGGGTATTGAAACTGTGCTCGAACCACAACATGTGACAATTCGTGCAGTGCCTTTACCCTTACGCCAACAAAATTTACAAAACTTGATTCCTGAACTGATAGGCTACCTGGCGCAGCAAACATCGTTTGATGCCGCCAACACCGCGCAGTGGATCGCCCGCCATCTGGCAAGCGAACACGCGCCGTGGAGTATGGCGCAGGCCATCAGCGTGCTGGCGGAGGTGGAACGTCTCTGCCCGCACCTGGTAAAAACGCCGCCGGGTGGTTTATTACAACCTGTTGATTTACAAACGGCGATGAACGCCCTGAAACATGATTGACGTAAGTAAGGCGAGCCTGCCTAAGGCAATTTTTTTAATGGGCCCAACGGCCTCGGGCAAAACGGCGTTAGCCATTGAGCTGCGTAAAGTTTTGCCTGTAGAGTTGATTAGCGTCGACTCCGCCCTCATCTATCGAGGGATGGACATCGGCACGGCGAAGCCTGACGCAGACGAGCTGCGTGCGGCACCGCACCGTTTACTGGATATTCTCGACCCGGCTCAGGCGTACTCCGCAGCGGATTTCCGCCGGGATGCCTTAGCCGAGATGGCCGAGATAACGGCGGCGGGACGTATACCGCTGTTGGTTGGCGGAACCATGCTCTATTTCAAGGCGCTGCTGGAGGGGTTGTCACCTCTGCCATCCGCGGATCCGGAAATAAGAGCAAAAATTGAGCAGCAGGCGGCAGAGCAGGGTTGGGACGTTTTGCATCAGCAACTGGCGGAGATTGACCCGGTTGCGGCAGCGCGGATCCATCCAAATGATCCGCAAAGGCTTTCCCGGGCACTGGAAGTTTTTTTCATTTCGGGTAAAACTTTAACGGAACTGACGCAAACGTCAGGAGACGCTCTGCCGTATCAGGTGCATCAGTTCGCCATCGCCCCGGCGAGCCGTGAACTGCTCCATCAGCGAATTGAGCAGCGTTTTCATCAGATGTTGGCTTCAGATTTTGAAGCAGAAGTGCGGGCGCTCTTTGCCCGTGGAGATTTGCATACGGACATGCCTTCCGTTCGTTGTGTGGGATACCGCCAGATGTGGTCTTATCTTGAAGGTGAGATTTCATACGATGAAATGGTTTATAGAGGTGTTTGCGCCACGAGACAGTTAGCGAAGCGCCAGATCACCTGGTTGCGCGGTTGGGAGGGTGTTCACTGGTTAGACAGTGAAAAACCGCAACAGGCGTTAAACGAAGTGATTGAGGTTGTTGGTGATATCGCTCACTGAATGTGTACAATTGAGACGTATCGTGCGCAATTTTTCAGAATCGCAAGGTTCTAAGTACAAAACAAGCATATAAGGAAAAGATAGAATGGCTAAGGGGCAATCTTTACAAGATCCGTTCCTGAACGCATTGCGTCGGGAACGTGTTCCAGTTTCTATTTATTTGGTGAATGGTATTAAGCTGCAAGGTCAGATTGAGTCTTTCGATCAGTTCGTGATTCTGTTGAAAAACACGGTCAGCCAGATGGTCTATAAGCACGCTATTTCTACCGTTGTTCCGTCTCGTCCGGTATCTCATCACAGCAATAACGCTGGCGGCGGCACGGGTAGTAACTACCATCATGGCAGCAACGCGCAGGGTTCTTCAACGCCAGCGCAGGACAGCGACGAGACCGAATAAGGTTTCGCACTGTTATCCACACGGGGAGCCAGGGATCCTGCGTTCCCCGCTGATCTTTTTAGAGAGGTTTACGCTTGTTTGACCGTTATGATGCCGGTGAGCAGGCGGTGCTGGTACACATCTATTTTTCGCAAGACAAAGATATGGAAGACCTCCAGGAGTTTGAATCTCTGGTCTCTTCCGCCGGTGTCGAAGCAATGCAGGTGATTACCGGTAGCCGTAAAGCGCCGCACCCAAAGTATTTTGTTGGTGAAGGTAAAGCAGTCGAAATTGCGGATGCCGTAAAAGCAACCGGCGCGTCAGTCGTGTTGTTTGATCATGCGCTGTCTCCAGCCCAGGAGCGCAACCTGGAAGCCCTTTGCGAATGCCGTGTTATCGATCGCACGGGTTTGATTTTAGATATTTTTGCTCAGCGTGCCCGCACCCACGAGGGGAAACTGCAGGTTGAGCTGGCGCAGCTGCGCCATCTGGCAACGCGTCTGGTGCGTGGCTGGACACACCTTGAAAGACAAAAAGGCGGGATTGGTTTGCGCGGCCCGGGTGAAACCCAGCTCGAAACCGACCGTCGTTTGCTGCGTGGCCGAATTACCCAGATCCTCTCGCGTCTGGAACGCGTAGAGAAACAGCGTGAACAGGGGCGTCGGGCGCGTACTAAAGCCGACATCCCGACGGTGTCGCTGGTGGGCTATACCAACGCCGGTAAATCCACCCTGTTTAACCAGATAACCGAGGCCCAGGTTTATGCCGCAGACCAGCTGTTTGCGACCCTGGACCCTACGCTGCGCCGTATTGACGTTGCTGACGTCGGTGAAACGGTGCTGGCGGATACCGTAGGGTTTATTCGCCATCTGCCGCATGACCTGGTGGCGGCGTTTAAGGCCACCCTGCAGGAGACGCGTCAGGCGACGCTGCTGCTGCACGTGATAGATGCGGCAGACGTGCGCGTGCAGGAGAACATCGACGCGGTGAACGTGGTGCTCGAAGAGATTGACGCCCACGAGATCCCAACGCTGTTGGTCATGAACAAGATCGATATGCTGGACGATTTCGAACCGCGTATTGACCGAGATGAAGAAAACAAACCGATTCGGGTCTGGCTTTCTGCCCAGACCGGTATTGGTGTGCCACTGCTTTTCCAGGCTTTGACAGAACGTCTTTCCGGTGAGGTAGCTCAGCACACGCTGCGACTGCCGCCACAGGAAGGCAGGCTGCGCAGCCGGTTTTATCAGCTTCAGGCGATAGAAAAAGAGTGGATGGAGGATGACGGCAGCGTGGGGATGCAGGTGCGTATGCCGATCGTTGACTGGCGTCGCCTCTGTAAACAAGAACCTGCCCTGGTCGACTATATCGTCTGATCAGAAAGGGGATGCCTGAATAATTCGCCCTTGCATAACAAATATGGAGCATATACATGGCGTGGAATCAGCCCGGTAATAACGGACAAGACCGCGACCCGTGGGGAAGCAGCAAACCTGGCGGCAACTCTGAGGGAAATGGCAACAAAGGTGGTCGCGAGCAGGGGCCGCCGGATCTGGATGATATCTTCCGCAAGCTGAGCAAGAAGCTTGGTGGCCTTGGCGGAGGAAAAGGTTCTGGCTCGGGTGGCAATTCCACTCAGACTCCGCGCCCGCCAATGGGAGGCCGCGTTGTAGGTATCGTGGCCGCTGCGGTGGTCATCATCTGGGCAGCCAGCGGGTTCTACACCATTAAAGAAGCGGAACGCGGCGTGGTCACCCGTTTCGGCAAGTTCAGCCATCTGGTTGAGCCGGGCCTGAACTGGAAACCGACCTTCATTGACGACGTGACCGCGGTAAACGTGGAGTCCGTCCGTGAGCTGGCGGCTTCTGGCGTAATGCTGACCTCTGATGAAAACGTGGTGCGCGTCGAGATGAACGTGCAGTACCGCGTGACCGATCCTGAGCGTTATCTGTTTAGCGTGACCAGCGCCGATGACAGCCTGCGTCAGGCGACCGACAGCGCCCTGCGCGGCGTAATCGGTAAATACACCATGGACCGCATCCTGACCGAAGGGCGTACCGTTATTCGTAGCGATACCCAGCGCGAGCTGGAAGAGACTATTCGTCCGTACAACATGGGTATTACCCTGCTGGACGTTAACTTCCAGGCTGCGCGTCCGCCGGAAGAGGTGAAAGCCGCCTTTGACGATGCGATTGCCGCACGTGAAAACGAACAGCAGTACATCCGTGAAGCGGAAGCGTACACCAACGAAGTTCAGCCACGCGCTAACGGCCAGGCGCAGCGTATTCTGGAAGAAGCGCGCGCGTATAAGACGCAGACCATCCTGGAAGCGCAGGGTGAAGTGGCTCGCTTCGCGAAGATCCTGCCGGAATATAAAGCGGCACCGGAAATTACCCGTGAGCGTCTTTACATCGAGACCATGGAAAAAGTGCTGAGCCACACCCGCAAAGTGTTGGTTAACGACAACAAAGGTGGAAACCTGATGGTTCTGCCGCTGGATCAGATGCTGAAAGGCAATGCTGCACCAGCCGCGAAAGGCGACACCAGCGGCGCGAACAACCTGCTGCGTCTGCCGTCTGCCTCAACGGGCAGCGCCAGCACGAACACAACGCCTTCTTCGAACGATGGTGACATTATGGACCAACGCCGTGCTAACGCGCAGCGTAACGACTACCAGCGTCAGGGGGAATAAGGATGCGTAAGTCAGTTATTGCGATCATCGTCATCGTACTGGTCGCGCTTTATACCTCGATCTTTGTGGTGAAAGAGGGCGAGCGTGGAATTAAGTTCCAGTTCAGCAGCGTCGTGCGTGACGGCGACAAACGCCCGGTGATTTACGAGCCGGGCCTGCACTTCAAGGTGCCGTTCATTCAGTCGGTGAAAACGCTTGATGCGCGTATCCAGACCATGGATAACCAGGCCGACCGTTTCGTGACCAAAGAGAAAAAAGACCTGATCGTTGATTCCTATATCAAATGGCGCATCAGCGATTTCAGCCGTTACTTCCTGGCGACGGGCGGCGGTGACGTTTCTCAGGCAGAAGTGCTGCTGAAGCGTAAGTTCTCTGACCGTCTGCGTTCTGAGATTGGTCGTCTGGACGTGAAGGACATCGTGACCGACTCCCGCGGTCGTCTGACTCTGGAAGTGCGCGATGCCCTGAACTCCGGTACAGCGGGCACTGAAGACGAAGTTTCAACGCCGGCAGCAGATGATGCGATTGCCAAAGCGGCTGAACGCGTTCAGGCGGAGACCAACGGTAAAGTGCCGGTGATCAACCCGAACAGTATGGCTGCGCTGGGTATCGAAGTGGTTGACGTGCGTATCAAGCAGATCAACCTGCCGGTAGAAGTGTCCGAGGCGATTTACAACCGTATGCGCGCCGAGCGTGAAGCGGTAGCCCGTCGTCACCGTTCACAGGGCCAGGAAGAGGCTGAGAAGCTGCGCGCCGCAGCGGACTATGAAGTCACCAAGACGCTGGCGGAATCTGAGCGTCAGGGCCGTATCCTGCGCGGTGAAGGCGATGCCGAAGCGGCGAAGCTCTTCGCAGACGCCTTCAGCCAGGATCCTGACTTCTACGCCTTTATCCGTAGCCTGCGCGCTTACGAGAATAGCTTCCAGAGCAACCAGGATGTGATGGTGCTCAGCCCGGACAGCGATTTCTTCCGTTATATGAAGACGCCGACTAACGCTACGCGATAAACTCAGGCTCGTTTGAGTATTCAAACCACCGCTCTCAACGGAGCGGTGGTTTTCTTTTATAAGGAATAAAAATGAATTCAACGATCTGGCTCGCACTGGCCCTCGTCCTGGTGCTGGAAGGTCTCGGACCAATGCTCTATCCGCGCGCCTGGCGTCGAATGATCGCCACGATGAGCCAATTGCCGGATAATATTTTGCGTCGTTTTGGCGGCGGTCTTGTGGTTGCGGGCATCGTGATCTACTACATGTTGAGGAAAACGATTGGCTGATCAAAAAGTAGGCGCAATCGGCGTATTTTGAGGTCAAAAAGTGCTGTATATCTGAAAAAGCGATGGTAGAATCCATTTTTAAGCAAACGGTGATTTTGAAAAAAATGGGTAACAACGTCGTCGTACTGGGCACCCAATGGGGTGACGAAGGTAAAGGGAAGATTGTTGATCTTCTGACTGAACGGGCTAAATATGTTGTACGCTACCAGGGCGGTCACAACGCAGGCCATACTCTCGTAATCAACGGTGAAAAAACCGTCCTCCATCTTATTCCATCAGGCATTCTTCGTGATAACGTCACCAGCATCATCGGTAACGGCGTTGTGCTGTCTCCTGCTGCGCTGATGAAAGAGATGAAAGGTCTGGAAGACCGTGGTATCCCTGTTCGTGAGCGTCTGCTGCTCTCCGAAGCCTGCCCGCTGATCCTGGATTATCACGTGGCGCTGGACGTGGCGCGTGAAAAAGCGCGCGGTGCGAAAGCCATCGGTACCACCGGTCGTGGTATCGGCCCGGCTTACGAAGATAAAGTTGCGCGTCGCGGTCTGCGCGTGGGCGACCTCTTCGACAAAGCCACCTTCGCTGAAAAACTGAAAGAAGTGATGGAATATCACAACTTCCAGCTGGTGAACTTCTACAAAGCTGACGCTGTTGACTACCAGAAAGTGCTGGATGACGTCATGGCGATTGCAGACATTCTGACCGGTATGGTTGTTGATGTGTCCGATCTGCTGGACCAGGCGCGCAAGCGTGGCGATTTCGTCATGTTTGAAGGTGCGCAGGGTACGCTGCTGGACATCGACCACGGTACCTATCCGTACGTGACCTCCTCGAACACCACCGCAGGTGGCGTGGCGACCGGCTCTGGCCTGGGTCCGCGCTATGTGGATTATGTTCTGGGCATCATCAAAGCGTACTCCACTCGCGTGGGTGCGGGTCCATTCCCGACCGAGCTGTTTGATGAAACCGGCGAGTTCCTGTGCAAGCAGGGTAACGAGTTTGGCGCGACCACCGGTCGTCGTCGTCGTACCGGCTGGCTGGATGCGGTTGCCGTGCGTCGTGCTGTGCAGATCAACTCCCTGTCTGGCTTCTGCCTGACCAAGCTGGACGTACTGGACGGCCTGAAAGAAGTAAAAATCTGCGTCGGCTACCGTATGCCAGATGGCCGCGAAGTGACCACCACGCCGCTGGCTGCTGACGACTGGGAAGGCATTGAGCCAATCTACGAAACCATGCCGGGCTGGTCTGAGACCACTTTCGGTGTGAAAGAGCGTAGCGGCCTGCCTCAGGCGGCGCTGGATTACATCAAGCGTATTGAAGAACTGACCGAAGTGCCGATCGATATTATTTCTACCGGCCCGGATCGTACCGAAACGATGATCCTGCGCGACCCGTTCGACGCATAATGATGGTTTCGCCCGGCGGCGCTGCGCTTGCCGGGCCTACAAAACCCATCGTAGGCCGGATAAGCAACGCGCATCCGGCTTTTTTATCCTCCGTTCTCCTTTCAGTTCAAATAAATTAGCCGCTATCTATCTGGCTGGTTTATCATCATTATTGAATATCTCTGCGGTTTGTCCGCGATTTCCCTTTTTCCTGAGGTTGATGTGCAGTTAACAAGTTTCACCGATTACGGCTTACGTGCGCTGATTTACATGGCGTCGTTACCCGATGGGAAGATGACCAGCATCTCTGAAGTCACAGAGGTCTACGGCGTATCCCGTAATCATATGGTCAAAATAATCAATCAACTTAGTCGTGCCGGATACGTTGCTGCCGTCCGCGGGAAGAATGGTGGGATCCGTCTCGGTAAACCGGCGCAGAGTATTCGTGTTGGCGATGTGGTACGTGAACTGGAGCCGCTGTCTCTGGTCAACTGCAGCAGCGAGTTCTGCCACATTACGCCCGCTTGCCGCCTGAAAAAGGCGCTTTCAAAGGCCGTGCAAAGTTTTCTCATGGAGCTGGATAACTACACGCTGGCCGATTTGGTTGAAGAGAATCAACCGCTTTATAAATTATTGCTGGTGGAATGAAGAAAACGTCCACCGGAGCTGACAACGGAGGAACCGACATGTCACATGATCCTTTCCAGGAACGCGAAGCCGAAAAATACGCGAATCCTATTCCCAGCCGCGAGTTCATCATTGAACACTTAACAAAACGCGAAAAACCCGCCAATCGTGAAGAACTTGCCGTTGAATTAAACATTGAAGGTGAAGAGCAAATTGAAGCCCTTCGCCGCCGCCTGCGCGCGATGGAGCGTGACGGGCAGCTGGTCTTTACCCGCCGCCAGTGCTACGCGCTGCCAGAACGCCTCGATCTGCTGAAAGGGACCGTCATTGGTCACCGCGATGGCTTCGGCTTCCTGCGCGTGGAAGGCCGTAAAGACGATCTCTACCTCTCATCTGAACAGATGAAAATGTGCATCCACGGCGACCAGATCCTGGCGCAGCCGCTGGGCGCTGACCGTAAAGGCCGCCGCGAAGCGCGCGTGGTCCGCGTGCTGGTGCCAAAAACCAGCCAGATTGTGGGCCGCTATTTTACCGACGCGGGCGTGGGCTTCGTGGTGCCGGACGACAGCCGTCTGAGCTTCGATATCCTCATCCCGCCTGAAGAGGTAATGGGCGCGCGCATGGGCTTTGTGGTGGTGGTTGAGCTCACCCAGCGCCCAACCCGTCGTACCAAAGCGGTTGGTAAAATTGTGGAAGTCTTAGGCGATAACATGGGTACCGGCATGGCCGTGGATATGGCGCTGCGCACCCATGAGATTCCGTACATCTGGCCGAAAGCGGTAGAAGAGCAGATCGAAAGCCTGCGCGAAGAAGTCCCGGAAGAGTCTAAAGCGGGCCGCGTGGATCTGCGCTCCCTGCCGCTGGTCACGATCGACGGTGAAGACGCCCGCGACTTCGATGACGCCGTTTACTGCGAGAAAAAACGCGGCGGCGGCTGGCGTCT
This sequence comes from Enterobacter sp. PP-008-ECC_S150, assembly GCF_045257065.1. Lineage (NCBI taxonomy): Bacteria > Pseudomonadati > Pseudomonadota > Gammaproteobacteria > Enterobacterales > Enterobacteriaceae > Enterobacter > Enterobacter sp. PP-008-ECC_S150. Next base: position 113,609 of record NZ_JBJHHG010000013.1, on the reverse strand, counting down.
GTGGGTGGCGATTGCAGACGTCAGCTACTACGTTCGTCCACACACCCCGCTGGATAACGAAGCCCGCAGCCGCGGTACGTCGGTCTATTTCCCGTCGCAGGTTGTACCGATGCTGCCGGAAGTGCTGTCTAACGGCCTGTGCTCCCTGAACCCGCAGGTTGACCGCCTCTGTATGGTTTGCGAGATGACCATCTCCAACAAAGGGCGCTTAACCGGCTACAGGTTCTACGAAGCGGTGATGAGCTCGCACGCGCGTCTGACCTACACCAAGGTCTGGCATATGCTGCAGGGCGACCAGGATCTGCGCGAACAGTACGCGCCGCTGGTCAAACACATCGAAGAGCTGCATAACCTTTATAAAACGCTGGAGCAGGCGCGCGAAGAGCGCGGCGGGATCTCGTTCGAGAGCGAAGAAGCGAAGTTTATCTTCAACGCCGAGCGCCGCATCGAGCGTATCGAGCAGACCCAGCGTAACGATGCGCACAAGCTGATTGAAGAGTGTATGATTCTGGCGAATATCTCGGCGGCACGCTTCGTTGAGAAAGCCAAAGAGCCTGCGCTGTTCCGTATTCACGATAAGCCGACCACGGAAGCCATCACGTCGTTCCGCTCCGTGCTGGCCGAGCTGGGCCTTGAGCTGCCTGGCGGCAACAAGCCGGAGCCGCGCGATTACGCCGAACTGCTGGAATCCATAAGCGACCGTCCTGACGCAGAAATGCTGCAGACGATGCTGCTGCGCTCTATGAAGCAGGCGATTTACGATCCGGAAAACCGGGGGCACTTCGGCCTCGCGCTGCAGTCTTACGCCCACTTTACGTCGCCGATCCGTCGTTATCCTGACCTCTCTCTGCACCGTGCGATCAAGTATCTGCTGGCGCAGGAGCAGGGCCATAAAGGGAACACGACCGAAACCGGTGGCTACCACTATTCAATGGACGAGATGCTGCAGCTGGGTCAGCACTGCTCCATGACCGAACGCCGTGCCGATGAAGCCACGCGCGACGTGGCGGACTGGCTGAAGTGTGACTTTATGCTGGATCAGGTGGGTAACGTCTTTAAAGGCGTGATTGCCAGCGTGACCGGCTTTGGTTTCTTCGTGCGTCTGGACGAGTTGTTTATCGACGGTCTGGTGCACGTCTCCAGCCTCGATAACGACTACTACCGCTTCGACCAGGTCGGCCAGCGTCTGATTGGCGAGTCTGGCGGCCAGACCTATCGTCTGGGCGACCGTGTGGAAGTTAAGGTTGAGGCCGTGAATATGGACGACCGTAAAATCGACTTCAGCCTGATCTCCAGCGAGCGCGCGCCGCGTAACGTCGGTAAAACCGAGCGTGAACGGGCGAAAAAAACCGGTAACGGTAAGCCGGGCGGCGGTAAGCGTCGTCAGGCGGGCAAGAAGGTCAACTTCGAGCCGGATAGCGCGTTCCGCGGCGAGAAGAAGCAGAAGCCGAAGGCGGCGAAGAAAGAAGCCCGTTCCGCGAAGAAACCTTCCGCGAAGACACAGAAAATAGCGGCCGCCACCAAAGCGAAGCGCGCGGCGAAGAAAAAGCAGGCGGAGTAATTTTCCCCTCACCCTGACCCTCTCCCCAGTGGGGAGAGGGGTAATATTTATTACGAGAACCATCAATGAGTGAAATGATTTACGGCATCCACGCGGTGCAGGCCCTTCTCGAGCGCGCACCGGAGCGTTTTCAGGAAGTCTTTATTCTGAAAGGGCGTGAAGATAAGCGTCTGATGCCGCTAATCCACGCGCTGGAAGCGCAGGGCGTGGTGATCCAACTGGCAAACCGCCAGTTCCTGGATGAGAAAAGCGACGGTGCGGTGCACCAGGGCATTATTGCCCGCGTGAAGCCGGGTCGTCAGTATCAGGAAAACGATCTGCCGGATCTGATCGCTGAACTGGATAATCCGTTCTTCCTGATCCTCGATGGCGTTACCGATCCGCACAATCTCGGCGCGTGCCTGCGCAGCGCCGATGCGGCGGGCGTGCATGCGGTGATCGTGCCGAAAGATCGCTCTGCGCAGCTGAACGCCACGGCGAAGAAAGTGGCCTGCGGCGCGGCGGAAAACGTTCCGCTGATCCGCGTGACCAACCTGGCGCGCACCATGCGTCTGCTGCAGGAAGAGAACATCTGGATCGTCGGCACTGCCGGTGAAGCGGATCATACCCTGTACCAGAGCAAAATGACCGGCCGTCTGGCGCTGGTGATGGGTGCGGAAGGCGAAGGCATGCGCCGCCTGACGCGCGAGCACTGCGACGAGCTGATTAGCATCCCGATGGCGGGCAGCGTGTCGTCCCTGAACGTGTCCGTTGCAACAGGCATCTGCCTGTTTGAAGCGGTGCGTCAGCGCGGGTAGCCTGTTGTGCCGGGTGGCGGCTTCGCCTTACCCGGCCTACAAAGGCACGGTACCGTAGGCCCGGTAAGCGCAGCGCCACCGGGCATGAACCTCACTCCTCTAACGACCGCAAATGGTCATCCTTCCTCAGCGTCAACAGTGCAACAATGCTCACGACCGCCGTCGCCATCACGTAATACGCCGGAATATCCAGATTGCCCGTCTCTTTAATCAGCCCGGTAATGATCAGCCCCGCACAGCCCGAAAAAATCGCGTTCGATAACGAATAGGCCAGCCCCAGCCCGGTATAGCGCACGCGCGTCGGGAACATTTCGGATAGCATCGCCGGGCCCGGCCCCGCCAGCATGCCCACCAGACCACCCGCAATGAGCACCACAATCGCTTTGACCGCCAGCGTGCTTGACTCCGCCTGCAAAATTTTGAGCAGCGGCAGAGCGAGGATCAGCAGCAGCGCGGTGGCGATAATCATCACCGTGCGGCGCCCGATCCGGTCGCTCAGGATCCCCGAAGGAATGATGGTCAGTGCAAAACCAATATTCGAAATCACCGCAATCAGCAGGGCCTGATTAAACCCCGTGTGCAGCGCCGACTGCAGATAGGTTGGCATAATCACCAGATAGGTATACCCCGCCGCAGACCAGACCATCACGCGCCCAATCCCCATCACGATGGCCCGAAGCGTGGCGGCCGTATCCGCCTGTGCGACAGCCGGTTTATCCTGCTGCTGCACAAAGCTGGGGGTCTCCTCCATGCTGACACGAAGCCACAGCGCAACAACGCCCATCGGCAGCGCCAGGAAGAAAGGAATGCGCCAGCCCCAGTCGTGCAGGGCCTCAGGCGTGAGGAGGGCGGAGAGCAGCGCCACGATGCCTGCCCCCGCTAGCAGCCCCAGCGCCACGGTGAAGGACTGCCACGCGCCATAAAGCCCGCGTTTGCCGCGCGGAGCGAACTCCGTCATCAGCGAGACCGCGCCGCCGTATTCGCCGCCCGCGAACAGCCCCTGCAGGATGCGCAGCAGCGTGATAATGAGCGGCGCGGCAATCCCGATGCTGGCGTAGACCGGCACCATGCCGATGGCGGCCGTCGCGAGCGTCATCAGCACCAGCACGATGATGAGCGTCGGCTTACGGCCTATCCGGTCGCCGATGCGGCCAAACACCACCGCACCCAGCGTGCGGAAGAAAAAGGCGATGGCGAAGGAGGCGTAGGTGAGGATCAGGCTGGTGAGCCCGGCTTCTCCTTCAAGCTGGAAGAAGTTCTTCGCAATCACGGTCGCCAGAAAACCGTAGACCGCAAACTCATACCACTCGATAAAGTTACCAATGGAGCCTGCAATTAATGCTCGCTTGTGCGCATCCGGTTGCATAACGATCCTCACTGAAAGGGGTAAGAATAAATTATTCAACAAAAGCGAAGTCATGAAATAGTTTATTCTTATGTTCTGTGAGCTATTTCACGAATGATATCAGCGGGATCGCGAACGTGTGACTCCCCTCCCATGCAGCGTGCGCGCGGTCTGTCCATACTTATCGTCATTGCCACTGAAGGAGGGAGACAGCATGCACTGGCAGACCCATACCGTTTTCAATCAACCCGCGCCGCTTTCCAACAGCAACCTTTTCCTCTCGGACTGCGCCCTGCGTGACGCGGTTTCCCGCGAGGGGGCCGAGTGGGATGTTGAGCTGCTTGCCAGCATCGGGCAGCAGTTAGGTACCGCGGAATCGCTGGAGCTGGGCAGGCTGGCGAACGTCAATCCGCCGGAGCTGCTACGCTATGACGCCACCGGGGAGCGACTGGATGACGTCCGTTTTCACCCGGCATGGCACCTGCTGATGCAGGGGCTGTGTGCCAACCGCGTACATAACCTGGCGTGGGAAGAGGAGGCGCGTAAAGGGTCGTTTGTCGCGCGGGCTGCACGCTTTGTGCTTCATGCTCAGGTAGAGGCGGGCACGCTTTGCCCAATCACGATGACGTTTGCCGCAACGCCGCTGCTGCAGCAGGCGCTTCCCACGCTCTTTCACAACTGGCTCACGCCGCTGCTCAGCGACCGCTACGATCCTCATCTGGCCCCCGGTGCGCAAAAGCGCGGCCTGCTGATCGGCATGGGGATGACGGAAAAGCAGGGCGGCTCGGACGTGCTGAGCAACACCACCAGAGCGGAAAAATGCGGCGACGGCAGCTACCGGCTGGTGGGGCATAAATGGTTTTTCTCCGTCCCGCAAAGCGATGCGCACCTGGTGCTGGCCCAGGCGAAGGGCGGGCTGTCCTGCTTTTTTGTGCCGCGCTTTTTGCCTGACGGGCAGCGCAACGCCGTCCGGCTGGAGCGCCTGAAGGACAAGCTCGGGAACCGCTCCAACGCCAGCAGCGAGGTGGAGTTTCTTGATGCCGCCGGCTGGCTGCTGGGAGAAGAAGGCGAAGGGGTAAGGCAGATCCTCAAAATGGGCGGGCTGACGCGCTTTGACTGCGCGCTGGGCAGCCACGGGCTGATGCGGCGGGCGCTCTCGGTAGCGCTATACCATGCGCACCAGCGCCAGACCTTCGGTAAAAATCTCATCGATCAGCCGCTCATGCGCGAAGTGCTAAGCCGGATGGCGCTGGTGCTGGAAGGGCAAACGGCGCTGCTGTTCCGCCTGGCCCGGGCGTGGGATAAGCGTGCGGATCCGCATGAGGCCGCCTGGGCGCGGCTGTTTACCCCGGTCGTGAAATTTAGCGTGTGCAAAGCGGGCATTCCGTTTGTGGCAGAAGCGATGGAGGTGCTCGGCGGGGCAGGGTACTGCGAGGAGAGTGAGCTTCCTCGCCTGTATCGCGAGATGCCGGTGAACAGTATCTGGGAAGGATCCGGCAACATCATGTGCCTGGACGTGCTGCGCGTGCTGGCGAAGCAGCCCGGCATTCACGATCTGCTTGCCGACGAGTTTGCGCAGGTGAAAGGGCAGGACAGACATTTCGACCGCAGCTGGCGACAGCTTCAGCAAAAACTGCGTAAGCCGCAGGAGGCTCAGGGGCGGGAGATCGCGCAGCAGCTTTTCTTGCTCGGTACCGGAAGCCAGATGCTACGGCACGCATCGCCTCCGGTGGCGCAGGCGTGGTGCCGCATGATGCTGGACACCCGTGGCGGGACGCTGATGAGCGCGCAGGTGCAAAACGACCTGCTGCTGCGCGCCACTGGCAGAGTCGGCTAGCCTTTTAGCTGGAACAGGCTCACCAGCTGGGTCAGGTGTGAGCCCTTCTCGCGCAGCGTTTGAGCGGTTTGTTCGCTGCGCGAGACGCGATCGGCATTGATATGCGACGCTTCGCCAATATGGGTCATGGCGAGATTCACCTGGCCGATCCCGGCCGACTGCTCGCGTGAGGCATGGTTAATCTCGGTGACCAGCTGGCTGATGTTGTCAATATGAATGATGATCTCATCCATCGCCAGGCGCGTCTTTTCAGACAGCGCATGACCTTCACCCACTTTTCTGAGCGTATCGCCAATCAGCTGTTCAATCTCCTTCACAGCATTCGCGCTGCGTCCTGCCAGGGCGCGAACTTCCTGCGCCACGACCGCAAACCCTTTGCCGTGCTCGCCCGCGCGGGCCGCTTCCACCGCCGCATTCAGCGCCAGAATATTGGTCTGGAACGCGATGGACTCGATCACGCGCGTGATGTCTTCGATGCGTTTTGACGCTTCGCGAATGTCGTCCATGGTCGACACCGCGTGGGTGACCGTCTCACCGCCCTGATGAACCGCGAGCGAGGTTTCCCCCACCAGCTGCTGGGTTTGCTCCATATTGGCGGCATTTTGCTGCACGGTGGCGGCCAGCTGCTCCATGCTGGCGGAGGTCTCTTCCACGCTGCTGGCCTGCTTGTTGATCTGCTCTGAAATCTCGCCAGTGTCGGCGGCCAGCGCGTTGGTGCCCAAATGGATTTCGCCCGCGGCCTCGCGGACCTGCAGGACAATTTGCTGCAGCCCGCCGCCGATGCCGTTAATGGCATCGATCAGCTGGCCGACTTCGTCCTGGCGCGTTACCGGCAGGCTGGAACGAAGATCCCCTGCGGCATATTGCCGGGCAAGGTGGATCACGCTGCGCAGCGGTCGGGTCAGCACGCGGCGAATAATGACCACGAACAGGCCAGCAAACAGGATGGATAAGACCACGCCGGCCAGCAGGAAACGATCGCGCATGGCGGTAACGCTTGAGAGCAGCACCGATTTATCCACTTCGCCGACGATAGTCCAGTTCCAGCCTGGCAGCGGCGTATAGGCCATTTTCAGCGTGCGCCCGTCGTCGCTTATGCGTTCCAGCGTGCCGGGTTTGTCGCCCAGTAGCTGCTGCTGCGTCGCGCTGTCCCACTTCGGCAGCTTGCCCTCTTCGCTCGCATGGAAAAGGTATTGCCCGCGCGTTTTGCCGCTGCTGCGATCCAGCACGAAGAAGTGACCGCTTTCGCCCAGGCGGCGGTTGAGGATTTTCTCGCGCATGACGTTCCAGGAGTGGGTGATGTCCACCCCGACAAAGACGATCGCAATGACCTGTCCTTCGGCGTTTTTCACGGGCTGGTACTGGGTGATGTAGCGCTTGCCAAACAGCAGCGCCAGGCCGCGGTAGACTTCACCTTTGTTGACGGCGGCAAAGGCCGGGCTTGCGGCATCCAGTACGGTTCCCATGGCGCGGTCGCCGTTCTCTTTGCGCAGGGAGGTGGCGACGCGGACAAAGTCGTTACCGCTGCGAACAAACAGCGTGGAGATTGCTCCCGTACGATTCAGGAAGTCATCAGAAAAAGTCGTGTTTTCATGCAGTTCAGTGTCGCCCCCTTTCAGCAGCGGAACGGTGAGCCCGTTTATGGTCCGGGTCTGCTGAGTATCGACGCTAAACGGCTGGGGCAGAAATGTCGTAAACAGCCGGGTATAGCTTTCGACTTCCTCGCTCAGGCTGGTATTAAACATCTGCACCATGTCGACCATGCCGGTGGACTGATTATGCAGGTCTTCGACCGCGAGGGCTTCAAGCTGCTGGCTGGCTTTTTGACCGAGCAGAAAGGTGAAAAGCAGAAACAGCGTGGCGACACTGACGCCCGTCAGCAGAGACAGCTTCGCCCCCAGGCCTGCACGGCGGAAAACGTTGATCATAAATTGCTCATCATTGAAAAGGTATGGTTCTTCAACGGCAGAGCAGGGATTACGTTTACCATTTTAATGTAACAAAGTGTTATTTAATTGTTTTAGATTGGTTTTATATAGGATAAAAAATTTGCAAAAGCGAAAAGCCACTAAAAATAAGTGGCTTTTATCAGGAGGCGTATTACACGTAGAGAATAGCCTGTACCCGCCAGTGGTCGATGTGGTTATCTTCCTGCATCTGAATGATGCGATACCATGAAGCACCCTGCTCATCGGCCTTTAATGCCACGAGGCGTTCAACGTCTTGCGGGCTCCCCGAGATATTGTTCACGGAGATCTGGCCGATTTCATTCAGGCCAGTCACACAGTCAGCACTGGCGAATTCTGCTGACTGCGCGGTGGTGCTCACCAGGCCTGCTGAGAGCAACAGAGAGGTCAAAGCAAGAGTTCGTTTCATCGTCAGCTCCATTTCACATATCTCCGGTATCCGCCGGGCAATCCTTCGCGAATAAACTCCCTTCCATTGACGCGGGCATGGAGTTTATTGTGGACAGGAAAATGTCTATGGACGCAAAGCAGTGTAAATCTCGTTCAAAGGAAAACCATTATTTACGGTACAAAATGGCCTGTGAATACCACTGTCCCGTTATGATGGTTTCGTCGATCATAATGATGACGTAATAATCTGCTTTGGCGGCGACGGCTTGTGCTTTGATTGCCGCTTCTGCGTCATCCGGGGAGCCGCGAACCAGCGCGGAGACGGTGCCCATTCGTTGTAATCCTTCCGTCTGATTACGACGAATCTCCTGTGGATGATCGGCGACCGGTGGAGTGGGTTGCGGCGTTCCCTGCAGCGCGCTACAGCCACTGAGCAGAAACACCAGCACTAGAGCAGCAAACCTGCGCATAACCATATCTCGTTTCCTGATAGCCATAGTGTAGTTGTCTGTGAATTTAGTTTTGGGGGAATGTTCCCGAAGTGTTATCTGGGACGTATATTTCGAATGAAAATGATGTGAAAGCGTAACCCAGTTCTCAACATTATGAATCATACATTCGTACAGGGTCGACAATGATTGAAATTGAAATACGCCACCTCGGCGACCATGAAATTTTACACGCTATGCCAGCGGGTAAACGCGATAAACCGCTGCCTGTTGTGGTTTTTTATCATGGGTTTACCTCATCGAAGCTGGTTTACAGTTATTTTGCGGTCGCGCTGGCGCAGGCGGGTTTTCGCGTGGTGATGCCCGATGCGCCTGACCACGGCGGGCGCTTTATGGGTAATGAGCAGGCGCGCCTTGGGCAGTTCTGGCACATTTTGCACGGCAGCCTGACCGAGTTTGCCGGACTGCGCGACGCGCTTTATGAGGCTGGGCTGGTGGCCGACAATCGTCTGGCGGTTGCCGGGGCATCGATGGGCGGTATGACGGCGCTGGGGATCATGACGCATCACCCTGAAGTGACGTCGGTCGCCTGCCTGATGGGCTCGGGCTACTTTACGTCGCTGGCGCAGACGCTTTTCCCGCCGCAGGATTTAACGGAAATCACCGCGATGCTGGCAGAGTGGGACGTGTCCCGGGCATTGCCGCGCGTGGCCGATCGCCCGCTGCTGCTGTGGCACGGTGACGCGGATGACGTGGTTCCGCCGGAGGGAACCTTTCGTCTGCAGCAGGCGTTAATGAATGAAGGTCTGGACGGTAATCTGACCTGTCTGTGGGAGCCGGGCGTTCGCCACCGCATTACGCCAACGGCGCTGGACGCCACGGTGGCGTTTTTCCGCCAGCACCTTTAAACGCGAAGGACCTTCACGCCCTGATCTTCCAGCTTCTGGAGGATCTCAGGGTTGGCCCCTTTACCGGTGATCACCATGTCGATCTGTTCGGCACGGCTGAATAACATCCCTGCGCGCTCGCCCACTTTGCTGCTGTCGACCAGCACAACGAGCTTGCCCACGACGTTGAGCATGTTTTGCTCCGCCATTGCGGTCAGCATATCGGTTTTATACAGGCCGTCCGCCGTCAGGCCTTTGCCGCTGGTAAACATCCAGTGCCCGGCATAGAGACTGTTTTCGCTATCCTGCGGGCTAAGGGTGATTGACTGGCTTTTGTTGTACTGCCCACCCATGATCACGACGCTCTCGTGCTCCTGATCGATCAGATAGTTGGCCAGCGGTAAATAGTTGGTGATGATCTGCACCGGCTTGCCGCACATTTCACGGCCCAGCAGAAAGGCGGTGGAGCCGCAGTTAATGACCACGCTCTCACCGGGATTCACCAGCTGCGACGCGGCTCTGGCGATCCGCACTTTTTCATCATGATTCTGCGCCTGATGAATATTCATCGGCGTCCAGCGGGGGCGCTGCTGGCTAATCGCTTCCGCGCCGTTGCGGACCTTTTTCAGCTTGCCGCTTTCATCCAGCTTGTTGATGTCTCGCCGCGCGGTGGCGGGGGAGATCCCTAAACGTTCGATCGCTTTCTCGACGGTGATAAACCCGGTTTGCGCCAGGAGTTCGAGGAGAATTTGATGCCGTTGCGCTTCCGTCATGAGCTATTCCGATAAGAATTGATTTAAAAAGATGATATTTGAAATAGCCTGAAATTACTAAAAGAAATATGGCATCGCCAGACATGACGTCTGGCGATGTGGCTGCTCAATCAGAGGAAGGACTTGAACGGCAGGTCTGGCTCAATGGTGAAGCAATCGTCGAAACCACGTGGATAGTGATATTCCAGATTATCTTTGTCCAGTGGCCAGGTGAACTTGCCGCCGACCTGCCAGATGAACGGCTTGAAGCCATACTTCAGGCGATCTTTTTTCATCTCCCACAGCACGCGGATCTCCTGCGGATCGGCCTGGAAGTTTGACCAGATATCGTGGTGGAACGGAATCACGACCTTGGTGTTCAGCGCTTCGGCCATACGCAGCATATCGGCGCTGGTCATTTTGTCGGTTATGCCGCGCGGGTTCTCGCCATACGACCCGAGCGCCACGTCGATCTGGTGTTCGTTACCGTGCTTCGCATAGTAGTTCGAGTAGTGGGAGTCACCGCTGTGGTATAGGGAACCGCCAGGGGTTTTAAACAGGTAGTTCACCGCACGCTCGTCCATGCCGTCCGGCAGCACGCCTGCAGCCTTCCGATCGGCCGGCAGCGTAATCAGCGCGGTACGGTCAAAGGCATCCAGCGCGTGGATTTCAATGTCTTTGATTTTCACCACGTCGCCAGGCTTCATCACGATGCAGCGCTCTTTTGGCACACCCCAGCCAATCCAGAGATCCACGCAGGTCTGAGGTCCGATAAACGGCACGTCGTCCGCACAGTTTTGCATCACCGCTGCCGCCACGTTCACGTCGATGTGATCGTTGTGATCGTGAGTGGAAAGCACGGCGTCGATCTGGCGAATGGCAAACGGATCGAGCACAAACGGCGTGGTACGCAGGTTCGGCTGCAGTTTTTCCACGCCCGCCATGCGCTGCATCTGATGGCCTTTTTTCATCAGCGGGTTGCCGTGGCTCTGCTTGCCGGTACCGCACCAGAAATCGACGCAGATATTGGCACCGCCCTCAGATTTCAGCCAGATACCGGTACAGCCCAGCCACCACATTGCAAACGTGCCAGGAGCAACCTGTTCCTGCTCGATCTCTTCATTCAGCCAGCTGCCCCACTCCGGGAAGGTGCTCAGAATCCATGATTCACGGGTGATGGTGTTCACTTTACTCATCGTTTTGACTCCTGGGTTTAATCAAAAGTAATCACATGGTGATTTGTTGTGATTAACTCTGGCACCATTTGATGGGCTTTGCAATGACAAAAGTGCGTAATTTTAACTGCCTGACATCACAGATCCTTCGTTTTATTCTTGTTAGACTATCCTCTAACAATCATTAATTGCATGAATTATAAAGAGTAATTCATTTTTTATGTGCGGTATTGAAAATCATTACTAACACCATGGAAATAATTTGCGTGATGCGTCACAAATAATCAAATTCAATCTTGTGGTGATTATTTGTGATTACTAGAGTGATGGCACCAACCACACAGGGATTGCCCCTCGTGTTCTCATTTCTGGAGAGAGTTATGGAGATCCTCTACAACGTCTTTACCGTGTTCTTTAATCAGGTAATGACCAACGCCCCGCTGCTGCTGGGTATCGTGACGTGCCTGGGTTACATCCTGTTGCGTAAAAGCGTCAGCGTGATCATCAAAGGTACGATTAAGACCATTATCGGTTTTATGCTGTTGCAGGCAGGCTCAGGTATTCTGACCAGCACGTTTAAGCCGGTTGTCGCCAAAATGGCGGAAGTTTACGGCATAAATGGGGCGATTTCTGACACTTACGCCTCTATGATGGCAACGATTGACCGCATGGGTGACGCCTACAGTTGGGTGGGGTACGCGGTTCTGCTCGCCCTGGCGCTGAATATTATCTACGTGCTGCTGCGCCGCATTACCGGCATTCGCACCATCATGCTCACCGGGCACATCATGTTCCAGCAGGCGGGGCTGATCGCGGTTTCTCTCTATATCTTCGGCTACCCCATGTGGACCACGGTTATTTGCACCGCGGTGCTGGTCTCGCTCTACTGGGGCATTACCTCCAACATGATGTACAAGCCAACCCAGGAAGTGACCGACGGCTGTGGCTTCTCCATCGGCCACCAGCAGCAGTTTGCTTCCTGGATTGCCTATAAAGTTGCGCCGTACCTGGGCAAAAAAGAGGAGAGCGTTGAAGACCTTAAGATGCCCGGCTGGCTGAATATCTTCCATGACAACATCGTCTCAACCGCCATTGTCATGACTATCTTCTTCGGCGCTATTCTGCTCTCCTTCGGCATTGACGTTGTTCAGGCGATGGCAGGCAAAACGCACTGGACGGTGTATATCCTGCAGACCGGCTTCTCCTTTGCAGTAGCTATTTTCATCATCACTCAGGGCGTGCGCATGTTCGTCGCCGAACTCTCTGAAGCCTTCAACGGTATCTCCCAACGCCTGATCCCCGGTGCCGTGCTGGCGATTGACTGTGCCGCTATCTACAGCTTTGCGCCAAACGCCGTCGTCTGGGGCTTTATGTGGGGCACCATCGGTCAGCTGATTGCGGTGGGCATCCTGGTCGGCTGCGGCTCCTCCATCCTGATTATTCCTGGCTTTATCCCGATGTTCTTCTCCAACGCCACCATCGGCGTCTTTGCTAACCACTTCGGCGGCTGGCGCGCAGCGCTCAAGATCTGCCTGGTGATGGGCATGGTGGAAATCTTCGGTTGCGTGTGGGCGGTCAAGCTCACCGGCATGAGCGCCTGGATGGGCATGGCGGACTGGTCAATTCTGGCACCGCCGATGATGCAGGGCTTTGCCTCCGTCGGGCTGGTCTTTATGGCCGTCATCATCCTGATTGCTCTGGCTTATATGTTCTTCGCTGGCCGTTCGCTGCGAGCTGAAGAAGATGCGGAAAAACAAACAGCAGAAGTGTCTGCTCATTAAGGAGTTTCGATTATGACCGTACGTATCCTGGCTGTGTGTGGCAATGGGCAAGGCAGCTCCATGATCATGAAGATGAAAGTGGACCAGTTTTTAACCCAGTCCAACATCGACCACACGGTAAACAGCTGCGCAGTGGGTGAATACAAAAGTGAACTGAACGGCGCGGATATCATCATCGCCTCTACCCATATCGCCGGTGAAATCAGCGTGTCGGGCAATAAATATGTGGTAGGCGTGCGCAACATGCTGTCGCCTGCGGATTTCGGGCCAAAACTGCTGGAAGTGATCAAAGAGCACTTCCCACAAGACGTGAAGTAAGGACGCCACATGAAACTACGTGATTCGCTGGCAGAAAATAACTCCATCCTTTTACAGGCTGAGGCCAGCACCTGGCAGGAAGCGGTGAAGCTGAGCGTGGATCTGCTGGTTAAGGCTGACGTTGTCGAGCCGCGTTACTACCAGGCCATTCTGGATGGTGTGGCGCAGCACGGCCCTTACTTTGTGATTGCCCCGGGGCTGGCTATGCCGCACGGGCGTCCTGAAGAGGGGGTGAAGAAAACCGGCTTTGCGCTGGTGACGCTGAAAACGCCGCTGGTGTTTAACCACGAAGATAACGATCCGGTCGATATTCTGATCACCATGGCCGCCGTGGATGCGAACACCCACCAGGAGGTGGGCATCATGCAGATCGTCAATCTGTTTGATGATGAAGCCAATTTCGACCGTTTACGCGCCTGCCGTACCGAGCAGGACGTGCTGGATTTAATCGATCACGCCACTGCGGCGGCTGTTTAAGAGGGAATTGAAATGTCATTACCAATGTTGCAGGTCGCGCTGGATAACCAAACGTTGTCCCACGCTTACGAAACCACCCGCCTGATCGCGGAAGAAGTCGATATCATTGAAGTGGGCACCATTCTGTGCGTTGGCGAGGGCGTGCGTGCCGTTCGCGACCTGAAGGCGCTCTATCCGCACAAAATCGTGCTGGCAGATGCCAAAATCGCCGACGCGGGCAAAATCCTCTCCCGCATGTGCTTCGAAGCCAACGCCGACTGGGTCACCGTGATCTGCTGTGCGGATATCAACACCGCCAAAGGCGCGCTGGACGTGGCAAAAGAGTTTAACGGCGACGTGCAGATTGAGCTGACCGGTTTCTGGACCTGGGAGCAGGCTCAGGAGTGGCGCGATGCGGGCATTCAGCAGGTGGTGTATCACCGCAGCCGCGACGCGCAGGCCGCAGGCGTGGCGTGGGGCGAGGCGGATATCAGCGCGATCAAGCGTCTGGCCGATATGGGCTTCAAAGTCACCGTGACCGGTGGCCTGGCGCTGGAAGATCTGCCGCTGTTCCAGGGTATTCCCATTCACGTCTTTATCGCCGGTCGCAGCATTCGTGATGCCGCGTCTCCGGTGGAAGCGGCGCGTCAGTTCAAACGTTCAATCGCTCAGCTTTGGGGCTAAGGAGCGGGTATGTTGTCAAAACAGGTCCCGCTTGGCATCTATGAAAAGGCACTCCCTGCGGGGGAGTGCTGGCTGGAGCGGTTACGGCTGGCAAAACAGCTGGGTTTCGATTTTGTCGAAATGTCCGTGGATGAGACGGACGAGCGTCTCTCTCGCCTCGACTGGAGCCGCGAGCAGCGCCTGGCGCTGGTGAGCGCCATTGCCGAAACGGGCGTGCGCGTGCCGTCCATGTGCCTCAGCGCCCACCGCCGTTTTCCGCTCGGCAGCGAAGACGATGCCGTGCGTGCGCAGGGGCTGGAGATCATGCGTAAAGCCATCTGCTTTGCGCAGGATGTCGGTATCCGCGTGATTCAGCTGGCGGGGTATGACGTTTACTATCAGGACGCCAACGATGAAACGCGCCGTCGTTTCCGTGACGGTCTGAAAGAGAGCGTCGAGATGGCAAGCCGCGCGCAGGTCACGCTGGCGATGGAGATCATGGACTACCCGTTGATGAACTCCATCAGCAAGGCGCTGGGCTACGCGCACTATCTGAACAACCCGTGGTTCCAGCTTTATCCCGATATCGGCAACCTGTCGGCATGGGATAACGACGTGCAGATGGAGCTGCAGGCGGGCGTGGGGCATATCGTGGCGGTGCACGTCAAAGATACCCGTCCTGGCGTGTTTAAAAACGTACCGTTCGGCACCGGGGTGGTGGATTTCGAACGGTGCTTCGAGACGCTCAGGCAGACTGGCTATTGCGGGCCGTACCTGATTGAGATGTGGAGCGAGACGTCGGACGACCCGGCTGCGGAAGTGGCCAGGGCGCGGGACTGGGTGCGCGAGCGTATGGCGCGGGCAGGTTTGCTGGAGGCTGAACATGCTTAAGCTTAAACAGCAGGTCTTTGAAGCCAACATGGATCTGCCGCGCTATGGGCTGGTGACCTTCACCTGGGGTAACGTCAGCGCGATTGACCGTGAACGCGGCGTCATCGTCATCAAGCCCAGCGGGGTGGCGTATGAGACCATGAAGGTCGACGATATGGTTGTCGTGGACCTCGAAGGAAACGTTGTAGAGGGGCAGTGGCGTCCTTCTTCGGATACCGCCACCCATCTGGCGCTTTACCGACGCTATCCGTCCCTTGGCGGCGTGGTGCATACCCACTCAACCCATGCCACCGCCTGGGCGCAGGCGGGCCTGTCCATCCCCGCGCTGGGCACGACCCACGCGGACTACTTCTTTGGCGATATCCCCTGCACGCGCGCATTAACGCAGGAGGAAGTAGAAGGCGAGTACGAGCTCAACACCGGAAAGGTGATTATCGAGACGCTGGGAGAATGTGAACCGCTGCACACGCCGGGTATTGTGGTCTATCAGCACGGTCCGTTCTCCTGGGGAAAAGATGCTCACGATGCCGTCCATAATGCGGTCGTCATGGAGGAAGTGGCCCGCATGGCGTGGATTGCCCGCGGCATCAACCCACAGATTCAGGGTATTGATAACTACCTGATGAACAAGCATTTCATGCGCAAGCACGGCCCGAATGCCTACTACGGGCAGAAGTGAATAAGTGCTCTGGAATACCGAAAACAGTTGTAACCGGTGGTATTCCGGAGCCATTCACAAAAAAAAGCCCCCGGGCAGGGGGCAACGTCAACTATGGCTATGTTCTCGTTGTTGGCTTTCCTGGTGCTAGCGTTATCGGTAAATATCTGCACTGGCGTGCATATTGCCGTTGCTGCCGGGCTCACGGATTAACATCACGTGATAATAGGTTGCGCCCTGTGCATCGGTTTCTTTGTTTAGTGCCTGATCTGCTTCACTTTCCGTGGCGAAATTATGATTGATGTAAATGACGCCCAAGCTTTGCACATCATCCATGTTTCTGGCCTGTCGGCCGTCTATCTTGATGGCTGCCATCGCGTTTGCACTGAGCAAAAGCGCCGCCATTATGGCTAATGCGATTTTTTTCATGATATGCGCTCCACGACTGCGTGCGGTGTGAGGGGGGATGCTCCTCCTTTTATTCAGGTGATCTCTGATTAAAGTGTAATCACTCATCCGGTGGGGATGCGTGACCATTTCTGATGCAGTTGTTCAAAAAAACAACGCTTCCAGATGTGACCAATTTTAAATCACCCACTTAGACCCGCTTCGCGGTTTGTGCGAATTATTTGTGCAATCAGCTTGAGTTTCCAGGGGCGCGCAAGTATTATGACGCGTCAATTTTTCAGCCGACCTTTAACACGTTCCTTGCCTCCCCGGGCCTCGGCTGACCCAGACAGGAGGCTGAATAATCCGTAAGGAGCAATTCGATGCGTCATTACGAAATCGTTTTTATGGTCCATCCTGACCAGAGCGAACAGGTTCCGGGTATGATCGAGCGTTACTCTGCTGCCATCACTGGTGCAGAAGGTACGATCCACCGTCTGGAAGACTGGGGCCGCCGTCAGCTGGCTTACCCGATCAACAAACTGCACAAAGCACACTACGTTCTGATGAACGTTGAAGCGCCGCAGGAAGTGATCGATGAGCTGGAAACTACCTTCCGCTTCAACGATGCCGTTATCCGCAGCATGGTTATGCGTACCAAAAACGCAGTTACCGAAGCATCTCCGATGGTTAAAGCGAAAGACGAGCGCCGTGAGCGTCGCGATGATTTCGCAAACGAAACCGCAGATGATTCTGATGCTGGGGATTCTGAAGAGTAATTTCTGATGACCAACCGTCTGGCGTTGTCCGGCATCGTATGCAGGGCTCCCCTTCGAAAGGTCAGTCCATCAGGAATTCCGCATTGCCAGTTCGTGCTTGAGCATCGTTCTGTGCAAGAGGAAGCCGGGTTTCACCGGCAGGCGTGGTGCCAAATGCCCGTTATTATTAGCGGTCACGAAAACCAGGCCATTACTCACAGTTTAACGGTCGGTAGCGCAGTAATCGTTCAGGGGTTCATCTCTTGCCACAAGGCAAAGAACGGCCTGAGCAAAATGGTTCTGCATGCCGAGCAGATTGATTTGATAGATTCTGGAGACTAGCCATATGGCACGTTATTTCCGTCGTCGCAAGTTCTGCCGTTTCACCGCGGAAGGCGTTCAAGAGATCGACTATAAAGATATCGCAACGCTGAAAAACTACATCACCGAAAGCGGTAAGATTGTCCCAAGCCGTATCACCGGTACTCGTGCAAAATACCAGCGTCAGCTGGCTCGCGCTATCAAACGCGCTCGCTACCTGTCCCTGCTGCCGTACACTGATCGTCATCAGTAATCGGGCACGGTCCATTAATACGACTTTAAGAGGATAAGGTAATGCAAGTTATTCTGCTTGATAAAGTAGCAAACCTGGGCAGCCTGGGTGATCAGGTTAACGTTAAAGCGGGTTACGCACGTAACTTCCTGGTTCCACAGGGTAAAGCTGTTCCAGCTACCAAGAAAAACGTAGAGTTTTTCGAAGCACGTCGCGCTGAACTGGAAGCCAAACTGGCTGACGTTCTGGCGGCTGCTAACGCTCGCGCTGAAGCAATCAACGCACTGGGCACCGTTACCATCGCGTCCAAATCTGGCGACGAAGGTAAACTGTTCGGTTCCATCGGTACCCGCGATATCGCTGATGCAGTAACTGCTGCAGGCGTTAAAGTGGCTAAGAGCGAAGTTCGTCTGCCGAACGGCGTTCTGCGTACCACTGGTGAGCACGAAGTTGACTTCCAGGTTCACAGCGAAGTGTTCGCTAAACTGGTTGTTAACGTTGTAGCTGAGTAATTTTTTACTCTGCTCACGTTGAAACGCCGGCCTTGTGCCGGCGTTTTGCTTTTTATCGATCCGGAAGCTTAACGCGCCCTGATGAAACTGCCGTCCGGCTGACGGGTAAACAGCACCTGCTGTCCATTCCCGGTATCAATCGTTAACCCCGTCACCACACCGCTGGCATTCTGGCGAATCTGTACCATCTGACCATTTTGCAGGTTACTGAGCGGCTTACCCGCACCTTCCACTTTCGCCATGGCATACACGTCGGTGGGCGGCAGGTTGTGATCGCGGAACAGCTGTGCCAGGGTTTTGCCCGGCTCTACGCGATAGGAACGCCACTGTTGCTCAATGCCGGTGGGCTGTTGCGCCTGAGGCTGAGAGGGGGCAGCGGCCTGATCCTGCGGCTGCTCATCCTGAATGGGTTCTGGCTCAACCGGCGCCACCTGACCCGGATCGTTAGACGGGGTGACAAGCTGCGTCTGCATCGGCTGGGCGTCAGGCTGCGGCCGCGTCTGCGACTGAATGTCCAGTTGGGCATTGCGGGAGACGGGGGCGGTATCGACATCGTCGCCCCCGGAAGGAAGCAGGAAGCCCACGATCACCATCAGCGCGCCAATGATGATCCCTCTGCGATGCAGAGGAGGCAGCGGGTCCATGATGCGAAAATTGTCCGGCGCCTGCCAGATTTTCGCCAGGGTAGGTTTCAGTTCAAATCGCCCGGGCATGGCACTCCTCCTGCTCCGCGTATTTTTTATCCTGTGCCCCGAAGTATAGTTTGCTAACTGCCTGAACGGCGTAGTAAACCCGACATCCGTGACATCAGTTCGGGATTAATCCTGGTTATCTCTATTGTTTCTGTTTCGTCGCGGTTTGTCACCTTAACTTCAGACAAAGTTTTACCCATAAGGGCATGGCTGATATGCTGCCCGCTACTTTAAATGTGATGGAAGGAAAACCCATGACCACCCCGACTTTTGACACTATCGAAGCGCAGGCAAGTTACGGTATCGGCTTGCAGGTAGGACAGCAGCTGAGCGAATCCGGCCTGGAAGGTCTGTTACCCGAAGCGCTGGTGGCGGGTATCGCTGACGCGCTGGAAGGCAAACAGCCTGCCGTGCCGGTTGACGTCGTGCACCGCGCGCTGCGTGAAATCCACGAACGTGCTGACGCCGTGCGTCGTGCGCGCTTTGAAGAGATGGCCGCCGAAGGTGTGAAATATCTGGAAGAGAACCGTGAGCGTGAAGGCGTGAACAGCACCGAATCCGGCCTGCAGTTCCGCGTGATCAATCAGGGCGACGGCGCTATCCCGGCGCGTACCGACCACGTTCGCGTACACTATACCGGTAAGCTGATCGACGGCACCGTGTTCGACAGCTCCGTAGCGCGCGGCGAACCGGCTGAATTCCCGGTCAACGGCGTTATCGCAGGCTGGATCGAAGCGCTGACCCTGATGCCGGTGGGTTCCAAATGGGAACTGACTATCCCACACAACCTGGCCTACGGCGAGCGCGGCGCTGGCGCGTCCATCCCGCCATTCAGCACCCTGGTCTTTGAAGTCGAGCTGCTGGAAATTCTGTAATCGATTTTTCTTATTTCCTCTCCCCGTTTCGGGAGAGGAAAATAGCGTTAAAACCTATAGTTACGGTGCTATCAACATTTTATCTTGCAAACGAAACTGTTGCGTGTATTTTTGTGAGCTGTTTCGCGCTGTATGAGTGATATGACACTCACTTTCAACATATTATTAACATAATATCTAAATCATAGTATTCATCCCGCCGATTCTTACCTAATATCGATTAGCCCTTACAGGGGAACGTCATCTTTTGACGTATTTAAAGGCCAGAAGAGCCTTAACAACACAGACAGGCATAAACAGGAAAATATCACATGGTAGATCAGGTCAAAGTCGTCGCCGACGAAGAGGCGTCGTCTGAACAGTCGCTACGGCGCAATCTCACAAACCGTCATATTCAGCTTATTGCGATTGGGGGTGCCATCGGTACCGGGCTGTTTATGGGGTCAGGCAAAACCATCAGTCTCGCCGGGCCGTCAATCATATTCGTTTATATGATTATCGGTTTTATGCTGTTCTTCGTGATGCGTGCAATGGGCGAACTGCTGCTCTCGAACCTCGAATACAAATCCTTCAGCGACTTCGCGTCTGACCTGCTCGGGCCGTGGGCGGGCTATTTCACCGGCTGGACCTACTGGTTCTGCTGGGTCGTGACCGGCATGGCGGACGTCGTGGCGATTACCGCCTACGCGCAGTTCTGGTTCCCGGGGCTCTCGGACTGGGTTGCCTCGCTGGCGGTCATTGTTCTGCTGCTGAGCCTTAACCTCGCCACCGTTAAAATGTTCGGCGAGATGGAGTTCTGGTTCGCGATGATCAAAATCGTGGCCATTGTCGGTCTCATCGTTGTGGGCCTGGTGATGGTACTGACGCACTTCCAGTCACCAACCGGCGTTCAGGCGTCGTTTACCCATCTGTGGAATGACGGCGGCTGGTTCCCGAAAGGCATCAGCGGCTTCTTTGCCGGCTTCCAGATTGCGGTGTTCGCGTTTGTGGGGATTGAGCTTGTCGGCACGACCGCTGCGGAAACCAAAGATCCGGAGAAGTCCCTGCCGCGCGCCATCAACTCCATTCCGGTGCGTATCATCATGTTCTACGTCTTCGCGCTGATCATCATCATGTCCGTGACGCCGTGGAGCTCGGTGGTGCCAAGCAAGAGCCCGTTCGTTGAGCTGTTCGTACTGGTAGGCCTGCCTGCCGCCGCGAGCCTGATTAACTTCGTGGTGCTGACCTCTGCTGCCTCGTCCGCCAACAGCGGCGTGTTCTCAACGAGCCGCATGCTGTTTGGTCTGGCGCAGGAAGGCGTGGCGCCTAGCGCGTTCGCCAAGCTCTCTAAGCGTGCGGTACCGGCGAAAGGATTGACCTTCTCCTGCATGTGCCTGCTGGGCGGCGTGGTGATGCTCTACGTGAACCCAAGCGTGATTGGCGCCTTCACCATGATTACCACGGTCTCTGCGATCCTGTTTATGTTCGTCTGGACCATCATCCTCTGTTCATACCTGGTGTACCGCAAGCAGCGTCCACACCTGCATGAGAAGTCGATCTACAAGATGCCGCTGGGCAAGCTGATGTGCTGGGTTTGCATGGCGTTCTTCGTCTTCGTGCTGGTTCTGCTGACGCTGGAAGATGATACCCGTCAGGCGCTGACCGTCACGCCGCTGTGGTTTATTGCGCTGGGGCTGGGCTGGATGTTTATCGGTAAGAAACGCATGGCTGGCATGCGTTAAGCATGATGCCGGGTGGCGCTGACGCTTACCCGGCCTACGTTCGAGGACGTTGCAGGCCCGGTGAGCGCTAGCGCCACCGGGCTTTTTTATTCCCCCGCTAATGCCCGCGGGAACAGAACGTTATTCTCCAGACTGATGTGCTCCATCAGATCGTCAATCATCTCGTTAATGCCGTTGTACATCGCTTTCCACGTTGTGCAGGCCTCTGGCGGCGGCGTGACGTTGTGGGTGGTGTGTTTGATTACCTCCAGCAGTTCGCCCGCGTCATCGTGCTCGCGTTCCATCACGCTAATCGGCCCCATCGCCTGGCTGCCCATTCCCTGTTTAATCATCGGGAAGAGGATCTGCTCTTCCTTCATCATGTGGCTCGAAAGCTCTTCGTGCAGCAGGGTCAGGTACTTCGCCAGACCGCGCGGTACGGAAGGTTTGTCGGCATGGACGCGCTCGACCTTGGTTGCCTGCAGGATCAGTTCCGGGAGCTGTTCACGGTGGCGGTCATGGTACCGCACGATGATATGGTCGATGATTTCCGCGAGCGCAGCGGTTCGCCAGTCTTTGTCGACAGGCTGCCCGACAAGCTGCGCCAGCTCGGCTTCAATTACCTCAACGTCCAGTTCTTTGCGTGAGGCCGCACGCGCCAGGGTTTGCTTACCGCCGCAACAGTAATCCATATCGTACTTACGGAACAGCGCAGAAGCGCGAGGAATGGAGAGCGCCAGCTCGCCAAGGGGTTGGTCGCGAAAGGCCATAGCAGTTACCTCGTCATCAAGAATATAAGGTGTATATTAAATACATCTTTATGGCGGCGCTATAACCCTTTAGAGGGAAGGGAAAAATGTGAGGCAGATCACGTAAAAATTATTCTGTTTAACGCTCTGAATGGCCTCAGGAAAGTGGTTTAGAAACTTTTTAAAGGTGGAGAAACAGTAAACAACCCGCTGCGCCTGCCGATATATCCAGGTCAGACAAACCTGCATAAAACAAAGGCAACGCATGTTTAAACGTATAAAAGTCATTACCCTTCTGATTTCGGTGCTGCTTGCGCTTGGCATCATGCAAGCGATTTCCGCCGGTATCTTTATCAACGCGCTGAATAACGATAAAAACAACTTCACCGTGTCACAGGTCTCCAGCCAGAACGTGGCGGAGTTTACCGATGCGTGGATCAGCCTGAACCAGGCGCGCGTCACCCTGAACCGCGGCATGCTGCGCCTGCAAAGCAGCATGGCCTCGCAAATTAACGGCGGTCAGCTGAACGAGCTGGTGACCACGGCGAAAAACCTGCTGGCTGAAGCCCAGGTCCATTACGATAAATACTATGCCTTACCGGACACGCCGGGGTTGGATGAGAACCTGACGAATCAGCTTGAAGAGCAGTACCGCATTTACTCTGCAACGCTGACGCAAATGAACGTTCTGCTGAGCCAGGGCAATCTGGAAGATATGTTCAAGCAGAATGCCGAACAAAAGCAAAACGCGATGCAGAAGGTTTATCGTGAATGGCGTGAAGCGCAGGCCGCGCTCACCGATAAAGGCATTCGGGATAACGAAAGTGATTACAAGCACATCCTGTGGATCCTCTCTGCGGTCATGCTGCTGGTGATTGTGGTGATTATCTCCAGCTGGGTCGCCATGCGCCGCGTGCTGCTGCTGCCGCTGGAAGAGGTGATTAACCATATTCGCGCCATTGCGGCAGGGGATTTAACCCAGCCGATTCAGGCAGAAGGTAAAAATGAAATGGCTGTCCTGGCGCGTAACGTGCAGGAGATGCAAACCTCGCTGGCGAACACCGTGGGCGTGGTGCGTGAAGGGGCAGATACCATTTACACCGGCGCAGGAGAAATCTCCGCGGGCAGCAACGATCTCTCTTCCCGTACCGAGCAGCAGGCCGCCTCTCTGGAAGAGACGGCAGCCAGCATGGAGCAGCTGACGGCCACCGTGAAGCAAAACGCCGATAACGCGCGTCAGGCTTCGCGTCTGGCGCTGGACGCCTCCTCAACGGCGAAGAAGGGCGGTAACGTGGTGGAAGGCGTGGTGCGTACAATGGACGAAATCGCCACCAGCTCCAGTAAAATCGCGCAAATTACTAACGTGATCGACGGCATTGCCTTCCAGACTAACATTCTGGCGCTGAACGCGGCGGTAGAAGCGGCGCGCGCGGGCGAGCAGGGGCGTGGCTTTGCGGTGGTGGCAGGGGAAGTGCGTACCCTCGCCCAGCGCAGCGCCCAGGCGGCGAAAGAGATCAAAGCGCTGATCGACGATTCCGGCGAACGCGTGAACGCGGGCTCGCAGCTGGTTAACGAAGCCGGGGCGACGATGGCAGAGATCGTCAATGCGGTCACGCGCGTCACCGACATCATGGGCGAAATTGCCTCGGCCTCTGACGAGCAGAGCCGCGGTATCGACCAGGTGGGCCAGGCGGTAGCCGAGATGGATCGCGTGACCCAGCAGAACGCCTCGCTGGTGGAGGAGTCTGCCGCGGCGGCGGCGGCGCTGGAAGATCAGGCTGCACGCCTGAACGACGCGGTGGCGGTGTTCAAAATTACCCGCAATCAGGCGGTTAAAGCCGCGCCGGTGAAAACCTATGTGCCAAAAGCGCAGCCCGCAGCGGCGCCGTCTGAAGGGAACTGGGAGACGTTTTAAGGGCTTGCCCGGTGGCGGCTACGCCTTACCGGGCCTACGGTTTTGTAGGCCGGGCAAGCGCAGCGCCACCCGGCAAAAATCACCTCTCCGATGCCGGAACAACCCTCGGTTTTTCCGGCTTCGCTCTCACCGCCATCGCCACCCCCACGACCAGCAGCGCGATCCCGCAGGCCGTAAAGAGCGGCGGCACGCTCTGGCGCATCAGGAAGGTATACAGCAGCCCGGCCAGGGTTTCGAAGACAATCAGCG
This sequence comes from Enterobacter sp. PP-008-ECC_S150, assembly GCF_045257065.1. Taxonomy (NCBI): domain Bacteria; kingdom Pseudomonadati; phylum Pseudomonadota; class Gammaproteobacteria; order Enterobacterales; family Enterobacteriaceae; genus Enterobacter; species Enterobacter sp. PP-008-ECC_S150. The sequence goes on along the minus strand of NZ_JBJHHG010000013.1, from coordinate 89,292 downwards.
GCCCTAAAATCACCGTCGGCAACTTCTGGCTGGCCACGTTCCAGCACAGCGCGCCCACCCATGAACACAGCACCGCAATCGCCACCATCAGGCCAATAAACACCCACGGTCTCGGCCCAAAGGGCTGGGCGAAGTCCGGCTGCTGATGGCCAAGCCAGAGGCATGCACCGAGATAGCCCACGATGGAAACGGGCAGCGTGACCAGCGCCTGCGCCGTTGCCCACATCATTGGATGCTTGTCCGGGTTCTCCCGCAGCCAGCGGGCATTACGCAGGGCATACCATGCCCAGCACGCCACGGAAATGAACGCCAGCAGAATGCCGGAACCGTAACGCCACAGGTCAACGTCCGCCTGCCCATGACGCAGTTCGTCAATATTGACGCATACCAGCCCCACGGCGGTGCAGATCAGCGCTGGGGCCATTTTTGACCACGCCAGTTTGCCATCCCGGTGGCTGTAGAGCAGATTAGCAAAGACGGGGATGATGACCGGCAGCGTGCCGATAATCATGGTAGAGACCGGCGCGCCGGTACGCTGAATGGCACTCGCGAGGCAAACGTAGTAAATAAGATTGCCCATCATGGTCAGCGCCAGCGCGGTCACCCAGTCCTGACGGCTGAGCTGACGCAGGCGCGCGCGCCCCAGCCATGCCAGAGGCAGGGCAATCAGCCCCAGCGCCAGATAACGTCCGGTCGACTGCAGTATTGCAGGATACTCGGGTACGATCAGCGGGCCGACAAAAATCAGCCCCCACATCATCCCGGCCAGCAGGGCATACAACACACCACTAATCATTTTTCCACCTACAGATATTTATGCTGTATGCAGTGTAGGAGGGGGAATTGCGCGCGTATTGTATGAGGTTGCGCATCAGCGCCGGATGACCTGCTTCTGGTAGCGCACGGGGGTAATGCCGTAGCGGCGGGTAAACGCGCGGGTTAAATGGGACTGGTCGGTCAGCCCGGTCGCGGCAGCCACTTCGGCAGCGGGCATGCCGTGGGTGAGGAACGCTTTGGCGCGCCACAGGCGAATGGCCATCAGCATCTGGTGCGGCGTCACGTGAAAATGGGCTTTGAACTGGCGCTGGAAATGGTACGGGCTGAGCGAAACGACGCGGGCCAGCTCGTCCAGCGTCAGGGCGTGCATATAGTTGTCGTGCAGATACTCACGTGCCCGCTCGAAGCGGTGCGCGCCTTCCAGAACCACCGGCGCGTGATGGGCAAACGGCCGGAAGGTCTCGATCAGATCCAGCAGTAATCCCTTTTGCGCAAGCGGATCGTCCGTGTGCCACAGGCCGTAAATGAGCCTGCCGATTTGCTGCGAGCGCAGCGGGTCATGACGGGTTACCTCGCTGAACCACCAGTCCCGGAGGCCGGTCACCTCTTCCAGCAGATCGGGTTCGATATAGACCATCCGGTAGCGCCAGCCGCCTTCGGTGGCGGATTCGCCGGTATGGATCTCGTCCGGGTTCATGGTGACGACGGATTTTTCTGCCGCAAGATGCTGGGTACCGCGATAGCGAAAGCGTTCTGCACCGGTTTCAATCGTGCCGATCCCGAAGGCTTCATGGGTATGGGGCTCAAAGGCGTAGTCAGAAATATGCGCGTGATAAAGCTCCAGGCCCGGCAGCTGCGCCAGATGGCGAAAGCGCGCGCTATCTCTCTCATCAATAAACTGTTCCGGTACGCCTTGCACGGTGAGCCTCCTTACGGGTCATCGCTTCATTATCAGAGATGACCCGCAGGGACGCCACAAAAAATAACCAATCCGTAACAATTACAGGATGGCGTTGACGCTCTCCGCCAGCGGGGTGGTCGGACGGCCAATCAGCCTGCTCAGGGTACGACTGTCGTCAAAGAGTCCTCCTTTGGACGCCCCGACGTCGGAGTTCGCCAGCATATCTGCCAGCCCGGCAGGCAAGCCGACGCTTTTCAGCGCGGCGGCAAAATCCGCTTCGCTGAGATTCTGGTAGCTCACCGGCTTCCCGCTCTGTTTGCTGAGTTCAGCCGCCAGTTCGCTCAGCGTCCAGCCGCGATCGCCCGCCAGTTCATACACCTTGCCCGCATGGCCCTCTTCAGCAATCACCTTAGCTGCCGCTGCGGCATAGTCTGCACGGGTTGCAGAGGCAATTTTGCCTTCGCCTGCCGCACCTATGAACACGCCGTGCTCAATCGCCGGTGGCGCGCTCGCCAGGTAGTTTTCGGTATACCAGCCGTTGCGCAGCAGGGCATACGGAATGCCGGACGCCGCCAGCGCTTTTTCAGTGGCTACGTGTTCAACGTGCAGACCAAGCGGTGAGGTATCCGCATGCAGCAGGCTGGTGTAGGCGATAAATTTCACGCCTGCCGCTTTGGCGGCGTTAATCACGTTCTGGTGCTGGGTTGCACGCTGGCCGACTTCGCTGGAGGAGATCAGCAGCAGCTTATCCACACCGCTCAGCGCGGCGGTGAAGGCGGCTTCATCCGTGTAGTCCGCCTGACGAACCACAAGCCCCTGCTGGCTCAGGGCCTGCGCTTTCGCCGGGTTACGAACGATGGCCACAATCTGGCTGGCCGGAACGGTTTTTAACAGCTGTTCAATAACAAGATGGCCAAGCTGGCCGGTAGCGCCGGTAATCGCGATCATGATGAATCTCCTTCGTGTTTGTCTGGTGTTGTGGCACACTAGCACCATAGCTAACTTTTAGTAAGTACGTACAAAAAGGTAAGTATGAAAACAACGATACCGACGCTCAGCGAGCAAATGCGCGATGGCAATCTTTTTGCGGAGCAGTGCCCTTCACGCGAGGTGCTCAAGCACGTTACCAGCCGCTGGGGCGTCCTGATTCTGCTGGCCCTGCGTCAGGGAACGCATCGCTTTAGCGATCTGCGCCGTAAAATGGGCGGGGTGAGCGAAAAGATGCTTTCCCAGTCGCTTCAGGCGCTGGAGCAGGACGGGTTTGTCGATCGCGTGTCGTACCCGGTGGTGCCGCCGCACGTAGAGTATAGCCTGACGCCGATGGACATGGAGGTCAGCGAGAAGGTCGCCGCGCTGGCGGACTGGATTGAGGTGAATACGCCAAAAGTGATGGCGAATCGGGACGATCGCGCGGCGTAAAAGCCGGGTGGCGGCTTCGCCTTACCCGGCCTACCAAACGCGTAGGTCGGGTAAGCGAAGCGCCACCCGACATAATCACCGCTACCTGCTCAGGTCTACCTGATAAATCGCGAAGCCAATATCATCCGTCGCGACCTGCTTCATCGGATACTGCGCCTTCTCCTTGATAAACGCCGCGGCCTTATCGGACGGTGACGTTTCGAAACGGATATCCAGCGGCGTATCGCTGTGGATCGGCGCCAGACGCCAGTTGTTGTCCACTGCCGGACGTATTTCGCCCGCCTTCTTCGACTCCGCGCTGATCCACGCCGCCAGCACCGAGCGGTTCTCGTCCGGCGAGGCAAAGGCGATGTGGCCATCACCCGTGCCGGCAAACTTACCGCCGTAGGCGCGATAGTTGTTGGTCGCCACCAGGAAGGTCGCATTCGGATCGATCGCCTTGCCGTTGAAGGTCAGGTTCTTGATGCGCTCCGCCTGCGGGTTGATCGTCTGACACTCGCCGTCATATTTCGCCGGCTGGGTGACGTCAATCTGGTAGTTGACGCCGTCGATCACGTCGAAGTTATAGGTGCGGAAGCCGTCCCAGTTAATCAGCGGCTGCGGCTTGCTGCTGTGCGGGTCAATCTGGTTAAACTGCCCGGCAGAGCACTCCAGCCACTCCTTCACCTCTTTACCCGTCGCTTTTACCACTACCAGCGTGTTCGGGTAGAGGTAGAGATCGGCGGCATTACGGAAGGTAAGCTGACCCTTTTCGACTTCGACATAGCTAGCCGGATCGTTCTTACGCCCGCCTACCTTGAATGGCGCTGCGGCGGAGAGCACCGGCAGCTTGGCCAGATCCGGATCGCCCTGCACAAAGTGCTCGGCATAGGCCTTCTGCGCCATGTTGACCACCTGAACGGTCGGGTCGTCCTGCACCAGCGCCAGGAAGCTATACATATTATCGGCAGATTTGCCGATCGGCTTGCTGACGAATTCGCGGGTGGCGTCGTGATCGTGCTTCAGCACGTCGACCAGCTTTTTATCTTCCGCCGCCAGCGATGTTTTCGCCGCAGCGTCGTAAATCGGTCGCGCTTCGGCTTTTGACTGGGTGACCTTCCAGTTGCCGCCGTCGTTATTGAGTACCAGATCCACCACCCCAAGGTGGTCGCCCCACATGCCCGGCATGACCGACGGTATGCCGTTGAGCGTCCCTTTCTCAATGTCCGCCCCTTTAATGCTGGCAAAATCTTTGCCCGGGAAGACCGCGTGGGCGTGGCCGAAGAGGATCGCGTCAACGCCGGGAACGTCACTCAGATAGTAAACGGAGTTTTCTGCCATGGCCTGGTACGGATCGGCGGAGAGCCCCGAGTGGGCGACAACGACCACCAGATCGGCGCCTTTTTCGCGCATTTCCGGCACGTACTTGCGCGCGGTTTCGGTGATGTCGTTAACGGTCACCTTACCGTCGAGGTTGGCCTTATCCCACGTCATGATCTGCGGCGGGACAAAACCGATATAGCCGATTTTCAGCGTCTGCTTTTTACCGTCCCGATCGACGACCTCGGTCTCTTTAATCAGATAAGGGGTAAAGAGCGGCTTTTGGGTCTTAACGTCGATGATATTGGCGTTAACATACGGGAATTTTGCACCGGCCAGGGCGTCATGCAGATATTTCAGGCCGTAGTTGAATTCGTGGTTGCCGAGGTTGCCGACGGTATAGTCCAGGGTGTTCATCGCTTTATACACCGGATGGATCTCGCCTTTTTTCAGGCCCCGGGTTGCCATGTAATCCCCAAGCGGACTGCCCTGAATGAGATCGCCATTGTCGACCAGCACGCTGTTTTTTGCTTCGCCACGCGCCGCGTTGATCAAACTTGCCGTACGTACCAGTCCGAATTTTTCCGTTGGGGTATCTTTGTAGTAATCGAAGTCCATCATGTTGCTGTGCAGATCGGTCGTTTCCAGAATACGCAGATCTACCGTCGCCGCCTGCACGCTCGCTGCAATCAGCGTCGCCAGAAGCGTTGCACTAAACTTAATCATCAGAGGAGTCCTTTTTCGATGAAGACCACAAAAGAGTATGTATCTATAGCGTGTTGCTTACAGAAACGTGAATCCTGACAGAAAAAAGGAACCTGAAACCGGAATTGCTTCACAGATAGCGGAATTGTTCACATTACGATATAACTAAAACAAAGAGTTAACCTCACTGCGTTAACAAAGAGGTGGAAAATGCTAGATAAAATTTGTCAGCTCGCACGGGATGCGGGGGATGCCATCATGCAGGTCTATGACGGTATAAAGCCTATGGAGGTTGTCAGCAAAGCGGACGACTCTCCGGTCACGGCGGCGGATATTGCGGCGCATAAGGTGATTCTGAAAGGGCTTCAGGACTTAACGCCGGACATCCCTGTTCTGTCAGAAGAAGCGCCGCAAAGTTGGGACGAGCGCCAGCACTGGCAGCGCTACTGGCTGGTCGATCCGCTGGACGGCACAAAAGAGTTCATCAAGCGCAACGGTGAATTTACCGTTAATATCGCCCTGATTGAGAAGGGCAAAGCGGTGCTGGGCGTGGTTTACGCCCCGGTCATGAAGGTGATGTATAGCGCCGCAGAAGGGAAGGCGTGGAAGGAAGAGTGCGGCGTGCGCAAGCAGATCCAGGTGCGTGATGCCCGTCCGCCGCTGGTGGTGATTAGCCGCTCGCACAGCGACAGCGAGCTACAGGAGTACCTGCAACAGCTGGGCGAACACCAGACTACCTCGATTGGCTCATCGCTGAAATTCTGCCTGGTGGCGGAAGGCCATGCGCAGCTTTACCCTCGCTTTGGGCCAACCAACGTCTGGGATACCGCGGCAGGTCATGCCGTTGCCGCGGCCGCCGGGGCGCATGTTCATGACTGGCAGGGCAAGCCGCTCGACTATACCCCGCGCGAATCCTTCCTCAACCCCGGCTTCCGCGTCTCCATTTACTGAGCCAGCAGCTTATGCAGCAGGTCGACAACCTGCTGCACCTCTTCCTGAGTTAACGCGCCGTCTTTTGCCCACTGTACGCGACCGTCCTTATCCAGCACGATAATCGCGGAGCTCTCTTCCTCCAGCTGCCAGGCCTTACGGGTCACGCCGTTACTGTCGACGATAAACTGCGACCACGGGTAGAGCTTTTTATTGCTCTCAAGGCTTGAGCGCACGAACATTCCGGAGCCCGGAATGGCGTCATCGGTATTAACGATCGTGGTGGTCTGATAGCGGTCGTGAGGGAGTTTTGCGGCCTTGATCGCTTCCACCAGGCTGGCATTTTTCTCTTTTGCAGATGTACGACCGGCAATATGTTGTACAACTCTCACTTTGCCCGCAAGCTGCGCGCTATTCCAGGGTTTATAGCTAAACTTATCATTGTCGAGAATCAATTCTCCCCGGTCCGCAATGCCGACTGGCGGTACACGTTGTCCTTTTTCAATGTTGTGAGCGGAAGCCCACAGGGGCAGCAGCAGGCAGGCTGCTGCAAGGATATTACGTAGGGTCATGGCGTTTCCTTATTGTTTGCAGGTGATCCGACCACTTGGTCTTGCGCTTTTAATCATAAGTGCGATCAATGTGGTTTTCCCGCAATCCCGATGCCAGTTTGCGGGCGAACGCACATATCCATGAAAAAACGACGGCTTATACTGCGCCCAGTCACGCTTTGCAAAGATTATTCTGAATAATTGTAATCAAACGGTAAATAAACTTATGCACACTGGGTAACACCGTAGTTCTGGTCTATAGTCATTGGGCATCAAAATTTGCGCTCAGAACAGTCGGGCCGATTGTGGCACCGCAAGAGCGTATGATTCGCAGGAGATACAAGAATGAAAATTTTCCAACGCTACAACCCGCTTCAGGTGGCGAAGTACGTGAAGATCCTGTTCCGTGGACGGTTGTACATCAAGGATGTTGGCGCTTTTGAGTTTGATAAGGGCAAAATCCTTGTCCCAAAAGTGAAGGACAAACAGCACCTGTCTGTGATGTCCGAAGTCAACCGTCAGGTTATGCGTCTGCAAACTGAGATGGCTTAACCAACGTGCTATGCAGTAGTAGTAGATAAAAAGACGGCTCCCGATGGGAGCCGTTGATGTTTGTGGGGGCAGAAACCTTACGCTGAGACCTTCTCTTCCGCATCCGGCAGCTTAGGTACCAGCACGGTCGGTTTATTGTCGATGCGCGTCACCAGCAGCTGGTCGATGCGGTAGTTATCAATATCCACCACCTCAAACTTATAGCCGGAGAACTTCACCGAGTCGGTACGTTTCGGGATCTTACGCAGCATAAACATCATGAAGCCGCCGATGGTCTCGTAGTTCCCCGACTGCGGGAACTCGTCGATATCCAGCACGCGCATCACGTCTTCAATCGGCGTGCCGCCGTCAATCAGCCATGAGTTATCGTCACGCTGAACAATCTGCTCTTCCAGCCCCTGGCCCACCAGGTCGCCCATCAGCGTGGTCATCACGTCGTTGAGGGTGATAATACCGACCACCAGCGCGTATTCGTTCATGATCACCGCGAAGTCTTCCCCGGCGGTTTTGAAACTTTCCAGCGCTTCGGAGAGCGTCAGGGTGTCCGGCACTATCAGGGTATTGCGGATCTGCACGCCGCTGTTCAGCGCCAGGCTCTGGTTTGCCAGCACGCGGTTCAGCAGGTCTTTTGAGTCGACGTAACCGATGATGTGGTCGATATCTTCATTACAGACCAGGAACTTAGAGTGCGGATGCTGCGCCACTTTGTTCTTCAGGCTCTGCTCATCTTCATGTAAATCGAACCAGATAATGCTTTCACGGCCCGTCATGGAAGACGGCACGGTACGGGATTCCAGTTCGAATACGTTCTCAATCAGCTCGTGTTCCTGCTTACGCAGCACCCCGGCCAGCGCACCGGCTTCCACCACCGCATAGATGTCGTCAGAGGTGATGTCGTCTTTACGCACCATAGGCAATTTAAAGATGCGGAAAATGACGTTTGCCAGACCGTTGAAGAACCACACCAGCGGACGGAATACGTACAGACAGAAGCGCATCGGGTTGATGATACGCAAAGCCACAGCTTCTGGCGCAATCATACCGATGCGTTTCGGGGTCAGGTCTGCAAAGAGGATAAACAGGCCAGTCACCAGCGAGAAGGAGAGGATAAAGCTCAGCTGTTCGGCCAGTTCAACGGACATGTACTTCACAAACAGGCTATAAAACGCCGGGGAAAACGCCGCATCACCCACGATACCGCCAAGAATGGCGACCGCGTTGAGGCCAATCTGCACTACGGTAAAGAACATGCCCGGGTTTTCCTGCATTTTCAGGATGCGGGTGGCATTGATGTTGCCCTCGTCGGCAAGCAGCTTCAGTTTGATTTTACGGGACGCGGCCAGCGAGATCTCAGATATCGAGAAAAATGCACTGACGGCAATCAGACAAAGTATTACTAAAATACTGTTTAACATAGTTTATCCGGCTTCTCGCCAGATCCTCAGAAGGGGAATTGATACCATTTGTGTGGAAACACATTGAACGTCAGCTCGTAGCGTTGAGCCGATTATTTCAGCGGGTAGTATAGCGTAAAGAGATGTAAATCTGCCAGAGGTCACATTTTGGCGAAGATGCCCGGAGGAGGCGCTAGCGGGGGGCTTTATGTGAAGAGAGAACCATGAGCGCCACGCGGCACGCGCGGCGCTGGATCGGTAATCAGGCCAGCTGTGGCGGCAGGCAGACGCCGATGCCCCCGATACCGCAGTAGCCGTACGGGTTTTTATGCAGGTACTGCTGATGATCGTCCTCGGCGTAGTAGAACGGTTTTGCCGTCGCGATTTCCGTGGTCACCTCGCGCGTGTCGCCCGCTTCACGCATGGCCTGCTGGAAGCGCTCAAGGCTGGCGCGCGCGGCGGCATCCTGCTCGGGCGTGAGCGGATAAATGGCCGAGCGGTACTGCGTGCCGTGGTCGTTGCCCTGACGCATGCCCTGCGCCGGGTCGTGATTCTCCCAGAAAACCTGCAGGAGCTGCTCGTAGCGGATTACTGTTGGGTCATACACCACGCGTACCGCTTCCGCATGCCCGGTTTCGCCGGAGCAGACTTCGCGGTAGGTTGGGTTCGGCGTGTAGCCGCCGGTGTAACCCGCCGCCGTGCTGTAAACGCCGGGCAGCTGCCAGAAGAGGCGCTCAACGCCCCAGAAGCAGCCCATGGCGAACAGGGCGATTTCCATGCCATCCGGCACGTTGGTCATAGAGTGGCCATTAACGGCGTGTAAGGTTGCCACAGGCATAGGGGTGTTGCGTCCCGGTAATGCATCTGCTTGTGAAACCAGATGCTTTTTGTCGAATAAACTCACGATGGGGCCTCCCGGGGTGCGATGTTTCAGTTAAGGTTGTCACGACGCGTTTAATTGAACACAATAAATGCGCTGAATCAGTCTAGATTTAATCATAAGAAATATTTGGGTGTTACACCCATTTTCAACCCGCGATTCGGGTTTTTGGCCATCAGGCCGTATTTTGCCGCGGAGCGGCACTGCATTTGCTTCCAGGGTGGAAACAGGGATATTCAGGAGAAAACGTGACAAAAATCCGCCAGTTATGTTTAGTCAGTGTATTGCTGACAAGCGGGATTGCCAGCGCGGCGAATGTCCGTTTGCAGGTTGAGGGGTTATCCGGGGCGCTGGAAAAAAACGTGCGTGCGCAGCTATCTACCATCCAGAGTGATGAGGTAACGCCGGACCGGCGTTTTCGCGCGCGCGTCGACGATGCGATCCGGGAAGGGCTAAAAGCGCTGGGTTATTACGAACCCACCATTGATTTCGATCTCCGCCCGCCGCCAAAGAAGGGGCGTCAGGTGCTTATTGCCCGCGTTTCGCCGGGTGAGCCGGTACTGATTGGCGGCACGAACGTCATCCTGCGCGGCGGGGCGCGTACCGACCGGGATTACCTGGACCTGCTCAGCACGCGTCCGAAAATCGGTACCGTGCTGAACCACGGCGACTACGACCATTTCAAAAAAGAGCTGACGAGCGTCTCCCTGCGCAAGGGCTACTTTGACAGCCAGTTCGATAAAAGCCAGCTGGGTATTGCGCTGGATCGGCGTCAGGCCTTCTGGGATATCGACTACGACAGCGGGGAACGCTACCGCTTTGGCGATGTGACCTTTGAAGGTTCACAAATCCGTGAAGAGTACCTGCAAAACCTCGTGCCGTTCAAAAAAGGCGATTACTACCAGTCGAAGGACCTGGCGGAACTGAACCGCCGTCTTTCCGCGACCGGCTGGTTTAACTCCGTGATTGTCGCACCGGAATTTGATAAGTCTCGCAAAACCAAGGTGTTGCCGCTGCATGGCGTTGTTTCGCCGCGCACCGAGAACACCATTGAGACCGGTGTTGGCTATTCGACGGACGTCGGCCCGCGCGTGAAGGCCACCTGGAAAAAACCGTGGATGAACTCCTACGGCCACAGCCTGACCACCAGCGCCAGTATCTCCGCCCCGGAACAGCAGCTTGATTTCAGCTATAAAATGCCGCTGCTGAAAAATCCGCTTGAGCAGTATTACCTGGTTCAGGGGGGCTTTAAGCGCACCGATCTTAACGATACCGAGTCCGACTCCACCACCCTTGCCGTATCGCGTTACTGGGATCTCTCCAGCGGCTGGCAGCGCGCCATCAACCTGCGCTGGAGCCTGGACCACTTTACCCAGGCCAACGTCACCAACACCACCATGCTGCTCTATCCTGGGGTGATGATCAGCCGGACCCGCTCGCGCGGTGGCCTGATGCCGACCTGGGGCGATTCCCAGCGTTACTCCATCGATTACTCCAACACCCTGTGGGGTTCCGACGTGGACTTCTCGGTCATTCAGGCGCAAAACGTCTGGATCCGGACGCTGTATGACAAGCACCGCTTTGTAATGCGCGGCAACCTCGGCTGGATTGAAACCGGCGACTTCGACAAAGTGCCGCCTGACCTGCGCTTCTTTGCCGGGGGCGATCGCAGCATCCGCGGCTACAAATACAAATCTATCGCGCCTAAAGACGATGACGGCAAGCTGATCGGGGCCTCCAAGCTGGCGACCGGCTCGCTGGAGTATCAGTACAACGTCAGCGGAAAATGGTGGGGCGCCATGTTTGTCGACGGCGGCGAGGCGGTGAGCGACATCCGCAAGAGCGATTTCAAAACCGGCGCGGGCGTGGGCGTGCGCTGGCAGTCGCCCGTCGGGCCCATCAAGCTCGATTTCGCCGTACCGGTCGGCGATAAAGAAGAACACGGATTACAGTTTTACATCGGTCTGGGGCCTGAATTATGAGTTTATGGAAGAAGATAAGCCTCGGGGTGCTGATTTTTATCGTGCTGCTGCTCGGTACGGTGGCGTTTCTGGTGGGAACGACGACCGGGCTGCATCTGCTGTTTAACGCCGCGAACCGCTGGGTGCCGGGGCTGGAGATTGGTCAGGTGACGGGCGGCTGGCGCGACCTGCGCCTGAAGAACATCCGCTATACGCAGCCGGGCGTGGCGGTGAACGCCGGGGAGTTTCACCTGGCGGTGAAGCTGGGCTGCCTGCGGGACAGCAAACTCTGCGTCAACGATCTGTCGCTAAAAGACGTCAACGTAGCGATCGATTCGAAGAAAATGCCGAAGTCCGCGCCGGTCGAGGAAGAGGACAGCGGCCCGCTCAATCTCTCCACGCCGTACCCGATCGCGCTTTATCGGGTGGCGCTCAATAACGTTAATATTAACATCGACGACACCACCGTATCGGTGATGGATTTCACCTCCGGCCTGCGCTGGCAGGAGAAAAACCTCACCCTCACGCCAACCTCGCTGCAGGGCCTGCTTATCGCGCTGCCGAAAGTGGCCGACGTGGCGCAGGAAGAGATCGTCGAGCCGAAGATCCAGAACCCGCAGCCGGAAGAAAAGCCGCTGGGTGAAACGCTGAAGGATCTTTTCTCGAAGCCTGTCCTGCCGGAAATGACCGACGTCCATCTGCCGCTGAACCTCAATATTGAGGAGTTCAAAGGCGAGCAGCTGCGCCTGACCGGCGATACCGACCTGACCGTCTACACCATGCTGCTGAAGGTCAGCAGCATCGACGGCAATATGAAGCTCGACGCGCTGGATATAGACACCAATCAGGGCTCGGTTAACGCGTCAGGGAACGCCCTGCTGCGCGACAGCTGGCCGGTGGATATTACGCTGAACAGCGCGCTCAACATCGACCCGCTCAAAGGCGAAAAGGTGAAGGTTAAAGTGGGCGGGGCGCTGCGCGATAGGCTGGATGTAGGCGTGAATCTCTCCGGTCCGGTGGACATGGTTCTGCGCGCGCAAACCCAGCTGGCGGAAGCCGGGCTGCCGCTCAATGTTGAGGTCGTCAGCAAGCAGCTTTCCTGGCCGTTCACCGGCGAAAAGCAGTTCCAGGCCGATGATCTGAAGCTGAAGCTGAGCGGCAAGATGACCGACTATACGCTCTCGTTCCGCACCGCGGTGAAGGGGCAGGGCGTACCGCCCGCAAACATCACGCTGGATGCGAAGGGCAACGAGCGGCAGGTCAACCTCGACAAGCTGACCGTCGCGGCGCTGGAAGGCAAAACCGAGCTGACCGCACTGCTCGACTGGCAGCAGGCGATCAGCTGGCGCGGCGAGCTGAAGCTGACGGACATTAACACCGCCAAAGAGGTGCCGGACTGGCCGTCGAAGCTGGATGGCCTGATCAAAACGCGCGGCAGCCTGTACGGCGGCACGTGGCAGATGGACGTGCCGGAAATCAAGCTCTCCGGGAACGTGAAGCAGAATAAGGTTAACGTTGAAGGCTCGGTGAAAGGCAACAGCTACCTGCAGTGGGTGATCCCGGGCCTGCACGTGGCGCTGGGCCGCAACACGGCGGACATCAAAGGCGAGCTGGGGGTGAAAGATCTCAATCTGGACGCCACCATCGACGCGCCGAATCTCGACAACGCCCTGCCGGGTCTGGGCGGGACGGCGAAAGGACTCGTGAAGGTGCGCGGCACGGTAGACGCGCCGCAGCTGCTGGCGGATATCACCGCCAATAACCTGCGCTGGCAAGAACTGAGCGTTGCTCGCGTCCGGGTGGAAGGGGATGTGAAATCCACTGACCAGATCGGCGGTAACCTGAACCTGCGCGTGGAGCGCATTTCGCAGCCGGACGTGAACATCAGCCTGGTCACCCTGGACGCGAAAGGGAGCGAGAAGCAGCACGACCTCCAGCTGCGGGTGCAGGGCGAGCCGGTCTCCGGCCAGCTTCACCTGACCGGCAGCTTCGACCGCAAGGAAGAGCGCTGGAAAGGGACGCTGGACAACACGCGATTCAATACCCCGGTCGGGCCGCTGGCGCTGTCGCGATCCATCGCGCTGGACTACCGCAACGCCGAGCAGAAGATCAGCATTGGGCCGCACTGCTGGACTAACCCGAATGCGGAACTGTGCGTTCCGCAGACCATCGATGCGGGCGCGGAAGGGCGCGCGCAGATCAACCTTAACCGCTTCGATTTGGCGATGCTGAAGCCGTTTATGCCGGACACTACCCAGGCCAGCGGCGTCTTCAGCGGGAAAGCCGACGTGGCCTGGGACACCACCAAAGAGGGGCTACCGCAGGGCAGCGTCACGCTGTCCGGGCGTAACGTGAAGGTGACGCAGGAGGTCAACGACGCGCCGCTGCCGGTGGCGTTCGATACGCTCAACCTGAGCGCGGACCTGCATAACAACCGTGCGGAGCTGGGGTGGCTGATCCGCCTCACCAACAACGGACAGCTTGACGGTCAGGTCCAGATTACCGACCCGCAGGGACGGCGTAATCTGGGCGGCAACGTCAATATCCGCAACTTCAACCTGGCGATGGTGAACCCGATTTTCGCCCGCGGGGAAAAGGCCGAGGGCATGCTGAACGCTAACCTGCGCCTGGGCGGCAACGCGCAAAGCCCGCAGCTGTTCGGTCAGATGCGGCTCAGCGGCGTGGACATCGACGGCAACTTTATGCCGTTTGACATGCAGCCCAGCCAGATTGCGATGAACTTCAACGGCATGAGCTCGACGCTGAGCGGATCGGTGCTGACGCAACAAGGTCAAATCAACCTGAGCGGCGACGCAGACTGGAGCCAGCTCGACAACTGGCGCGCCCGTATTGCCGCGAAGGGCAGCAAGGTGCGTATCACCGTGCCGCCAATGGTGCGCCTGGACGTCTCGCCTGATGTGGTCTTTGAGGCCACGCCAAGCCTCTTCACGCTTGACGGTCGCGTCGACGTGCCGTGGGCGCGCATCGTGGTTCACGACGTGCCGGAAAGCGCGGTCGGCGTCTCAAGTGATGAAGTTATGCTCAATGAAAATCTGAAACCTGTCGAACAGAAGAGCGCTGGCATACCGATTAATAGTAACCTTATCGTGCACGTGGGGAATAACGTGCGGTTGGATGCGTTTGGGCTGAAGGCGAGGCTTACGGGCGACCTGAAGGTGGCGCAGGATAAACAAGGGCTTGGCCTCAACGGGCAGATCAATATTCCTGAAGGGCGCTTCCACGCCTATGGTCAGGATCTGATTGTCCGTAAAGGCGAGCTGCTGTTCTCTGGTCCACCGGATCAGCCCCTGTTGAATATCGAAGCGATTCGTAACCCGGAAGCGACGGAAAACGACGTCATTGCCGGCGTACGCGTCACCGGTTCCGCCGACGAACCGAAGGCGGAGATCTTCTCTGACCCGACAATGTCCCAGCAGGAAGCGCTCTCTTACCTGCTGCGCGGACAGGGTCTCGACAGCGGTCAGAGCGACAGCGCGGCAATGACCTCGATGCTCGTGGGGCTGGGGGTTGCACAAAGTGGGCAGGTTGTGGGTAAAATCGGCGAGACGTTCGGCGTAAGTAATCTGGCGCTGGACACCCAGGGCGTGGGTGACTCCTCGCAGGTGGTGGTCAGCGGCTATGTACTGCCGGGTCTGCAGGTAAAATATGGTGTGGGGATCTTTGACTCACTGGCAACACTCACGTTACGCTATCGCCTGATGCCTAAGCTATATCTGGAAGCAGTGTCCGGCGTAGACCAGGCACTTGATCTGCTCTATCAGTTTGAGTTTTAGCAATGCGAATATTTGTCTACGGCAGTTTACGAACCAAGCAAGGCAACAGTCACTGGATGACCAATGCCCTGCTGCTGGGGAATTACAATATCGAGAACTACCAGTTGTACAGCCTGGGCCACTATCCAGGCGCGGTTCCGGGCGAAGGAACAGTACAGGGTGAAGTGTATCGTATTGATAACGCGACGCTTGCCGAACTTGATGCCTTGCGCACCAGGGGCGGTGAATACGCGCGCCAGTTGATCCAGACGCCGTACGGAAGCGCGTGGATGTACGTCTACCAGCGTCCGGTCGAAGGGTTAACGCGGATCGTAAGCGGTAACTGGTTAGACAGAGACCAGTACTGAAAAACGACAACGCCACCGTAAGGTGGCGTTGTTTTTTTGCAACGTTCTTCACGCTCTGCTGCGCCTTTTTCTCATCAATTTCTTTTTTTCGTCGAGCAGGTTTCTGCTTTCTTCATCACTGCGCTTTTTTTGCTGGTCTCCACACTTTTGAGGGTGTAAAACCTTGTCGTCGCCAAAAGAGTTATACTCTGTATAACTTCGGAGGTGCAGATGCGTATAACCATTAAGAAATGGGGAAATAGCGCAGGTATGGTCATTCCTGGCGTGGTGATGAAAGCGCTCGGCTTGAAGCCGGGCCAGAGTATGGAGGCTCGTGTGACGAATAATCAGTTAGTGCTCACTCCGGTAACAAAGCAGTATTCACTGGAAGAGTTGCTCGCTCAGTGCGATATGTCCGCGCCTGAAATAAGCGAGCAGGAGGTGTGGGGGAACGCCAAGCCGGCGGGTGATGAGGTATGGTAAAGCGGCCCTGTTTTGAACGAGGCGACATCGTTCTTGTTGGGTTCGATCCTGCCAGCGGCCACGAGCAGCAGGGATCAGGACGGCCCGCTTTGGTGCTTTCCGTGAGCGCGTTCAATCAGCTGGGCATGACGCTGGTGGCGCCCGTCACTCAGGGCGGCAATTTTGCCCGCTACGCGGGGTTCAGCCTGGCGCTTTCTTGCGAAGACGGTGACATTCAGGGCGTGATTCTCGTCAACCAGATCCGCATGATGGATTTAGGCGCGCGGCAGGCCAAACGCATTGGCGTTGCGTCCGATGAAACGGTAGAAGATGCTCTTTTGCGGCTGCAGGCGATAGTGAGCTAACTGCCGGAAACCGCCCACAAAAAAGCCCCGACTCGCGGGGCTTCATTAACAGCAGTAAGAATTACTTCTTAGCAGCGCGTTCGAAGGAGGCGATGATTTCTGCTTTCGCCGCTTCCGCGTTGTCCCAGCCGTCAACTTTAACCCACTTGCCTTTTTCGAGGTCTTTGTAGTGCTCGAAGAAGTGAGTGATCTGCGCTTTCAGCAGCTCTGGCAGGTCGTTCACATCTTTGATGTGATCGTATTCTTTGCTCAGCTTGGTGTGCGGTACCGCAACGAGCTTGGCATCTTCACCGGATTCGTCGGTCATTTTCAGCACGCCAACTGGACGGCAGCGAATGACGGAGCCTGGCTCCAGCGGGTATGGCGTTGGGACCAGCACGTCAACCGGGTCACCGTCCAGAGACAGGGTGTGGTTGATGTAGCCGTAGTTGCACGGATAGAACATCGCGGTAGACATGAAACGGTCTACGAACAGGGCGCCGCTCTCTTTGTCCACTTCGTATTTGATCGGATCTGCGTTAGCCGGGATTTCGATAACAACGTAGATGTCTTCTGGCAGTTCTTTACCCGCTGGGACGTTGAGTAAGCTCATGTCGGTGTCCTTTAAAATGGATGGTAAATTCGTGGCAGGTATTATAGCCAACTCGCGCTGAATGTCTCCGCCTGTTTTCGCTTTCTCTCCCCGCTTTCTCCACTTTTCAGACCGATTCCATGACAGGAAAATCCATAAACATAGCCGCATTTTTCATGATGAAATGAAAGCGATTACAAACTTGTGATTAACGTTTTATTCACTTTTCTGAAGTGTGATGTAACGCAATTCGTTACCTATTTCATGGGCTATAGTCATTCCGCAGAACATCTTTTAACCAACAATAACTCACCCTACGAGGACGTTCATATGTGGAAGCGCTTACTCCTGGTCACAGCCGTTTCGGCAGCCATGTCGTCTATGGCGATGGCCGCTCCCTTAACCGTAGGTTTTTCGCAGGTCGGCTCTGAATCTGGCTGGCGAGCGGCAGAAACCAACGTGGCGAAAAGCGAAGCTCAGAAACGCGGCATCACCCTGAAAATCGCCGATGGTCAGCAAAAACAAGAGAATCAGATCAAAGCCGTGCGCTCCTTTATCGCCCAGGGCGTGGATGCCATCTTTATTGCCCCCGTCGTGGCGACCGGCTGGGAACCCGTCCTGAAGGAAGCGAAAGACGCTGAGATCCCGGTCTTCCTGCTCGACCGTTCCATCGACGTCAAAGACAAATCCCTCTATATGACCACCGTCACCGCCAACAACGTGCTTGAAGGGCAATTGATTGGCGACTGGCTGGTGAAACAGGTCGACGGCAAGCCGTGTAACGTCGTTGAGCTGCAGGGCACCGTGGGTGCGAGCGTGGCTATCGACCGTAAAAAAGGCTTTGCTGAGGCCATCGCGAAAGCGCCAAACATCAAGATTATCCGCTCTCAGTCCGGCGACTTTACCCGCAGTAAAGGCAAAGAGGTCATGGAGAGCTTCATTAAGGCGGAAAACAACGGCAAAAACATCTGCATGGTTTACGCCCACAACGATGACATGGTGATTGGTGCCATTCAGGCGATCAAAGAAGCGGGCCTGAAGCCGGGCAAAGATATCCTCACCGGCTCTATCGACGGCGTACCTGACATCTACAAAGCGATGATCGACGGCGAAGCCAACGCCAGCGTTGAGCTGACGCCAAACATGGCGGGCCCGGCATTCGACGCGCTGGAGAAATTCAAGAAAGACGGCACCCTGCCTGAGAAGGTGACGGTCACCAAGTCCACGCTCTACCTGCCGGACACGGCGAAAGAAGAGTTAGAGAAGAAGAAAAATATGGGCTATTAAGCCCGTCTGAACATGCCGGGTGGCGCTACGCTTACCCGGCCTACGATACGCTCTTTTGTAGGCCGGATAAGCGTAGCGCCATCCGGCTTGATGCAGGGGGAAACCATGACCACTGAACAACACCAGGAAATCCTCCGCACAGAGGGCTTGAGTAAATTCTTCCCCGGCGTGAAGGCGCTGGATAACGTCGATTTCAGCCTGCGGCGCGGCGAAATTATGGCGCTGCTGGGCGAGAACGGCGCGGGAAAATCGACGCTGATTAAAACCCTGACCGGCGTTTATCACGCCGACCGCGGCACCATCTGGCTGGAAGGCAGCGCCATTGCGCCGAAAAATACCGCCCATGCCCAACAGCTGGGGATCGGGACGGTCTACCAGGAAGTGAACCTGCTGCCGAATATGTCGGTGGCGGATAACCTGTTTATTGGCCGCGAACCTCGGCGTTTTGGCCTGCTGCGCCGTAAAGAGATGGAGGCGCGAGCGACGAACCTGATGGAATCGTACGGCTTCTCCCTCGACGTTCGCGAGCCGCTGAACCGCTTTTCCGTGGCGATGCAGCAGATCGTCGCCATTTGCCGCGCGATCGACCTCTCGGCGAAAGTTCTGATCCTCGATGAACCCACCGCCAGTCTCGATACCCAGGAAGTCGAGATGCTTTTTACCCTGATGCGCCAGCTGCGCGACCGGGGCGTCAGCCTGATATTCGTCACCCATTTCCTCGATCAGGTCTACGAGGTGAGCGATCGCATTACGGTGCTGCGCAACGGCAGCTTTGTCGGCTGCCGCGAAACCCGCGAGCTGCCGCAGATCGAGCTGGTGAAAATGATGCTGGGCCGCGAGCTGGAAACCAACGCCCTTCAGCGCGCAGGGCGCACGCTGCTGAGCGAGAAGCCGGTCGCCGCCTTCAGCAACTACGGCAAAAAAGGGACGATCGCGCCGTTTAACCTTGAGGTGCGGCCAGGCGAGATTGTCGGGCTGGCGGGCCTGCTAGGGTCAGGCCGGACCGAAACCGCCGAGGTGATCTTTGGCATCAAGCCGGCCGACAGCGGCAGCGCGCTGATTAAAGGCAAACCGCAAACCCTGCGGTCGCCGCATCAGGCCTCCTGCCTGGGCGTGGGGTTCTGCCCGGAAGACCGGAAAACGGACGGTATTATCGCCGCAGCCTCGGTGCGGGAAAATATCATTCTGGCGCTACAGGCGCAGCGCGGCTGGCTGCGTCCGATCCCTAAGCGCGAGCAAAACGCCATTGCCGAGCGCTTTATCCGCCAGCTCGGTATCCGCACGCCGAGCGCGGAACAGCCGATTGAATTTCTCTCCGGCGGTAACCAGCAAAAAGTCCTGCTTTCGCGCTGGCTGCTGACCAAACCCCAGTTCCTGATCCTCGACGAGCCGACGCGCGGCATTGACGTCGGCGCGCACGCCGAAATTATCCGGCTTATCGAAACCCTGTGCGCGGACGGGCTGGCGCTGCTGGTTATCTCGTCCGAGCTGGAAGAGCTGGTGGGCTATGCCGATCGCGTCATCATCATGCGCGATCGCAAACAGGTGGCTGAGATCCCGCTGGATAAGCTGTCCGTTCCGGCGATCATGAATGCCATCGCGGCATAAGGAGTGAATCGTGATGCCCCGTTCGCTTTCGCAAACCGGTGAGTCAAAGCGCCGCTTCAGCTGGCCAACCGGCACGCCGCAAATCGCGGCGCTGCTGGTGATATTGCTGGTGGATAGCCTGGTCGCGCCGCATTTTTTCCAGATTATTGTCCAGGATGGCCGCCTGTTTGGCAGCCCGATTGATATTTTAAACCGTGCCGCCCCCGTGGCGCTGCTGGCCATCGGGATGACGCTGGTCATCGCTACCGGCGGGATTGACCTCTCCGTTGGCGCGGTGATGGCTATCGCCGGGGCCACGGCAGCCTCCATGACCGTGGCCGGACACAGCCTGCCGGTTGTTTTACTGGCGGCCTTAGGCACCGGCGTGCTGGCAGGACTATGGAACGGCATTCTGGTCGCGGTGCTGAAAATTCAGCCCTTTGTCGCCACCCTCATTCTAATGGTGGCCGGGCGCGGCGTCGCGCAGCTCATCACCTCCGGACAGATTGTCACCTTTAACTCCCCGAGCCTGGCGTGGCTCGGCAGCGGCAACCTTCTGTTCTTCCCGACGCCGGTGATGATTGCCCTGGTGACGTTAGTGGTGTTCTGGCTCTTTACCCGCAAAACGGCGCTGGGAATGTTCATTGAGGCCGTTGGGATCAACATCCGCGCCGCGCGCAACGCCGGGGTCAACACGCAGCTGATGGTGATGCTGACCTACGTGCTGAGCGGTATTTGCGCCGCCATCGCCGGGATCATCGTTGCGGCGGATATTCGCGGGGCCGATGCCAACAACGCCGGGCTCTGGCTGGAGCTGGACGCGATCCTCGCGGTGGTGATCGGCGGCGGGTCGCTGATGGGCGGACGCTTTAACCTGCTGCTCTCGGCGATCGGCGCCCTGATCATTCAGGGCATGAACACCGGGATCCTGCTTTCGGGATTCCAGCCGGAGCTTAACCAGGTGGTGAAAGCGGTAGTCGTGCTCTGCGTGCTTGTCGTCCAGTCGCCGCGCTTTGTCAGCATCATTAAGGGGATCCGTGGCCATGATAAAACGTAATTTACCGCTAACGATCACGCTGGGCGTGTTTGTGCTGGGCTATCTCTACTGTCTGACCCAGTTCCCCGGCTTTGCCTCGACGCGCGTGATCTGCAATATCCTGACCGATAACGCCTTTTTAGGCATCATCGCCGTCGGCATGACGTTTGTGATCCTCTCTGGCGGGATCGACCTCTCCGTCGGCTCGGTGATCGCCTTTACGGGCGTGTTCCTCGCGAAGGCGATCGGCTTCTGGGGGATCTCCCCGCTGGTGGCGTTTCCGCTGGTGCTGGTGATGGGCTGCGCGTTTGGCGCCTTTATGGGGCTGCTGATCGACGCGTTAAAAATTCCGGCGTTTATCATTACCCTCGCGGGCATGTTCTTTCTGCGCGGCGTGAGTTACCTGGTGTCGGAGGAGTCGATTCCGATTAACCATCCGGTATACGACACGCTCTCCAGCCTGGCGTGGAAAATTCCCGGCGGCGGACGGCTGAGCGCGATGGGGCTGCTGATGCTGGGCGTGGTAGTCGTTGGCATCTTCCTTGCCCACCGTACCCGGTTTGGCAATCAGGTTTACGCGATTGGCGGTAACGCCACGTCGGCCAACCTGATGGGGATCTCGACCCGCAGCACCACCATCCGCATCTATATGCTCTCAACCGGCCTGGCGACGCTGGCGGGTATCGTCTTCTCGGTGTATACCCAGGCGGGCTACGCCCTTGCAGGCGTGGGCGTGGAGCTGGACGCGATTGCCTCCGTGGTGATTGGCGGCACGCTGCTCAGCGGCGGGGTGGGGACGGTGCTGGGAACGCTGTTCGGCGTGGCGATCCAGGGGCTGATACAAACCTATATCAACTTTGACGGCACGCTCAGCTCGTGGTGGACGAAGATCGCCATCGGCATTCTGCTGTTTATTTTTATTGGCCTGCAGCGGGGGCTGACGGTGCTCTGGGAGAAGCGTCAAAGCTCACCTGTTACCCGCGTAAACACATCGGTAACAGAGCGATAACACGCTGAATTTGCTTAAAGTCTAAACATTTTCCGGTAGCGGCCGATAACCTTTTTTTCTGTCCAGAAATATCTCGCTACCGGAAATAATATCATGCTTAAAACGCTATCGATTCGTACCGGCTTGCTCTCTTTACTGGCCGTTATGACCCTTCTGCTGCTGATTGTCAGCGGCATCGGCATTTATGCCCTCACGCAGAGTTCTTCTTCACTGCAGCGCATCAATCACCTACAGGGTGAGCAGATGGTGCAGCTAAATTCAGGCTATACGCTGATCCTGCGCGCGCGCAATGAGGCGGGCCAGGCCGTTCGCATGATGGAAATCGGCCTGCTGGACGATGCGGCCAACGCGGTAAAAAACATCAATCAGGAAGTTGCCCTGGCCCAGAAAACGCTGAAAGGCGTGATCGACGGCGGCGTGGCTGACGAGGAGGGGCAGCGGCTGCTCGATAAGGTGGCGGCCAGCCTGGCGACCTATAACCAGCAGGGGATCAACCCGATGCTGAAAACCCTGAATGACCAGAGCGCGGACGGGTATTACGATCTCCTGGAGAAGACGCTGATTCCGGTGGCGAAGCAGTTTGATAACGACATGCAGGCGTTTCAGAAGTGGAGCGAAGCGCGTGGTCAGGCGGAAGTGACCGCCGTTCAGGCAAGCAAAACCCGCGTTCTGATCCTGATTATCGTCGCCGCGCTGCTGACGGCGGGCATCATCGTCCTCGCCTGGCTGGCGCTGCGCCATATGCTGCTCAAGCCGCTCTCGGCCTCGATTGTTCAGCTGGAAAATGTGGCGGCAGGCGATTTAACCCATACGCTGACGGCACCCGCGAGCCAGGAGTTTAACCGCCTCAACGCGGTGATAGAGGAGATGCGGCACTCGCTGATGAACTCGGTTCTGCGGGTACGCGATGCCAGCGCGCAAATCGACACCGGCAGCCGCGAGCTGACGCTGGGAAACCGCGATCTTGCCGAGCGTACGGAATCCACCGCCACGTCGCTGGAGCAGACGGCGGCCAGCATGGAGCAGATCACCGCCACGGTGAAACTCAATGCCGATAACGCCGAGCAGGCGCACCAGCTGGCGAAGTCGGTGTCCGACACGGCCGATCACGGCAGCGAAATGGTCTGCTACGTGATTGAAAAAATGCGCGATATCTCCGGCAGCTCGGCGCGCATCGCCGATATCCTGAGCGTGATCGACGGCATTGCCTTCCAGACCAATATTCTGGCGCTTAATGCCTCCGTGGAAGCGGCGCGCGCGGGCGAGCAGGGGCGCGGGTTTGCCGTCGTCGCGGGTGAAGTGCGCAACCTGGCCAGCCGCAGCGCCGACGCGGCGAAAGAGATCCGCTCCCTTATCAGCGATTCGCAGACCCACGTTAACGAGGGCAGCGAGCTGGCCCAGCAGGCTGGCGAAACGATGGATGAGATCGCAACCGAAGTGCTGCGCATGACCAAACTGATGCGTGAAATTGCCACTGCGTCTCAGGAGCAGAGCCGCGGCATTGAGCAGGTGAATATTGCGGTGAATCAGATGGACGAAACCGCGCAGCAGAATGCGGCGCTGGTGCAGGAATCCTCCGCCGCGACCCGCTCCCTTGAGGAGCAGTCGCGCCAGCTGATGGAAGCCATGTCATCCTTCAAAGTGTCGGCTCAGACCGCGGCATAATATTCTCGCGCCCCGGCACGTTCTGTGTCGGGGTTTTATTTCGTGCTGAATTAACGCCAGCTATATTATCGTGAATTTCACCCATTAATATTTCCAGCGAGCGGGTCAAATCTAACGCTTTTTCCGTCGGCTCAAGATATAAACCTTTGCGGTAAAATAATGGTTCATCAAAGAGTTGGTTAAAGCGCTTTAATGCCAGACTCACCGCCGGGCGGGACATCTCCAGGCGCAGCGAGGCCTTCGCCATGCTGCCGCAGCGGACGATTTCAATAAATACGGGGATAAGATTTAAATCTATACCGGTAGTCGCACGGGAATAATTTTTCATTGCGATTCTGCTCCACGAAATATCTGGCAAACTGTTATGGAAATAATGCAGGAGCAGTGGTGAATATTAAAGCATGTTTTTTATAAACACTTATACGGTAAAATATATAAATGTGTTGGGGAGCCTGACAGGCTCCCCGGGAGAGAGATTACGCGTCCGGGAACTCACGGATAAAACGTTCAACGTCTTCAACCATGTGGTTGTTGCCGACGAAGAATGAACGGCGCTGGTGAAGGCTTTCCGGCACGATCTCCAGAATACGCTCTTTACCGTCGCTGGCCTTGCCGCCCGCCTGTTCGGCGAGGAACGCCATCGGGTTGCATTCGTACAGCAGGCGCAGCTTTCCGTCCGGGTGGCTGGCGGTGCTTGGGTAGAGGTAGATGCCGCCTTTCAGCAGGTTACGGTGGAAATCCGCAACCAGCGATCCAATATAGCGGGAGGTGTACGGGCGCTGCGTCGCTTTATCTTCTTCCTGGCAGAATTTGATGTACTTCTTCACGCCGTTCGGGAAGCGGATGTAGTTGCCTTCGTTGATGGAGTAGGTGTTGCCCTTCTCCGGGAAGCGCATGCGTTCCTGGCTCAGACAGAAAACGCCCAGTGACGGATCGTACGTAAAGGCGTGCACCCCGCAGCCGGTGGTGTAAACCAGCATGGTGGAGGAGCCATAAACGACGTAACCCGCAGCAACCTGGTTAATGCCCGGCTGCAGGAAATCTTCTTCGGTCACCGGCGTGCCAACAGGCGTGACGCGGCGGTAGATGGAGAAAATGGTACCGACAGAAACGTTGACGTCGATGTTTGAGGAGCCGTCGAGCGGATCCATCAGAACAACGTATTTCGCGTGTTCACACCCTTCGAAAACAACAATTTCATCTTCTTCTTCAGAGGCGATACCCGCAACGATGTCGCGCGCGCGCAGTGCAGCTTTCAATTTTTCATTTGCGAACAGATCGAGCTTCTGTTGAACCTCGCCCTGAACGTTCTCGGCACCGCTGGCACCCAGGATATCGACCAGACCGGCCTTGTTGATATCGCGGTGGATGATCTTAGCGCCCAGCTTTATTGCCGACAGCAAAGCAGTGAGTTCACCGGTAGCATGAGAGAACTCGTGCTGCTTTTCGACAATAAATTCACCTAACGTTTTCATAACACTTTCCCTGCATCTTTGTGAGTAGAGCGATTGTATGTTCACTAAAACGACTAAAGCCCAACAATCTTAACAAATATTCAAATAGTAGCGCAGAGGTGAATCGCGCCAGCAGGATACGGATTTACCTGAAATGCGTTTCACAGCCGCTAACATGTGAGTAAAATGTGCGCCACATTGAAGAAGGATAGTGACGTATGCGCATTCATATATTGGGGATTTGTGGCACTTTCATGGGCGGACTGGCAATGCTGGCGCGCTCGCTGGGCCATGAAGTGACAGGTTCGGACGCCAATGTGTATCCGCCAATGAGCACACTTCTGGAGAAGCAGGGCATCTCTTTAATTCAGGGCTACGATGCCGGCCAGCTGGATCCCGAGCCGGACCTGGTGATCATTGGCAACGCCATGACCCGCGGCAATCCGTGCGTTGAGGCGGTACTGGAACGCAATATTCCGTTCATGTCCGGCCCGCAGTGGCTGCACGATTTCGTCCTGCGTGACCGCTGGGTGGTTGCCGTTGCCGGTACCCACGGCAAAACGACCACCGCGGGGATGGCGACCTGGATCCTCGAAGCCTGCGGCTACAAGCCGGGCTTCGTGATCGGCGGCGTGCCGGGTAATTTCGACGTTTCTGCACGTCTGGGCGACAGCCCGTTCTTTGTGATCGAAGCCGACGAGTATGACTGCGCGTTCTTCGACAAGCGCTCCAAGTTCGTGCACTACTGCCCGCGCACGCTGATCCTCAACAACCTTGAGTTTGACCACGCGGATATTTTCGACGACCTGAAAGCGATCCAGAAACAGTTCCACCACCTGGTGCGCATTGTTCCGGGCCAGGGCCGCATCATCCTGCCGGAAAACGACATCAACCTGAAGCAGACCCTGGCAATGGGCTGCTGGAGCGAGCAGGAGCTGGTGGGTGAGCAGGGCCACTGGCAGGCGAAGAAGCTCAACGCCGATGCCTCCGAGTGGGAAGTGCTGCTCGACGGTGAAAAAGTGGGTGAGGTGAAGTGGGGCCTGGTGGGCGAACACAATATGCACAACGGCCTGATGGCCATTGCTGCGGCGCGTCACGTCGGCGTACTGCCTGCGGATGCGGCGAATGCGCTGGGCTCGTTTATCAACGCCCGCCGCCGTCTGGAACTGCGCGGTGAAGCCCACGGCGTCACCGTGTATGACGATTTTGCGCACCACCCAACGGCGATCCTGGCAACGCTTGCCGCCCTGCGCGGCAAGGTCGGCGGCACGGCCCGCATTCTGGCGGTGCTGGAACCGCGCTCGAACACCATGAAGATGGGCATCTGCAAAGACGACCTGGCGCCGTCGTTGGGACGCGCCGATGAGGTCTTCCTGCTGCAGCCGCAGCATATTCCGTGGCAGGTGGCGGAAGTGGCCGATGCCTGCATTCAGCCTGCGCACTGGAGTGCGGATGTGGATGCGCTCGCGGATATGGTGGTGAAAGCCGCTCAGCCCGGTGACCACATTCTGGTGATGAGCAACGGCGGTTTTGGTGGGATCCATCAGAAGCTGCTGGACGGTCTGGCGAAGAAAGCGGAAGCGGCCGCCGACGCGTAAAAAAAAGCCCGGTGGCGCTTGCGCTTACCGGGCCTACATTTTGCACGACCTTGTAGGCCGGATAAGGCGTTTACGCCGCCATCCGGCGCAAAACCGCACGGATTACTCGTCGTTCTCAGACAGCTCGCGCAGATACTGGAAAATCAGGCGCGCAGACTTCGGTGGCTTATTCCCTTCTTTCTCTTTCTTCGCGTTGCGGATCAACGAACGCAGCTGCTGGCGGTCGGCATCCGGCCACAGGTTCAGCACTTCCGGTACGGCATCATCACCCTGTTCAATCAGGCGATCGCGGATCTGCTCAAGCTTATGGAAAAAGGCAACCTGCTGGTTATGGCGGTTTTTCAGCTTGTCCAGCGCCTGGCGGATCGGATCGACGTCGCGCTGACGCAGCATTTTCCCGATAAGCTGAAGCTGGCGACGACGGCCTTCTTTTTTGATTTTCTGTGCCAGTTCAATGGCATCACGCAGATCCTGGTCGAGCGGGATCTTGTCCAGCGCGTTTTTACCCAGTTCTACCATTTCTGCGCCAAGCTGTTTTAACTCTTCGGCGTCACGTTTAATTTCACTTTTACTGACCCAGATGATCTCATCATCTTCGTCTTCGATGTCATCACCGGGAACGTCGTCGAGCCAGTCTTCGGGCTGCTTAGTCATGTCAGGCTCCTTAAAAAAAGAGGCTAATGTTACCAGTTAAGACGCGCACTGAAAAACGGTTCTCTGTTAGACTTCAGTTAACTCTCTCTTACAGTATGGCATTTGCGATGAAAGTAACCTCACAAGTTGAAGCGCAGCGTAAGATTCTGGAAGAAGCCGTCTCCACCGCGCTGATGCTTGCTTCAGAAAAATCAGATGGCGCCGAAGTGGCGGTCAGTAAAACCACCGGCATCAGCGTGAGCACCCGCTATGGTGAAGTGGAGAACGTAGAATTCAACAGCGACGGCGCGCTGGGGATCACGGTCTATCACCAGAATCGCAAAGGCAGCGCGTCATCCACCGATCTCAGCCCGGACGCCATTGCCCGTACGGTGCAGGCGGCGCTGGATATTGCCCGCTATACCTCGCCGGATCCTTACGCCGGCGTGGCGGATAAAGATCTGCTGGCCTTTGACGCGCCGGATCTCGATCTTTTCCACCCGGCGGAGGTGACCCCGGACGAAGCCATCGAGCTGGCCGCGCGCGCCGAGCAGGCTTCCCTGCAGGCCGATAAGCGCATCACCAATACCGAAGGCGGCAGCTTCAACAGCCACTACGGCATCAAGGTATTCGGCAACAGCCACGGCATGCTCCAGGGCTACTGCTCTACCCGTCATTCGCTCTCCAGCTGCGTCATCGCCGAAGAGAACGGCGACATGGAGCGCGACTACGCCTACACCATTGGCCGCGCGCTGGGAGATTTGCAGTCTCCGGAGTGGGTCGGAAAAGAGTGCGCCGAGCGCACGCTGTCCCGCCTGTCGCCGCGCAAGCTCTCCACCATGAAGGCCCCGGTGATTTTTGCCAACGAAGTGGCAACCGGCCTGTTTGGCCATCTGGTGGGCGCTATCGCAGGCGGATCCGTTTACCGTAAATCGACCTTCCTGCTCGACTCGCTGGGCAAGCAGATCCTGCCGGAATGGCTGACCATCGAAGAGCATCCGCACCTGCTGAAAGGGCTGGCCTCCACGCCGTTCGACAGCGAAGGCGTGCGTACCGAGCGTCGCGATATCGTCAAAGATGGCGTGCTGACCCAGTGGCTGCTGACCAACTACTCCGCGCGCAAGCTGGGGCTGAAAAGCACCGGCCACGCGGGCGGCATCCACAACTGGCGCATTGCCGGACAGGGCCTCAACTTTGAGCAAATGCTGAAAGAGATGGGCACCGGCCTGGTAGTGACCGAGCTGATGGGCCAGGGCGTAAGCGGCATCACCGGCGACTACTCGCGCGGCGCGGCGGGCTTCTGGGTGGAAAACGGCGAAATTCAGTATCCGGTGAGCGAAATTACGATTGCCGGCAACCTGAAGGACATGTGGCGCAACATCGTTACGGTCGGTAACGATATTGAAACACGTAGCAATATACAGTGTGGTTCTGTGTTACTGCCGGAAATGAAAATCGCCGGTCAGTAATACCCGTAATGGCGTGTTAATAATAAAAAAGGAAGTGAGCAATGCGTAAACACCTGTTAGCGATCGTCGCAGCTTCAACGCTGGTTCTTGGCTCTTCTGCGTTTGCTGCCGATCTTGAAGAAGACATGGGCATCCTCGGGCAAAACCTGAAGGTGGTGCAAAAGACCGACAATGCGGCGGAAATGAAAGACGCCCTGACCAAAATGCGTGAAGCCGCGCTGGACGCGCAAAAAGCGACGCCACCGAAGCTGGAAAGCAAAGCGGCAGACAGTGCAGAGATGAAGGACTATCGTCACGGCTTTGACGTGCTGGTCGGCCAGATCGACGGCGCGCTGAAGCTGGCAAACGAAGGCAAAGTGAAAGAAGCCCAGGCGGCGGCCGAGCAGTTTGTGACCACGCGCAACACGTACCATAAAAAGTATCGTTAATTGGGTGCCTGAGCTGTACGTCCTTTCTCCGTATGCGGAGGCGCATTACGCGCCTCCGCATCTTTGCTCCCTACTGGCCGGAGCGACAATCCATCCGCGCTGTCACTTCAAGCGAGCCGTTTCGAAAACGGATCTCACACAGTGTTTTCCTCGTCACCAGCGTTAAGATGATTATCGTCAAAGAAATAATCATCAAAACCCCGATACTTGGGGATTGGCGTTTCATGGATGCCTCCTTGCTTTAAAGCGGGCGAGGTAGCAAACATCACGTGGCTAGACGTGTCGTTTACAGCCCCGTCCTGATTTAAATTCAGGTAGGGGCTTTCCACTTTCCGTCCCATGCCTGAGACGGTCAGTCTCAAGCACCCGCCGCCACTCTACCCAATCCCCATAAGAAAACCTTATCCACGTCACATTTCTACGAGCCTGCTCGGAATCTTTTCCACTCTGATTACCCATTCGTTGCCGCTTAATAGCGTGATATTCATCACGTAAATACAGTGGTTTATCCAGATTCACCGCATTTATGTGGCACAGATCACTGCTGCGGCTCGCCTTTCCACTTCGAAGTGGAAAACAACTCGCTACAAACAATTCCCCCCCAACGTTAGTTTTATTCCAGAGCCATTAACGGGGTAAGACCAGTGATTAACGGAGCGGTAATGAACGACGTTGGGGAACAGAAGGTGCAAACAGAACAACTCGCAAACACCATGCTGCAGCAGGTCTATGCCCTGCTGGCCCGGAACAACATCATCCCCAACGCGGTACAGGAGCAGATGCTCACCTCCCACGTCCGCGCCATGGCGCACCGGTCCGTGACCGGCGAGCCGCTGCCGGAGGTCGAAGCGGAGCTGTTCGACGAAATTTCACCCGATTCAATGCGGCTCGCCCGTGAAGTGGTCGCGCAGTTTGGCAATCTTCCTGATGAAGAAGCCTGGCTGCTCTCCGTTCACTTTGAAGTCGCGAAAGACAACCTTTAAGGAGCAACACATGGAACAGATTACAGTCGTGATTGGCGATCGCCTGGGTAAAGGTCAGAAAGTGGCGGCCGGTGTGGAAAAAGCCGGTGGACGCGCGGTGGTTGTGCCGGGCATGGCGGCGGATATGAAGCTCGGCGACGTGATGAAGGCGGAAAACGCCACCTTCGGCATCTCCTTCTGCGGCAGCGGCGGCGCGGGTGCCATCACCGCGCAAACTAAGTATGGCTACAAGGCTAAATACGGCATGCGTTCCGTGGACGAGGGCGTCACCGCCATCAACGAAGGCTGCAACGTGCTGGGCTTTGGCTTTATGGATAAAGAAGAGCTGGGCGAGCGTCTGGTGCAGGCGTGGCAGAAGAAATACGGCGCATAAGCATGAAAGAACAGTTCACAACCACGGTGAGAGTGAAGGGGAAAGGCGACGCTAAAGCGCGCGCCTTTGCCGACGCGCTCAACCACGTTCAGGCCGCGGTGATGAAAGCCTCACCGCATATCTTACTGCGTATTGAGCCACAGGATGTGCAGGTCGTTCAGGCGCAAGAAGCGGTGCGTAAAGAAGCGTTTCTGTTCTTCTTTCTGCGCCGGGAAAGACGCACCTACAGCGTGGAGCTGGATGTGACCGTCAACGTGACCGCCATCAATCTCGATCGGGTGGATTTCGTCACGCAACGCTGATTATTCATAAAAGGGCAGACTGATGTTCTTAATTATATTAATAAAATCGCTCATCATCGGCGGCCTGGTAGGCGTCGGTGTCGGAGCCGGGGCTGCACGCATGTTTCATGCGCCTACCACTCAGGGTATGGGCGCGTTTCGTACGTTGGGAGAACTGAACTCCTGCGAAGGGGATCCGGCGTCCCACTTCTCCTTTGGGTTAGGTTTCTTCTTTAACGCCTGGGCCTCTTCCGTGGCCGCAGGGGCTTTCACACAGGACGTCGACCACCGCATCATCCCAAACTGGGGCGCGGCGGCACTGATGATCAAAAACCGTAACGTCGGCGAAACGCTGCACGACCCGCGCAAAATGGCGATTGCCTGCGGCGTGATCGGCATGATCGTCGTCACCTTCCTTAACCTGACCGCCTCCTCCGTTCCCGCTGCGCTTCAGGTCACCGCCGTGAAGGTGCTGGTGCCTGCGGCAAACCTGCTGGTCAATACCGTGATGCCGGTGATCTTCTGGCTGGCGGCCATCGACGCGGGTAAAAAATCGGGCTTCTGGGCGACTATTTTCGGCGGCGCGGCGCAGCTGATCATGGGCAACGCCGTACCGGGCCTGGTGCTGGGGATCCTGATCGGTAAAGGCGTGGAAGAGAGCGGCTGGAACCACGTCACCAAAGTGATGATGGCGGCGATCGTTCTGCTCTTCGTGCTGAGCGGCTTCTTCCGCGGCTTCGACATGAAGATGATCGAATCCTTCCACCTGACCGTGCCGAACTGGCTCGACATGATCCACAACTCGCTCAGCGGTAAATAACAGGAGCCTCGACATGGAACAGAATAAAGGTTTTTGGTATGCCGACTGGTCGTTCCCGATCTTCGTTGGCCTGCTCTCCTCCTGCGTCTTCGCCGGGACGCACATGTACTACCTCTACGGCATCGGCGCGTTTAACGAAGTGGCCTTCGTGGCGATGCTGAAAGCGGGCATTGATACCGGCGTTTACGGCGCGGTGGCGGCGTTCGGCGCAAGCTTCCTGTTTGCGCGCATCATTGAAGGGTCGCTGGTCGGCATTCTCGATATTGGCGGGGCGATTCAGACCGGCGTGGGCCTCGGCGTTCCGGCGCTGCTGCTGGGGGCGGGCATCATGTTCCCGGTGACCAACTTCATTGCCGCGCTGATTACCGGCCTGGTGATTGGCCTGGCGATTGGCTACGTCATTATCCTGGCGCGTAAGTTCACCATCAACCAGAGCAACTCCACCTACGGCGCGGACGTGATGATGGGCGCGGGTAACGCCTCCGGCCGCTTCCTCGGGCCGTTGATTATCCTCAGCGCCATGACCGCCTCCATTCCTATCGGCGTCGGCTCCCTGCTGGGGGCGCTGGTGTTCTACATCTGGCAGAAGCCGATCACCGGTGGCGCCATTCTTGGTGCAATGCTGCTGGGCTGGCTGTTCCCGGTCGCCCTTTAATACCTGCGGGCGCTGCGGCGCCCGCCTTACCAGGAGATCCTCATGTTTGATTTACTCCTGCGCCGTGCGCGCCTCGCCGACGATACCCTGACCGATATCGCCATTCAGGACGGGAAGATCGCCGCGACGGGCGACATTATCGCCCCCGCGCGTAAAACGGTTGAGCTGAACGGCGACGTGTTCGTCAGCGCAGGCTGGATTGACTCCCACGTTCACTGCTACCCGAACTCGCCGATTTACCACGACGAGCCGGACAGCGTGGGCATTGCCACCGGCGTCACTACCGTGGTGGACGCGGGCAGTACCGGTGCCGACGACGTGGATGATTTCTATAACATTACCCGCAAAGCCTCCACCGAGGTGTTTGCCCTGCTCAACATCTCCCGCGTGGGGCTGATTGCCCAGAACGAGCTGGCCAATATGGCGAATATTGCCGCCGACGCGGTGAAGCAGGCGGTGACGCGCCACCCGGATTTTATCGTCGGCCTGAAGGCGCGCATGAGCAGCAGCGTGGTCGGTGAAAACGGCATTACGCCGCTGGAACGCGCGAAAGCCATTCAGAAAGAGAACGGCGACCTGCCGCTGATGGTGCACATCGGCAACAACCCGCCGAACCTCGACGAGATTGCCGAACTGCTCAGTTCCGGCGACATCATTACCCACTGCTACAACGGCAAACCCAACCGCATTCTGACGCCGTCCGGCGAGCTGCGCGCCTCCATCACCTCCGCCCTGAAGCGCGGCGTGCGTCTGGACGTGGGCCACGGTACGGCGAGCTTCAGCTTTGAGGTGGCGAAACGCGCCATCGCGATGGGCATTCTGCCGCACACCATCAGCTCGGATATCTACTGCCGCAACCGCATTAACGGCCCGGTAGGAAGCCTGGCGAGCGTGATGTCGAAGTTTCTCGCCATCGGCATGACCCTGCCGCAGGTGATTGACTGCGTCACCGCCAACGCCGCAGACGGCCTGCGCCTGACGCGCAAGGGCCGCATCCAGCCGGGTCTTGACGCCGACCTGACGCTGTTCACGCTCAAACGCCAGCCGACGGTGCTGACGGATGCTGAAAACGACAGCCTGCAGGCTGAACACATTCTGGTGCCGCTTGCCGCGATCCGCGCGGGCAAGGGCTACATGACCGAACAAGGGAGCACGGAACATGCCTTCGATTTATGAGAAGTACCATTTAAAGCAGGTTATCAACACCTCTGGCCGCATGACGGCGCTGGGCGTCTCCACGCCGCGCCCGGAGGTGGTGCAGGCGGCGATGGACGGCATGAATCACTATTTCGAGATGAAGGACCTGGTCAATAAAACCGGGGAGTACATCGCGAAGCTGCTGGACGTGGAGGGGGCGACGGTGGTCTCCTGCGCGTCGGCGGGCATTGCCCAGTCCGTGGCGGCGGTGCTGGTGAAAGACAGCGACTGGCTGCTGGAAAACCTGCACGTGACCCCGATTGAGAACAACGAGATCGTCCTGCCGAAAGGCCACAACGTGAACTTTGGCGCGCCGGTGGGCACCATGGTGGCGCTGGGCGGCGGCAGGCTGGTGGAAGCGGGCTACGCCAACGAATGCTCCGCCGATCAGCTGGCGGCGGCGATCACCCCGCGCACGGCAGCGATCATGTACATTAAATCGCACCACTGCGTGCAGAAAAGCATGCTCAGCGTCGAGCAGGCGGTGGTTGTGGCGCGCAAGCACGATCTGCCACTGATCGTTGACGCGGCGGCGGAAGAAGATCTCCATACCTATTACCGTTCCGGCGCGGACCTGGTGATTTACAGCGGCGCGAAGGCAATTGAAGGGCCGACCAGCGGGCTGGTGATCGGCAAGACCCAGTACGTTGAGTGGGTGAAGCGGCAGACGGCGGGCATTGGCCGCGCGATGAAGGTGGGCAAAGAGGGCATTCTCGGCCTGACCTGCGCCATCGAACACTACCTGACGGCGACCAAAGAGAGCGGCGCCGAGATGGTGGCGAAGATGACGCCGTTTATCGACGCGCTTAACACCCTGAACGGCGTCACCGCGCGCGTAGTCTGGGACAGCGCCGGGCGCGACATTGCGCGAGCGGAAATTAAGTTTGACGAAGCCGCAACCGGCGTCGGCACGGGCGACCTGGTGGCGAAGCTGAAGCAGGGGGAATACGCCATTTATTTCCGCGGCTACAAGGCTAACGAAGGGATTATCGAAGCGGACGTGCGCAGCGTAAACGCTGACCAGCTGAACGTTGTGTACCGCCGCATTAGCGAAGTATTAGGACAGGAGAAAAACGCATGAAACTGACCCCCAACTTTTACCGTGACCGCGTCTGCCTGAACGTGCTGGCGGGCTCAAAAGCCAACGCCAGCGCCATCTACGAGGCGGCGGAAGGCCATGTGCTGGTGGGCGTGCTCTCCAAAAATTACCCGGACGTGGCCAGCGCGGTGGCGGATATGCGCGACTATGCCGCGCTGATTGATAATGCGCTCTCGGTTGGTCTTGGCGCGGGGGATCCGAACCAGTCCGCGATGGTGAGCGAGATCTCCCGCCAGGTGCAGCCGCAGCACGTGAATCAGGTCTTTACCGGCGTCGCCACCAGCCGCGCGCTGCTGGGGCAGAATGACTCCGTGGTCAACGGTCTGGTCTCGCCGACCGGTACCGTCGGGATGGTAAAAATCTCCACCGGCCCGCTGAGCAGCGCGGCACCAGACGGTATCGTGCCGGTTGAAACCGCGATTGCCCTGCTGAAAGACTTCGGCGGCAGCTCGATCAAATACTTCCCGATGGGCGGCCTGAAGTGCCGTGACGAATACCAGGCGGTGGCGGAAGCCTGCGCCCGCCACGACTTCTGGCTGGAGCCGACGGGCGGTATCGATCTGGAAAACTATGAAGAGATCCTGCAGATCGCCCTCGACGCGGGCGTGAGCAAAATCATCCCGCATATCTACAGCTCGATTATCGACAAGGCCAGCGGCGACACGCGCCCGGAAGACGTGCGTACGCTGCTGGCGATGACGAAGAAGCTGGTTAAGTAATAACACCCAAAGGAGCCACCATGCACACCCGTAACCTGCTCGTCGCTTCACTCTCTTTGCTCGCCACCACGGCCATCGCCCAGCCGCAGTACGCCTGGGTCGGTACCTACAACCCCAACGGCGAAGGGCTGTACCGCTTTACCGTCGACCCGCAAACCGGTGCGCTCGGCAATAAAACGCTGGTGAGCAAGCTGCCGAACGCCGCGCAGCTTACCCTCGCGAAAGATGGCAAAACGCTCTATCTGGCAAGCGAAGTGGAGCAGGGCGTGGTGCAGGCGCTGCGCGTCGGCGATAACGGGGAACTGAACGAGCTGAATCAGGTGGCGTCCGGCGGCGCGGGGCCGGTCTATCTTGCCCTGACGCCGAACGGCCAGCACCTGCTGGTGGCAAACTACGTCAGCGGATCGATTGCCGTTTTGCCGATCAACGCAGACGGCAGCCTGGGGGAGGCCACGGACACGCATCAGGATCGGGGTGAACCGGGCGCGGCGAAGCCGGAAGCGGCTGCGGAGGGCAGTTTTGCCATCAGCGATCACAATGGCCCCCACGCGCACATGATCGCCGCCGATCCGAGCGGAAAGTACGTGTTTTCCACCGATCTGGGGTTAGATCGCATCTATCAGTACCGGTTTGACGATCGAACAGGGAAGCTGACCCCGAACGATCCGCCGTTTATCAGCGCCTCCTCGAAAGGGGCCGGGCCGCGCCACTTTGTCTTTACGCCGAAAGGCGATGCCCTGTGGCTGATTAACGAAGAGGCGTCCACGCTGACCCATTATACCGTGAACGCCAACGGCACCCTGAAAGAGGGCAAAACGCTTTCCGCCCTGCCGGAAAGGTACAAAGGCACCAGCTTTGCTGCCGGGCTCGCATTAAGCGCCGATGGCAAGCAGCTGTATGTGGCTAACCGTTTGCATAACAGCATCGGGCACTTTACCGTAACGGCAGAGGGCACGCTGACGCATCAGGACGACGTGTGGACGCGCGGCGACTACCCGCGCACCCTGACGCTCGACAAGCAGGGGCGCTGGCTGTACGTCATGAACCAGCGCAGCGACAACATTACCCGTTTCCGCGTCGGTCAGGACGGCAAGCTAGGCTTTGAGCCAGACTATACCCCGGTCGGCAGCCCATCCCAGATGGTCATTTCACCTTAAGCTGTAAGAGGACAAACTCGTGCGATTTCCGAACCAACGTTTAGCGCAACTTTTCGACCTGCTGCAAAACGAGACGCTGCCGCAGGACGAGCTGGCGCAGCGGCTGTCGGTCTCCACGCGAACCGTCCGTGCCGATATCACCGCCCTGAATGCGCTGCTGGCGAGCCACGGGGCGCAGTTTATCCTGAGCCGGGGCAACGGCTATCAGCTTAAAATTGACGATGCTGCGCGTTATCAGCAGCTACAGGCCTCCCACCCGCGCGCGCTGCGTATTCCCCGGACCGGGCCGGAGCGCGTGCATTATCTGGTGGTGCGTTTTCTGACCTCTGCGTTTTCACTCAAGCTTGAGGACCTGGCGGACGAGTGGTTCGTCAGCCGCGCCACGCTGCAAAGCGACATGGCGGAGGTGCGCGAGTGGTTTCATCGCTACAACCTGACGCTGGAAACGCGCCCGCGTCACGGCATGAAGCTGTTTGGCAGCGAGATGTCGACCCGCGCCTGCCTGACCGATCTGCTTTGGGAGCTGGCGCAGCAGGACAGCCTGAACCCGCTGGTGACCGACGTGGCGCTCAACGCGGGCGTGGCGGAGCAGATGGTGCCCGTGCTGCACGACGCCTTAACGCGTCACCATATCCGCCTCACCGACGAAGGCGAGCTGTTCCTGCGCCTCTACTGCGCGGTGTCGGTGCGCCGCATCAGCGAAGGTTACCCGCTGCCGGAATTCCACGCCGAAGACGTGGAAGAGAACGTGCGCGAGGCGGCGAAGGATATCGCGGTGACCATCCAGCGACTGGCGGGCAAGGCGCTTTCACCGTCGGAGGAGAGCTGGCTGTGCGTGCACATTGCGGCGCGGCAGATTCAGGAGATTGCCCCGAGCGCGATTAACGCGGATGACGACGAAGCGCTGGTTAACTACATCCTGCGCTACATTAACACCCACTATAACTACAACCTGCTCAGCGACGCGCAGCTGCACGCGGACCTGCTCACGCACATCAAAACCATGATCACCCGCGTGCGGTATCAAATCATGATCCCCAATCCGCTGCTGGATAACATTAAGCAGCACTACCCGATGGCGTGGGATATGACGCTCGCGGCGGTGTCGAGCTGGGGCAAATACACGCCGTATGCGATCAGCGAAAACGAGATTGGCTTCCTGGTACTGCATATTGGCGTCGGGCTGGAGCGTCACTACAACATCGGCTACCAGCGCCAGCCGCGCGTGCTGCTGGTCTGCGACGCCGGTAATGCCATGGTCCGCATGATTGAGGCGGTGCTGCAGCGTAAATATCCCCAAATTGAGGTCACGCGCACGCTCACCCTGCGCGAGTACGAGCAGGTGGAATCGCTGAGCGAGGACTTTGTCATCGCCACCGCCCGCGTCAGCGAAAAGTCGAAACCGGTGGTGACGATCGCCCCGTTCCCGACCGACTATCAGCTGGAGCAGATCGGCAAGCTGGTGCTGGTGGACCGTACCCGCCCGTGGATGCTGGATAAATACTTCGACGCGGCCCATTTCCGCATTATTGATAAGCCTGTCGATCAGCAGACGCTGTTCCGGGAACTGTGCGCGCAGCTTGAAGGCGAGGGGTTTGTCGGCGCGGAGTTTCTGGACTCGGTCATTGAGCGTGAAGCCATCGTCAGCACCATGCTCGGCGACGGCATCGCGCTGCCGCACTCCCTCGGCCTGCTGGCGCAGAAAACGGTGGTCTATACCGTGCTCGCCCCGCACGGCGTCCAGTGGGGCGACGAAACCGCGCACGTCATCTTCCTGCTCGCCATCAGCAAAAGCGAGTATGAAGAGGCGATGGCGATTTACGATATCTTTGTCACTTTCCTGCGCGAACGGGCCATGTCGCGGCTCTGCAGCTGCGGTGATTTTGCCGAGTTTAAGGCGGTGGCGATGGAGAGTTTGAGTCGGTTTTGAGAAAAAGGCGGATAAATAATATCCGCTTTTCATTAACGCAAATGATGCACAACCTGGTTGCTGCTGCCGCGCCAGATGAGCGCAGGGTCTTTTAAATCCTGAACGAACTTGCCGTCGACCAGCACGTTAATCAGATCTACCACTTCCATTTGCTGCGCGTTCAGCTCTTCCAGCCTGTAGCCCGTCCAGACCCAGATATCCTTTCCTGCACACTCGCGGCGAATGCGTTTTACCAGATTCAGGATCTCCGGCACGTTTTGCGGGTGCAGCGGATCGCCGCCGGAGAGCGAAATCCCCTGGCGTTTGATGCGCGTGTCGTTCAGGTCGTTAATGATTCGGTCTGCCATGTCAGCAGTAAACGGCATGCCGGAATTTAAGCGCCAGGTGCTTTTGTTGTAGCAGCCGGGGCATTCGTGGACGCAGCCTGATACAAACAGGGTGCAGCGGGTGCCGGGGCCGTTGACGATGTCGACGGGGTAGTACTGGTGATAGTTCATTGCGAATAACCACGCCGGGTAAGCGCAGCGCCACCGGGCATGAACGTGGCAGCGGATTACCCGATCTGCCCATTCCCCAGATGCTTCACGCGGCGCTTCACCTCTTCCTGCTTGCCGGCGTTAAACGGACGCGCGTCCGGGCTGCCGAGATAGCCGCACACGCGGCGGGTTACCGAGACGCGGGCCGCGTCGTGGTTGCCGCATTTCGGGCAGGTAAAGCCTTTGCTGGTACACTCGAACTCACCGGTAAAGCCGCACTCGTAGCACTCGTCGATGGGCGTGTTGGTCCCGTAATACGGCACGTGCTGGTAGCTATAGTCCCACACGTCTTCCAGCGCCTTCAGGTTGTGCTGGATGTTCGGGTACTCGCCGTAGCAGATGAAGCCGCCGCTGGCGATCGGCGGATAGGCCGCTTCAAAGTCGATCTTGTCGTACGGGTTCACCTTTTTCTCTACGTCCAGGTGGAAGCTGTTGGTGTAATACCCTTTGTCGGTCACGCCTTCCACAATCCCGAACTCGGCGGTGTCCAGACGGCAGAAGCGGTCGCACAGGTTCTCGCTCGGCGTGCTGTAGAGGCTAAAGCCGTAGCCGGTCTCTTCTTTCCACTGGTCTACCGCGTCGCGCAGGCGCTGCACGATGGCGATGCCTTTCTCACGCAGGGCTTCGCTGTCGTACATGTGCTGGTCGCCAAACAGCGCGTTGATGGTTTCGTGGATGCCGATATAGCCCAGCGAAATGGACGCGCGGCCGTTTTTGAAGATCTCGGACACGTCATCGTCGGCTTTCAGACGCACGCCGCAGGCCCCTTCCATATAGAGGATTGGCGCCACGCGGGCTTTGACGCCTTCAAGCCGGGCGATACGGGTCATCAGCGCCTTACGCGCCAGCTGTAGACGTTCGTCCAGCAGTTTCCAGAATTCAGCTTCATTGCCTTTGGCCTCCAGCGCGATGCGCGGCAGGTTAAGGCTGATCACGCCCAGGTTGTTACGCCCGTCGTGGATCTGCTCGCCGTTTTCATCCTCGTACACGCCAAGGAAGCTGCGGCAGCCCATCGGCGTTTTAAACGAGCCGGTGACTTTCACCACCTGATCGTAGTTCAGGATGTCCGGGTACATGCGCTTGCTCGCGCACTCCAGCGCCAGCTGCTTGATGTCGTAGTTCGGATCGCCAAACTTGTGGTTCAGGCCGTCGCGAATGGCGAACACCAGTTTTGGGAACACCGCCGTTTTGCGGTTTTTGCCGAGGCCGGAAATGCGGTTGCGCAGGATGGACTGCTGAATCAGGCGCGATTCCCAGCTGGTGCCCAGGCCAAAGCCGAAAGTGACAAACGGCGTCTGGCCGTTGGCGGTGTGCAGCGTATTCACCTCATACTCCAGCGACTGGAAGGCGTCGTAGCACTCTTTCTCGGTGCGGGAGTGGGCGTAGCCGTCAGCGTCCGGAATCTGCCACTCTTCGGCCGTTTTACGGTGCTTGTTGAAGCTTGCCGTCACGAACGGGGCCAGCACTTCGTCAATGCGGTTAATGGTGGTGCCGCCATAGATGTGGCTGGCGACCTGGGCAATGATCTGCGCCGTGACCGCGGTGGCCGTGGAGATGGACTTAGGCGGTTCAATCTCGGCGTTACCCATTTTAAAGCCGTGGGTGAGCATGCCTTTCAGGTCGATCAGCATGCAGTTGAACATCGGGAAGAAGGGAGAGTAGTCGAGATCGTGGTAGTGGATCTCACCGCGCTCGTGCGCCGAGACCACGTCGCGCGGCAGCAGGTGCTGACGGGCGTAGTGTTTGGCGACGATACCGGCCAGCAGGTCGCGCTGGGTCGGGATCACCTTACTGTCTTTGTTGGCGTTTTCATTGAGCAGGGCCGAGTTGGTCTGCTCCACCAGGCCACGGATCTCCTGGTTCAGACGACCGCGCTTCTCACGCTGCACGTCACGATCGTGGCGGTACTCAATGTAGGCGCGCGCCAGCTGCTTGTAGGGCCCCGCCATCAGCTGATTCTCAACCGCGGTCTGGATCTCATTGATATCGACCTGGCTACGTTCGTTCATCTGGCTGCTAACGACGTCTGCGACGGTGGCGCAGTAATCTGCGTCATCGACTCCCGCTGCTTTAGCTGCACGCAGAATGGCTTCCTGGATGCGCTCTGATTTAAACGGCACTTTACAGCCATCACGTTTCATCACATGCGGTGTCATGATCACTCCATTTTTTAAAAACAGGTTATCCACAGAGGTGGAGAAGACTTCACCGGGCGTATTCCCCGCCGGGCCAAAGACTTCCCGCGTTCCCAGTTCGTGTTATCCACAATTCCGGCCAGCGTAAGCGCCGTCTTGTTGTTGGAATAGTAGACGATAAATACAATATGTTGGGTCGGCGTGCATTTTAAGTGCTACATATAGTGATTTGCATCAAACATGTTTGCGTTTTATTTGATGCAGAACAAAGTAAAAAGGCGAGAGTACAAACGGCGGGCTCTACAGGCTTTGTAAAGTAGGGGGAGAAAAATCTGATTAATTATTCAACAAAAACAAGCGCTCAGCACGGTAGGGGCTGAGCGCAACGGAATTAATGTCCCCCGCAGACCCAGCTTAACCCGGCCTGTAAAAAGGCGGCGCTAGCGATGGTGCCCAGCACCAGCGGGATGAGAAGGGAACGAGCGGGAACCGCATGTTCAACAGGGGGGCTTCCGTACTCAGGGCGGACATGGCCTCTTCCCGGGTGCGCGCCGCCAGAAGCTGCTCACGCACCCGGTCTTCCGTCAACAGGCTGGTCAGCGTCGTCAGCAGCTGCATATGCGTGCTGCCTGCTTCAGCAGGAGGAATAGCGAGCAGGAAGACCATGCTCACCTCTTCCTCCCCCTCCAGTCCCGGCCAGCGTATCGGGTCGTCAAAGAGCGCCAGGCAAAACGCCGCCTGATGCACCGTCTCCGATTTACCGTGCGGAACGGCGAGCGCTTCGCCCAGGGCGGTAGGTCCTTCACTTTCACGCTGTAAAACGCTGCGGATAAACGCCTCTTGATCGCTGATGATTTTCCGCTTTGCGAGCGGTTCGGTGAGCCAGCGGATCAGCGCTTCAGGCGTACGGCATGGCGGGTTGATAAAAACCAGATCGGGGTGCGTCAATGCAAGCAAGTTCATGTTAAGCCTCAATCAAAAAATCGCAGGTCGCGGAAGGGAGGATCGCCGTGACCGGCGGCACGGGTTCTTCCAGATAGTTGATCTGACGAAGCCCAGCCAGCGCCGCAGGAACGCGAACCGGCTGAGTAC
Organism: Enterobacter sp. PP-008-ECC_S150; assembly: GCF_045257065.1. Lineage (NCBI taxonomy): Bacteria > Pseudomonadati > Pseudomonadota > Gammaproteobacteria > Enterobacterales > Enterobacteriaceae > Enterobacter > Enterobacter sp. PP-008-ECC_S150. The sequence continues at coordinate 47,262 of NZ_JBJHHG010000013.1, read as the reverse complement.
CGGCGTTAAACACGCGGACGACCGTACCAGGCGACCGTTGGGCATGGGGCAAGGCAGAAAGAATGAGCGGCTCCGGTAGGGTTAGCAGCGAAAATTGTGCCGGAAGGCGGCGTTCAAACAGACGTAACGAAAAGCGCTCAAGGCGGTGATCGAGCGTATGCAGCGTTTGCCGCTGATAGGTATAAGGCTCTCCAGCCACCTGATTTTCCAGCTGGCGAAGCGTGAGATGGTCAGCGTTATCAGCCAGCGCGACGGTGAATGAAAAGTGCAGCGGTTTCAGCAACTGGGCATCGGGGGTTTCAACGACCGTATTATTGATGCCGGAGGCCCGGCCCGGTCGCCAGTCAAGGTCGTTTCGCCCGAGCACCCCCGTCGATTTGAACAATGTCAGAGCTATAGCCGCCGGTTCGCTGCCGATAATCTGAAATTCCTTCATGCCGCGGCTATTCACCACCAGCGCTTTTCCTGCTTCCGCGATAGCGATAATGCCATCGCTGGTTTCGATATCCACGGGCTTCTCCCGATAGCGTTCCTGCCAGTTTTCATCGTCATAACCCGTTTTACGGCGGATGACCGCAAAGGGCTGTGAGGCGATGGAGTGATGAGTCTGGATATCGCTATTGATCAGCACGCGCAGCCGGTGATCGCAGTGGCTATTTTCCAGCGAACTGTCGACATACAGGTTCGGATCGTCATGGCGCAATTCGCACGCCACACGCAGGGTTAACGGTTTTCGGGCCGCATCCTGACGTCCGGCGAGATCCTGCGGCAGAAGCAGCGTCGCCTCAATAACCAGCTTTTCGACAAGAGGTGTTTTCAGGCAGTCAATAAGCGTGAAATGAGAACAGCGAGTCGGCGTATTGCCCGCGAGCGGTGAGAAATCGTAGCTGTCGCCCGCATCCGCGCAGTCTTCGAAGGTGAAGAGAGAGGGGATACATCTGCCGTTGCGTTTGTCCTTCAGGGTTAACGTTCCGGCGTCCAGCGTCAGCCGATAATGTGCATTCTCTATTTCGCCTCCCTTTATCTGTTCAGGCTGCCGGAAAGGCGTGGGGCTATCTTCAACGTTTACGGTCAGATAGCCGACCGGCGGCAGAAGCGGGGTTTGCACTGCAACCTGCCAGCGATAATAAGGAGGAAGGGGCGTCTCGCATTCCCCTTCGGCGGTAAGGGAAATTGCCGTTCCGCCGGGCAGACTATCCCTTTTCAGAACATCAAAGGAGATGGGCCGCCCCTGACAGGACAGAGTGATATTTTCAGCGCGGCTGTACAGCGTGGTTTTAATCACGCGCCGCGCTGGGGTCGCCAGCGGGTTAAACAGCAGCAGGTCGCCTTCCTGAGCGCAGGCGCTAGCCAGGGTTTTCACCACCACATTCCACAGGCTGTGGCACAGCTGCTCGGTTTGCGCCAGTCGATGCAGAATGTCGCGGTTAGTCGTATCGCTATTACAGCCGCCGATGGAGTCGTGGGCATGGCTTCGCAACAGCTTCTTCCAGAGCGTATCGACCACTGAGAGGTTGACCGGGATCCCCTGATGCCGCGCCATGGCGATCGTCGGCTCCAGCTGTCGCAGGATAAACCGCTCAATTTCATCATTTTTCTTTTTGATGTCGTAGCGCACGGAGCCGATAGTTTTGTGGATACGGGTGTAGCGCGGCGATTTCAGCTCGCCTTCCCAGCATTCAAATTGGTCACGCTGTTCGCGCAGGATGTCGACGTAGCGCTCCAGCGAGCTGATGACGTACTGGTCCTGGTGCGGGGAGTGTGTGCTCGCGACCTGCAGAACTGTCGGCAGCGTCGGGTCAATGCTGACCTGATCCCCACCGCAGGGCAGGAGCAGGTCATGTATACCGGCCCGCGATCGCAGCAGATCGACCATCGGATAGATTTTCCCCTGCAGATGGCTGGCTTCTGCGGAGATATTTTTAGCCGCACCATACCCGAGCGCCATCACGCAGGCGATGACGCTCGCACCTGACGGCGCGCGCCAGATAAACTGGCTGTTTTTGGCCTGCCGGTCGTGATCGATACCTCGCCAGAAGACGATGTTGTCGATATTGCAGCCCTGCAAAATCGTGGGCATCTGCGCATTGTGACCGAAGGTATCCGGCAGATACCCGACCTGCATCGCATGCCCCAGCGTCCGGGCGGCGAAGATACCGTACTTGAGATTGCGGATAATGGATTCGCCATGCACGTTGTAGGTATCCGTCTGGGTATACCACGGCCCCACAAAAACCCTTTTCTCGGTGACCAGTTTTTCCAGCCTGGCGCGATAATCCGGGTTGATGGCGAGAAAGTCATCCACCACCGCCATCTGTCCGTCAAGGTGATAGCAGCGGTAAGCCGGGTTTTGCTCCAGCGTGTCGATGACGTCGGCAAAGTTATATGACGCCAGCACCATGCTGTCCTGACGGGTGAAGTACCACTCCTGATCCCAGTGGGTGTGGGCAATAACGTGGATCTGATTCATGGCGTTCCCCTTACCTGCCGTGCTTTGGGCTGACATAAAGCACGCCCAGGGCGCAAATCAGTGCGCCGATAAAGACGCTCACCAGGTAACCCGCCACGTTGGTGGCCAGCGGCCAGCCCCAGATGGCGGGCAGAGGCAGCGTTTGTTTCACGCCAAGGGCAACGGCGACCAGCGCGCCGACGACGGCACCGGTCATGAACACCGGGATCAGACGTGGGTTTTTCAGGATGAAGGGGATAGCGCCTTCCGAGATCCCGATAACACCCAGTAACAGCGAGGTGCTGCCAACGGTTTTCTCTTCCTGGTTGAAGACATTCGGCAGACCAAAGCGGCCGTTGAGGAATGCAGCAAAGCCAACGCCAATGGAGGGGATCACGATGGAGAGTTCACGGGCGGTTAAGTCAAAGGTCTCGCTCATGCCATTCAGACCGAGCGCGACAGAACCTGCCGCCTTGTTGACCGGACCGCCCAGGTCAAAAGCGGTGCCTGCAGCAATCATCGCGGAATAGAAACCGCGTCCGGTATCACCTGCCGAGGTAAAAAAGACCACCATCAGTTGGTTAAGCGAGCCAAAAATCGGGTTGATCAGATACTCCATGACCATCACCTGCGTAATGCCGGTGATCAGCGGGACGATCAGCATGGTCTTAATGGTGGTGAGCTGCTGGCGGACGTGAATAGAATCATTAAGCCAGCGCACCAGATAGCCCACAAAAAAGCCAATGCCGATGGCGCCAAAAAAACCGGACGGCATAAAGCCCTCAATATCAAAGAAGCGTTTGTAGACATCGTCGGACATGATGCCGCCGATAAGCCCGGGGATCAGCGCGGGTTTACCGGCAATCGCAAAGGCCAGATACATGGCGAAGACGGGATACATGAACTTGATGGTCATAAAGCCCACTTTATCCAGCACGCTGAACGGCGAATGTTCAATATTAATAAACTGGCCGGTAATTTTTGCCGTCGCCATCATTAGCCCGCCCATGACCACGACCGGTAACATATAGCTGATGGCCGCCATGATATGGCCAATAAAAATCTGGTAAGCCGAACGCCGGATATCGTCCTCGTCTTCATCTGCCACGGTGGTGGCATTTTTTTCCATTGCCAGCGCCTGACGCAGATAGCGATCGGTGTGCTTGATCAGTTCCTGAGTGCGGGTCTGAAGGTGGGGAATGTTTTCAAAGCGCTCGGCATCCTGAATGGGAACGTCGGTAGCCAATATAATGGCGGTGGCGGAGGCAATATCCTGCTTTGTTAAGCGATTTTTAACGCCGTCGCTGCCCTGCGTTTCGACCTTTACCTCCATGTTATGCGCTTTAGCCCATGCAATAATTTTATTTGCCGCCATAAAGGTGTGGGCAATGCCTGTTGGGCAGGCCGTTACCGCGACAACTTTTTGTTTCGTCATTGTCATAATTCCCTGGATGTGAAAACAGGGAAAGTATAAAGAGAAGCCAAAGTAGTTTTTAACGTTTGCTAATACTTATTACGTATCGTGATACGCGAGCACGCAATATGTGAAGCGCCTTCCAGAGGCTATTTTGCCATTATGGTAATGTCATGTCGGGATTAAACAGGGTGTAATATATGAATTCATTTCAGGGAAGTGAACGTTTGATATTTGAATACATTCAACATCATGCGTCGAATATTTCTAATATATCGGCAAAAGAGATTGCCCGTGATACTTTTACGACGACGACTTCCGTAAATCGCGTGTGTAAAAAAATGGGGTATAAAAGCTATACCGAGCTTCGGTATCGTTTTTTACGCGATCGTTCTACCCCTGCGCCTGCAAACCCTGACGTGGGGCAGCAGGGGGACGATGTTGTGGCCGAGGTGTCCAGGCTGCTGATCCATTCCAGCCCTATTTTTCTCTACGCACGGGGCGCATCGCTCACCAGCCTTAACTATCTGTCACGTTTTTTATCCCTGGCGAGCCTGCCGCATCTCATTCTTAATGATATGCATCAGCTGACGCGAGTATCGAAGGGAACGCTGGTGTTGATCAGTAAATCCGGAGAGACACAGTCTTTAATTGAAATGGCGCGTAACGCGCTGCGCAAAGGGTTAAAAATTATCGCGATCACCCGCGAGGGGTCTACGCTGGCCGCGCTCTCTTCATTGTGCTGGCCGCTGTTGATTGATATCAATGCGGTTTCGCTGTATCAGCGGGAAGGACAGCTTGAACTGCTGACCGCCGTGGATCGTATCGGCTGCAGGCTGCTGCAGCACGATACGGTGTAGTCAGGCCGTTAGAGTTTTTTCACTACGCCAAGACGGATGGCGTAATCATTTTTATGATCGCCATTATCGGTAATGTATGTTTTATCCAGTGAGACCAGTTCGACGTAAGGTGTCCAGCCATCGTCGAGCTTATAGTTGAATGCGACGGTATGTTCCCAGTAGGTGTCATCTCCGGTACCCTGATCGACACCATCCTGCCAGCGGAAACGTGGGTTGTAGGACATCCCGAACTTGCCAATGTTATAAGCGAACCAGATGTCGAACTGGTGTGACTGGCGGCGGGTATAACCGCTCCCGTCTAATTCTCTGTCACTGTGCGCATCATTGACGGTGTTATAGCGATAACGGGCAGAGAGGTTTAAACCGTTATCGAACGCTTTCCAGCCCTGAATGAAGGGGCGGTAATGGGTATTGCTGGCGGTGAAAACCGTTACCATGCCGGGTGCGACGGCGAAGCCGTTTCCAAGATCGAAGCGCCAGCGCGTTTCGATCTCCTGGGCCGCCTCCGTGACTCCCTTGTCGTCCGGGTTATATCGGTCGGTATCGCCAAAAAAGGTATCGTTGTGGTTTTGTGCGGCTTCAACGGAGAAATAAAAACCGTTATCCGCCTGATGCATAACCTTAATACGTGAATCATTTACGTCTGAGCGCGTGTTATGACCAAATCGAAGGTCAACGGACGTATTTCCGCACCATCCCTGCGCGCTCAATAATAATGCACTAATACACGTTGTCTTAATAATTGTCTTTTTCATAATGTCCTGCCGAGGTTATTTTATTGGCAGGGGTATTTTTATTTTCGGTACGCCGCGATGTAAAAGTTATCGTCGTACATTTAGCGTATCGCTAAACATAAAATGTGTTTCGCCCGGCGGCGCTACGATGTCTAGCCAAACGTAGGCCGGGTCAGCGCAGCGCCGCCCGGCAAAACAGACGGCTTAGTCCTGCACCCACCAGATAGCTTCAAACGGGCGCAATTGCAGCGTATCGGGACGGGAGGAAGCCTCTTCATAGTTGCTGAGTGCGACCCGCCATGCTCCCTGCACCGGCGCCGGTTGCCACTGCTGGCGCTCGCGGCTCAGGTTCGCCACCACTATCAGCGTCTGCCCCTGCCACTGACGGCGGTAACACCACAGAGCAGGGTGTTCCGGCAGGAGATCCTCATAATCTCCCCACGTCAGTACCGGCAGCGATTTGCGCAGGCTAATCAGCGACTGATAGGTGTAGAACACCGAATCCGGGTCGTCCAGCGCGGCACGGGCGTTCACCGTCTCGTAGTTGTCGCAAACCCCAATCCACGGTTCGCCCCCGGTAAAGCCCGCGTTGTGCGACGCGTCCCACTGCATTGGCGTGCGGCCATTATCGCGGGATTTGCTCGCCAGAATCGCCAGCAGTTCCTCCGGATCGCGACCGTTTGCCCGCATTTCGGCGAACATGTTCAGGCTTTCCACGTCGCGGTAATCGGTGATGCGGCTGAAGTGCGGGTTGGTCATCCCCAGCTCTTCGCCCTGATAGATGTACGGCGTGCCCTGCATGCCGTGCAGCACCATGCCGAGCATTTTTGCAGCGTGAACGCGGTGTTCGCCTTCATCGCCAAAGCGGGACACGATGCGCGGCTGATCGTGATTACACCAGAACAGCGCGTTCCAGGCCCTGCTGTGCATCCCCTGCTGCCAGTGGCGGAAGAGGGTTTTCAGCGCGACGAAGTCCGGCTTCGCCTTCGTCCACTTCTCGCCGCCGGGGTAATCCACCTTCAGGTGGTGGAAGTTAAAGGTCATCGACAGCTCGCTGCCGTCGAGCGACGCGTACTGCTGGCAGTTTTCCAGCGAGGTCGAGGACATCTCGCCCACCGTCATCAGGCTGCGAGGGGTAAAGACGTCGCGGCTCATCTCCTGCAGATATTCGTGGATGCGCGGCCCGTCCGTGTAGAAGCGGCGACCGTCGCCATGCTCGTCGTCCGGGAAATCCTGATCTTTTGAAATCAGGTTAATCACGTCCAGGCGCAGGCCGTCCACGCCGCGATCGGCCCAGAACTCGCACACCTTTTTCAGCTCGGCGCGCACCGCCGGGTTTTCCCAGTTGAGATCCGCCTGCTCCGGCGCGAACAGGTGCAGGTAATACTGCTCGCTCTCGGGGTGCCAGCGCCAGGCGTTGCCGCCAAACTTGGAGCGCCAGTTGTTAGGCTGCTGCTCCGGGGTGCCGTCGCGCCAGATGTAAAACTGGCGGTACGGGCTCTCTTTGTTCAGCGACTCGCGGAACCAGGGGTGCTGCGTCGAGGTGTGGTTGAACACCATATCCAGCACGATGCGGATGCCGCGCGCGCGCGCTTGGGCGACCAGCTCGTCAAAGTCATCCAGCGTGCCATAGGACGGATCGATGGCGGTGTAATTCGCCACGTCGTAGCCGTTATCCACCTGCGGGGAGATATAAAACGGCGTCAGCCAGATGGCGTCAATGCCGAGGGTTTTCAGGTAGTCCAGACGCTGCGTCACGCCGCGCAAATCGCCGGTGCCGCTGCCGGTGGTGTCCTGGAAACTCTTTGGGTAAATCTGATAGATGACGCCGTTCTGCCACCAGTGAGGAAGGGTATTCATAGTGTGTTCCTGCAAATGCGAAGGGGCGCAACTGCGCCCCGAAAGAGAAGAATTAAACAATCTGCAGCGAGCCCTGACGGAACTTGCGCTGGTAAACCACGGTGGTGAGCGCCATTGGGACGATAATCGCGATGGCCATCGCCAGGGCAAACACCTGCCAGAAAGCGGGCTGGATGGAGAGAATGCCCGGCAGCCCGCCCACGCCAATCCCGTTTGCCATTACGCCGTTCAGTCCGCACACCAGGCCCGCCAGACCGGAACCGATCATCGCGCAGAGCATCGGGAAGCGGTATTTCAGGTTGATACCGTACATCGCTGGTTCGGTGACGCCGAGGTAGGCGGAGATAGCCGCCGGAACGGAGATCTCGCGTTCGTTGTGCTTGCGGCTGACGATGATGATGCCGGTCACCGCGGACGCCTGAGCAATGTTAGACAGGGCGATAATCGGCCAGACCGGCGTGCCGCCGAGGCTCTGGATCATCTGCATATCAATGGCCAGCGTGGTCTGATGCACGCCGGTGATCACCAGCGGGGCGTACAGGAAGCCAAACAGCGCGGCACCAATCGGCGCGAAGCTGCCGGTCATCAGGTGACGCACCGCGAAGGCCACGCCGTCGCCGATCATGCGGCCAAACGGACCGATAAAGGCGTGCGCCAGGAACACCGCCAGAATCAGCGAGCAAACCGGCACCACCACCAGATAGAGGTAATCCGGCACGATGCGCTTCAGGCGCGTTTCGATAAAGCCCAGCGTCAGGCCCGCCAGCAGGGCCGGAATAACCTGCGCCTGATAGCCCACTTTGGCGATGGTAAACAGGCCGAAGTTCCACACCTCAGGCACCTGCTGACCAAGTAAGTAAGCGTTCATTAACTGCGGAGAGACCAGCGTGACGCCCAGCACGATACCGAGGATCGGCGTACCGCCCATCTTGCGCACCGCGGACCAGCAGATCCCAACCGGCAGATAGAAGAAGATCGCCTCGCCAATCAGCCACAGGAAGTCGTACACGGTTTTCAGCGCCGGATAGATCTGCGCCAGGGTTTTGCCGTCGCTCATCGGCACGTCGCCGATGACGTTACGGAAGCCTAAAATTAAGCCCCCGCTGATCAGCGCGGGCAGGAGCGGGAAGAAAATTTCCGCGAAGTGGGAGATCAGCTGCTCGTGCCACTTCATATTCTGGCGCGCGGCCTTCTTGGCCTGCTCTTTATCCGCCGCGCTATGCCCGGTGGTTGCCAGCAGAGCCTGATAGTAATCGCCCACTTCGGTACCAATGACCACCTGGAACTGACCGGCGTTGGTGAAGCAGCCTTTAACCATGGAAAGTTCTTCAATGGCCTTCGGATCCGCTTTGGCCGGATCGTTCAGCACGAACCGCAGGCGGGTAATGCAATGGCTGACGGTGGCGATGTTTTCGCGGCCGCCGACCAGGACGATCAGCCGATCGATATCTGCTTGTTTGACTTTACTCATCATGAAACCTCATGACAGATGGAAGGGGTGTAATGACCTGAGCGCAAGCCTACTCCTTCAGCGTGACGGCGAAAATGGGAACGTTCCCGAAATCGGGCGAAGATCACAATAATCCGTTGGGCGGGGGTTAAGAAAGGTGGGCAGGAATGACGATTCGGCGCGGTTCGCTCCGCCCGTTGATCTGCTCGATCAGCTGCGCGGCGGCCTGCCTGCCAGACTCGGCGTAGCCGGGGTCGACGGTAATAATTTCCGGGTGCAAAAACTTCATCAGCGGCGTGCTGCCGACGCTCGCCACCTGCAGGCCGTCGATGCGCTGCTCCTGCAGATATTTACTCGCCCCCAGCGCCAGGGTGTCCGTGGCGCACACCAGCGCGGTGGTTTGCGGGGTCAGAACGCTGGCGACCTGCTCGTACCCCTGCTTCATGCCCAGCCCCGGCAGGGAGGCGACGGCGGAGAGGTTGTGCTTTTTGCAAAACGCCAGGTAGGCCTCATGGCGACGCTTGCCGGTGGTGACGTCCGCGTGGGGCACGCCGAGGAAGCTGATGTGGCGATGGCCTTCGTCAAACAGGCGCTGCATAAGAGTGATAATCGCCCCCTCGTCGTCATAGCAGACGGAGGCAAAGCCGTGGGCGTCGCGCGCCATCATGACCAGCGAAGGCTGCCAGGGTTTCAGCATCTCGTCCTTAATGCCGGTAAACCCGAACAGCACCACGCCGTCAATGTTGCGCCGCTGGAGCATGCCCAGATGCTCTTCCACCAGCTGCGGCGAGAACTGGCTCTCCATCATGATCGGGTCATACCCCTGCTCATAGAAGGCGGGCAGCATGGTCTGCACGGCGAGGTTTTCAGACAGAGAGTCCAGACGCGAGACAATAATGGCGACGACTTTGTCACTCTGCCCGCGCATGGCGCGCGCGGAGCGGGAAGGGGAAAAGCCGTGCTGATTCATGACCGCCTCAACGCGCTCGCGGGTGCGTTCGCTGACGCCGCTTTCGTTGTTAAGCACGCGTGAGACGGTCGATTTCCCCACGCCGCTTAAACGCGCGATGTCTTTAATGGTAAGGCGGTTCTGCATGCTGTATTCCCTGTAACAACGACAAAGTGGTCAATTGAGCCTAATGCTATAGCGCGATTTCGCTATGGGCAAAGTCTGGTTTACGTTCGGTTTATTTGCAGGGGGTTATAATACCGCCCGAATGGTCACAAAGGGTACGCTAAAATCCGTATACTGCGCGGCGACACCCTACTTTTTACTTACCGGAGGCTTCATGGATCCCGATCCCACACCTCTCCTGAGCGAGAGCATACGTTCTTTCCGGTAAGCCAGCCCGTTGCTGACTCACCGGTGATGTGAGGCAGCAACGTCCCAAACGTTCCTGCTTGAAAAATTGAGTGCCTCTCAGGTACGGCCTTGCCACGCCTGAAGGAAATGCTGCGTCCGCATTCGCGGATGCGGAGGAATGATTATGTTTAAAAATATCACCCGGCAGCTGCAGGCCCTGCTGAGCCGCCACCTGCCACACCGCCTTGTTCAGCGCGACCCGCTGCCAAACGCCAAAAACATGGCGGGCACCGCGATCCCCGCGTCCCTGACCGAGCGCTGCCTCAACGTGGCGGCGATGGATGAAAACGAAGTCTGGCGCGCCTTTGGCGGACACCCGGAAGGGCTGAACGCGGCCGAAGTGGAAAAAATCCGCGCCGTGCATGGCGATAACCAGATCCCGGCGCAAAAGCCGTCTCCGTGGTGGGTACACCTGTGGCTCTGCTACCGCAACCCGTTCAACCTGCTGCTGACGGTACTCGGCCTTATCTCCTACGCGACGGAAGATCTGTTTGCCGCAGGGGTGATTGCCCTGATGGTGGGGATTTCCACGCTGCTGAACTTCATTCAGGAAGCCCGCTCTACTAAAGCGGCGGACGCCCTGAAGGCAATGGTCAGCAACACCGCGACCGTCTCGCGCGTGATTAACGATCTCGGCGAAAACGCCTGGGTGGAGCTGCCAATCGACCAGCTGGTGCCGGGCGATCTGGTGAAGCTGGCCGCGGGGGACATGATCCCGGCGGATTTACGCATCATCCAGGCGCGCGATCTGTTCGTGGCCCAGGCCTCGCTGACCGGGGAATCCCTGCCCGTTGAAAAGGTGGCGCGCAGCCGCGACCCGCAGCAGATGAACCCGCTCGAGTGCGACACCCTGTGCTTTATGGGCACCACGGTGGTCAGCGGCACCGCGCAGGCGATTGTCACCGCCACCGGGGGCAACACCTGGTTTGGCCAGCTTGCCGGGCGCGTCAGCGAGCAGGAGAGCGAGCCGAACGCCTTCCAGAAAGGGATTGGCCGCGTCAGCATGCTGCTGATCCGCTTTATGATGGTGATGACGCCCATCGTGCTGCTGATTAATGGCTACACCAAAGGCGACTGGTGGGAAGCGGCGCTGTTTGCGCTCTCCGTGGCCGTCGGCTTAACGCCGGAAATGCTGCCGATGATTGTCACCTCCACGCTGGCGCGCGGGGCGGTGAAGCTCTCTAAACAGAAGGTGATCGTCAAACACCTCGACGCCATTCAAAACTTTGGCGCGATGGACATTCTCTGCACCGATAAAACCGGCACCCTGACTCAGGACAAAATCGTGCTGGAGAACCACACCGATATCTCCGGCAAAACCAGCGAGCGCGTGCTGCACAGCGCGTGGCTGAACAGCCACTACCAGACCGGGCTGAAAAACCTGCTCGACGTCGCGGTGCTGGAAGGGGTAGATGAAGAGTCCGCCCGCACGCTCTCCGGCCGCTGGCAGAAGGTGGACGAAATCCCGTTCGACTTCGAGCGCCGCCGCATGTCGGTGGTGGTGAGCGAGCAGCAGGATGTTCACCAGCTGATCTGCAAAGGCGCGCTGCAGGAGATCCTCAACGTGTCGACGCAGGTGCGCTATAACGGCGACATCGTGCCGCTGGACGACACCATGCTGCGCCGCATCAAGCGCGTCACCGACAACCTGAACCGTCAGGGGCTGCGCGTGGTGGCGGTGGCGAGCAAGTTCCTGCCCGCGCGGGAGGGGGACTATCAGCGTATCGACGAGTCCGATCTGATCCTCGAGGGCTACATTGCCTTCCTCGATCCGCCGAAAGAGACCACCGCACCGGCGCTGAAGGCGCTGAAGGCGAGCGGTATCACCGTCAAAATTCTCACCGGCGACAGCGAGCTGGTGGCCGCGAAGGTGTGCCACGAAGTGGGGCTGGACGCGGGCGACGTGGTGGTGGGGAGCGACATTGAGCACCTGTCCGACGACGAGCTGGCGAAACTGGCGCAGCGCACCACGCTGTTTGCCCGCCTGACGCCGATGCACAAAGAGCGCATCGTCACCCTGCTTAAGCGCGAAGGGCACGTGGTGGGCTTTATGGGTGACGGCATCAACGACGCGCCCGCGCTGCGTGCGGCGGACATCGGTATCTCCGTCGATGGCGCGGTCGATATTGCCCGCGAGGCGGCGGATATCATTCTGCTGGAAAAGAGCCTGATGGTGCTGGAGGAGGGCGTGATCGAAGGGCGTCGCACCTTCGCCAACATGCTCAAGTACATCAAGATGACCGCCAGCTCCAACTTCGGCAACGTCTTCAGCGTGCTGGTGGCGAGCGCGTTCCTGCCGTTCCTGCCGATGCTGCCGCTGCACCTGCTGATCCAGAACCTGATGTACGACGTGTCTCAGGTGGCGATCCCGTTTGATAACGTGGACGATGAGCAGATCCAGAAGCCGCAGCACTGGAACCCGGCGGATCTCGGGCGCTTTATGCTGTTCTTTGGCCCGATCAGCTCCATCTTCGACATCCTGACCTTCTGCCTGATGTGGTTTGTGTTCCACGCCAACACACCGGAACATCAGACGCTGTTCCAGTCCGGCTGGTTCGTGGTGGGGCTGCTGTCGCAGACGCTGATTGTGCATATGATCCGCACCCGCCGCATTCCGTTCATCCAGAGCCGCGCCGCGTGGCCGCTGATTGTGATGACGGGGATTGTGATGGTGCTCGGCATCGCGCTGCCGTTCTCACCGCTGGCAAGCTATCTGCAGCTGCAGGCGCTGCCGCTGAGCTACTTCCCGTGGCTGGTGGCGATCCTCGCGGGCTACATGGTGCTGACGCAGATGGTTAAAGGGTTCTATGCGCGTCGGTATGGGTGGCAGTGATTTTTTTTGCCGGGTGGCGGCTTCGCCTTACCCGGCCTACTCTCGATACGTAGGCCCGGTAAGCGAAGCGCCACCGGGCAATAGCTTTCCTCCCAAATTCAACAACCTGTGATCTCCGTCGGCGCATTCGCTTGACGACAATTTGAGCGCATGTTAACAGAATGTTTTGCCTTTATTTGGCCCGTCAGATAAGGAACATTCATGTTACGGTACAGTCTCTTAACCGCCGGGCTGATGCTCGGCGCCTCTGCCTTTGCCGCCCCGGCAGGGGATCTCCCTTTAATGCCCTGGCCTGCAAAGGTCGAACGCCCGACGACCCAGGGCGCGCTGGTGCTCGGCAACGACCTATCCATCAGCGTCAGCGGGGACGATCTCGGTGACGCCGCCAGCCGCCTGCGCCAGCGCATCGCCCTGCAAACCGGCTGGACGCTGCAGCCGCAGGCTGAAAAGCCCGACAAACCGACGATCCGCATCGCCATCGCGAAAAAGGTAAAACCGCAGCCGCTGCCGGACAGCGATGAAAGCTACAGGCTTACGGTGGATGCCAACGGTGTGAACATCTCCGCCAACACCCGCTTCGGCGCACTGCGCGCCATGGAAACCCTGCTCCAGCTGGTGCAGAACGGCGCGGAAAACACCTCGCTGCCGTGGGTGACCATTGAAGATTCGCCGCGCTTCCCGTGGCGCGGGCTGCTGCTGGACTCGGCGCGCCACTTCATTCCGCTGCCGGATATCAAACGGCAGATCGACGGCATGGCCGCCGCCAAGCTCAACGTCCTGCACTGGCACTTAACCGACGATCAGGGCTGGCGCTTCGGCTCGACGCGCTACCCAAAGCTGACGCAGCTTGCCAGCGACGGGCTGTTCTACACGCCGGAACAGATGCGTGAGGTTGTGCGCTACGCCGCCGAGCGCGGCATTCGCGTGGTGCCGGAGATCGACATGCCGGGCCACGCCTCGGCGATTGCCGTGGCCTACCCGGAGCTGATGAGCGCGCCGGGGCCGTACGCCATGGAGCGCCACTGGGGCGTGCTGAAGCCGGTTCTGGATCCCACCAAAGAGGCAGCTTACGCCTTTGCCGACGCGATGGTCAGCGAACTGGCGGCGATCTTCCCCGATCCGTATCTGCACATCGGCGGCGACGAGGTGGATGACAGCCAGTGGAAAGCGAACCCGGCCATCCAGCAGTTTATGCGCGACAAAAAGCTGGCGGACAGCCACGCGCTGCAGGCCTATTTCAACCGCAGGCTGGAGACGATCCTCGAAAAACATCATCGGCAGATGGTCGGCTGGGACGAGATCTACCATCCCGATCTGCCGAAAAGCATTCTGATCCAGTCCTGGCAGGGGCAGGACGCGCTGGGGCAGGTGGCGCAGAACGGCTATAAGGGCATTCTCTCGACGGGCTTCTATCTCGACCAGCCCCAGTCCACCGCCTATCACTACCGCAACGAGATCGTCCCGCAGGGGCTGAACGGCGTGGACGTCGTAGCCGACACCGACAGCGCCCAGAGCTGGGCCTTTTCCATGCCGCGCCTGAAGGGCAAGCCGGTGGAGGGGAGCTTTACCCTGGTGAAAGGGGATGCGGGCTGGCGCGGGTTCATTGATTTTGCCGGGAAATCCCGTCGTGCGGTGCAGAACATCGAATGGCGCGACGACAGCCAGGTGACGTTTACCGTTGATACGTGGATGGGCGAAACGCGCCCGGTTGTGACCGTCGACAACGACACGCTTACCGGCTATTTCCTTGTCGGGAATACCCGCTACCCGATTAGCGGCACGCGTCTGGACGACGTGCCGAAAGGCACGCCCCCCGTCGTGCCGGACGCGGCGAATCAGGCCAACCTGCTCGGCGGAGAGGCCGCGCTGTGGGCAGAACACGTGGTGGCGCCGGTGCTGGATATCCGCCTGTGGCCGCGCACCTTTGCGGTGGCGGAGCGGCTGTGGTCCGCCCAGGACGTCAACGATGTCGACAACATGTACACCCGCCTGCAGGCGATGGACAGCTGGTCGACGGTGTCGGTCGGGCTGCAGCAGCATACCCAGCAGCAGGTGCAGTTCACGCGCCTTGCGAATAATGCCGACACCCTGCCGCTGCAGATCCTCGCTCAGGCGATTGAGCCGGCGCAGTACTACACCCGCCAGCACCTGAAGTTCCAGGCCGGAAACTATCACCAGTTCGAGCCGCTCAACCGCTTCGCCGATGCGCTGAACGCCGAAAGCGCCACCGTGCGCCAGATGCACAGGTGGGCGGACCGGCTGGTGAGCGACGCGGAAGATACGGAAAGCGCCGAGGCGCTGCGCCACGTCTTTAACCGCTGGCAGAGCAACACCAGCGATGCGCTGGCGCTAAGCGAAAACAGCTATCAGCTGAAGGCAATGAAGCCGGTGATCCAGGAGGTGGATAAGCTGGCCTCCATTGGCCTTCGCCTGACGGATCTGGTGGCGCGTCAGGGCACGCTGGACGATAAGGAGATTGCGTCGATTCAGCGCGAGCTGGATAACGCGGCAAGGGTGCAGGACGAAGTGGTCATCGCGGCGGTCTATCCGCTGGAGACGCTGCTCAGGGCGACGCGAAACCAGTAACATAAGCGCCCGGTGGCGCTACGCTTACCGGGCCTACACGTCACGCAGGCCCGGCAAACGAAGTGCCGCCGGGCGTAAAGGCAACTCAGTTCTTCAATATCCACGCCTCTTTCCAGTGTGAACCCACGCCGGGTTCGAACTGGGTGGCGGTCGTGCTGTACTGCTTGCAGTACCCGCTGTACGGGAACGGCTTGCACTCATAGGTCTTACCGTCTTTAGGCTGCAACACCACGGTGCCCGCCTTATAAGAGGCAACGTTATCCGGGAAGATAAAATCAGATTTACCGGTATTGCCGGAGGCGGCTTCACCTTCGAGCATCATATCCAGCACGTCCTGCGCGAACAGGGTGCCGGCTTTATTGGTGGCGTAGTATTTCAGCATGTGGTGTCCTGGCGTGACGTTTGTCAGGTTCATGGTCACGTCCTGGCTGCTGTTATTCATATCCTGCTTAAGGTAGCCTTTTTCCGCCCCGGGATGGTTTAACACGTGCGCTTCAACGTTCACGTCACCCTGCGTATTGACGTGGAATGTCACCGTCGCGGCACCGTTAATCACTTTGCTGTAATGCAGGTCAGTCACGGCGATGGACTCATTCACCACTGCTTTTTGCTCTTCATAAGAAATCGCCACCGACTTCAGCGTGCTGCCCTCTTTTACGAAAACGCTGTTTGCGCCGTGAACCGGGTTAACGTCTCCGCTTTCATCCTTCACGCCGACGCGCACGTCGCTGTGGGCGCTGTTAATTTTTTGCGCCAGATCGTAAGCCCACTGGTTGGCATCGCCCTGTTGAGGCGAGGCGATGGTTAGCCCGGTCGCCATGGAGGCGATTTCGCCATTGGCATCGAAGAAGCGGGCAATCACCTTATCGCCCACGTTGAGGTTGTTACCCGCGACCTGGCCGCTCAGCGTTTTGCGCCAGACGGAGGCGGCGGCCGGGGTTTCATCCGGCGTGACGCTGCCGCCGTTGCCGAAATCCACGTCGATGGCCTGATAGAAGCTGTTGGCGGTATCGGCAATTTCCCACACGCCGTAAATTACCTGATAACCGGTACGTTCCGGCACGTTACAGTTCATCGACTGGGTCATTGCGGGCGCCTGGCCATTGCCGTTCACCGTGCAAAACGGCGTTAAGTCGAACTGATCGCGGGTCAGCGGCTTGTTCGGATTCCAGTTTTGTTTGGTGATGTAATAACGCCAGTTGGTGGTTTTGTGCGGCGCGGTGTGGTGCCAGACAAACTGATGCACCCCGGCGGTCATCGGCGTTTTGGTCCAGGCATTCTGGCTTTGCTTATCAAGCTGGGAGTAGTTGGCAATCCCGGCGCTGGCGAGTTCGCCATCCGGCGGCAGGTTCCCTGACGGGAAACCGGAGGCCCGTTCTACGCTCTGGGGTTCATATTCCACCAGACCGCAGTCAATATTTTGTCCCTGTTTGCACATATAAGCGCGGCTGGCGGGAGATTCGATATAGCCGTGCGCCAGCGCAGAAGAGGCTACCGTGAAGGTTGCTACAGCCAACGCAATGCTGGAGATTTTCATTTTTAGTCCGAAGCGGGAATTGATAAAGGTGTGCGAGTGTATTTATTCCCGGACCGCGCCGTCATCGTCTTGCGAAGGTAAAAATAGCCAATAAAAAAGGCAGCCGAAGCTGCCCTGTATAAACTGAAGTGAATTAGCGGCGTATGGCAATCGCTTCGATTTCAATTTTCACGTCTTTTGGCAGACGCGCGACTTCCACGCAGGAGCGCGCCGGGAAGGTGGCGTTGTGCTCGGTGAAGAAGGCTTCGTAAGTAGCGTTAACGGTCGCGAAGTCGTTCAGATCTTTCACGAAAACGGTGGTTTTCACGATGTCGCCCACTTTCAGTCCGGCAGATTCAACGATAGCCTGCACGTTTTCCAGCGACTGGCGCGCCTGCGCCGCAACGTCGGCTGGCACTTCGCCGGTTTTTGGGTTCACCGGGATCTGACCTGAGGTAATGATCATGCTGCCCAGATCAACGCCCTGAACGTAAGGGCCGATAGCGGCTGGTGCATTTTCCGTCGCGAGTACTTTGCTCATGTTTTCTCCAGAATGACAGCGTTAAGAATGTTCCCGGCCATTATAACAGCCGGGATTTCATTACCAACCTCAATTAGTTGGCCAGCACCACATAATGAGAAAACTCTTTTTCGCAGTATTTGCATTTGAGCGCGATGTCATCGGCGCGTTTTTTCACTGCAAAGCTGGAGGAAACCGGCTCGGCATGACTGATGCAGTTGCTGTTCGGGCAGACCAGCACGCGCTCGATGCGATCCGGCAGGCTCGGGCGGGATTTGCCGACCACTTCATACTCGTCGATGCGGTTGACGGTAGCGTCCGGCGCGTACAGCGACAGCTGGTTTACCTGCTCGTCGGTCAGGAAGGTGTTCTCGATTTTAATCAGGTCCTTGCGGCCCATCTCGCCCGACGGCAGGTTCAGGCCGATGGTGATGCGCTGGTCGGTTTCGGTCAGCTTGAACAGCGTCAGCAGCTTAAAGCCCACCCGGGCAGGGATATGGTCAATCACGGTGCCACGCTTGATGGCTTCAACCTGGAGTTTGTTATCGTGCGTCATGGTCGTCTCCCCTTACAGAGCTAAGTCGCGATTCAGAACCAGTGCCAGTAACGCCTGGCGGGCGAAAATGCCGTTCCCGGCCTGCTGGAAATACCAGGCGTGCGGCGTTTTATCCACGTCTGTGGTGATCTCATCGATGCGCGGCAGCGGGTGCAGCACCTTCATGTTGTCGCGCGCGCCCTCGAGGTCGCTGGCGCGCAGCACGAACTGCGCCTTCACGTTGGCGTATTCGGACGGGTCCAGACGCTCTTTCTGCACGCGGGTCATGTAGAGAATATCCACGTGGCTCATCACCTCTTCGATGCTGGCGTGCAGGCTCCACTGGATGCCTTTCTCGTCCAGCATGTCGAGAATGTACTGCGGCATCGCCAGCGCGTCCGGGGCGATGAAGAAGAAGCGGTTGCCGTTAAATTTCGCCAGCGCCTGGGTGAGGGAGTGAACGGTGCGGCCGTATTTCAGGTCGCCGACCATCGCGATATTCAGGTTCTCGAGCGTGCCCTGGGTCTCCTGAATGGTGAACAGATCCAGCAGGGTCTGCGTCGGGTGCTGGTTAGCACCGTCACCGGCGTTCAGCACCGGAATGCCGCCGGAGAATTCGGTTGCCAGACGCGCCGCGCCCTCCTGCGGGTGACGCATCACAATCGCGTCGACGTAGGTGCTAATCACTGAAATGGTATCCGCCAGGGTTTCGCCTTTTTTACCCAGCGACGTGTTGCTGCTGTCCGAGAAGCCCACCACGCTCGCGCCCAGGCGGTGCATGGAGGTCTCGAAGGAGAGGCGGGTGCGGGTCGAGGCTTCAAAGAAGCAGCTCGCAATCACCTTGTGCTTCAGCAGCTCCGGTTGCGGATTGGCCTTCAGTTTTGCCGCGGTTTCCAGAACCAGTTCCAGCTCTTCGCGGCTGAGGTCGTTTATGGAAATGATGTGTTTTTGATAAAGCGGATTCATGTTTATCTCCTGACGCCGGGCAAAAAAAAGCCCCTCAAATGAGGGGCTCTGGGAATAGGTTTAGCAACGGGAAGAAAAACGGCAGGCCAGCGTCTGATTTCAGACGCGGTAAGACGTTATGTCGTACACGCTTGACCATGCTTCCTCCCGGCAAATTGTCGGGCATTATACGCAGCTCGCTTTTCGGATCAAGCGATTTAATGCACGCTTTACTCAGTGCAAACGGTTCTTTGTGAATATTAATGCGTTCTGAGTAAATAATTAATTTGCTTGTGCACCAGCGCGGTGCGCTTCACCACCCGGGGCGCGACCCAGACGATACTGCTGCCCGCCACCACGCCTAAAATCTCCGGGAGCTGGTGATAATCCAGAATACGCGCCACCGCGCGGCCATATCCGGCGACGGTATGCACAAGGATAAACTCGCTATTGTGCTCGACGCTGACCACCATTTCGGACACGGTACGCGCGGCGTCGGGAGCCGGGCGCAGCTGGGGATTCAGCGAATAAATCTTTAGCCCTTTGGCATTTCGAATTTTTATGACGCCGAGCAATTTAAGCAGACGTGAAACGGTGGACTGGCTGATGGTTTCAAAACCACGCTCCTGCAAATCCCGGCGGATCTCCTCCTGAGAGAGATAACTCTTTTCTGCGATCAGGCGCTGGCAGACCGTCAGCTGTAACTGTTCTTTTGGAGAGTAATCACCATATTCCGTCATAACTATTTCTCATGTAAGTGGCTGAAACAAAACGCCCGGTGGCGCTACGCTTACCGGGCCTACAACTTCAAAACATCACATCATTGCCCCCAGGCTTAACGCCACCATGATCACCACCGTCAGGATCCCCAGCAGCGGCGCCACCCATTTCAGATAACGCACGTAGGGCACGCGGGCGATAGCCAGCCCGCCCATGACCACCGCCGAGGTCGGCGTGACCAGGTTAACGATGCCGGAAGCGGACTGGTAAGCGGTTACCACCAGGTCGCGGTTGACGTTAGCGAAATCGGCAAGCGGTGCCATGATCGGCATCGTCAGAACGGCCAGGCCGGATGAAGAAGGCACAAGAAACGACAGCACGACCTCCAGCCAGTACATCACGTTGATAAACGCCACCGTGGACAACCCGCTGACCAGACCTTCCGCGCTGTGCAAAATGGTGTGGGTAATCATGCCCTTATCCATAATGACTACGATACCGCGCGCGATGCCGATAATCAGCGCGACGCCCAGCAAATCTCGCGCGCCGTTGATAAACGTCGACGTCAGCTCCTCTTCGCTCATCCGCGCAATCAGCCCGACGATAATCGCGCTGGCGAGAAACACCGCCGAGATCTCCGCCATCCACCACCCGAGCACCGCCACGCCGTAGATCATGACCGCGAAGGCGAGGGCGAAAATCACCAGGATGAGTTTGCGCACCGGGGTGAATTCCAGCGACTGTTCGCCCTTGTTGCCGAGGAAGTGGGCGCGGTTCTCCTCCTGCTTATCCGCGACGATAGAGAGTGAAGGATCCTTGCGAACCTTGCGGGCGTAACGCATGACCCACGCCACGCAGATGATCCAGCCGATGACCAGCAGCGCCACGCGCAGGGCGATGCCGTTGGTGAAGGGGATCCCGGCGGCGTTGGCGGCGATCACCGTCGCGAACGGGTTGATGGTGGAGCCGAGCGTGCCGATCCCCGCCCCGAGCAGCACGGTAGAGGCGGCGACCACCGGATCGAACCGGGCGGCCAGCATTACCGGCACCAGCAGGGTATAGAACGGCAGGGATTCTTCGGCCATGCCGTAAATCGTGCCGCCCGCGGCAAACAGCGCCATCAGGATCGGGATCATCCACTCCTCGCGCCCGCGCAGCCGGGTGGTAACGCGCTCGATCCCGGCGTCAATCGCGCCGGTTTTGGTGACGATCCCGAGAAATCCCCCGATGATCAGGATAAACAGCGCCACGTCGATCGCCCCGGCCTGGCCGGAAACCGGATCGTACAGCCCGGCAATGGGCGCCATCAGGACGGAAACCAGCCCCTGCGGATGGGCCGCCACGTGCGCGTAGGTGCCGGCAATCGGGACCTCTTTGCCGAGGGTCTCGTTCATTGCCATCTGGTACTGACCGGCGGGGACGACCCAGCTCAGCACCGCCACAACGGCAATCAGAAAAAAGAGAATGGTGTAAGCGGAGGGAAACTTAAACTTGCCCATGATGTTCTCCTTAAACCCGGCGCACCCCGCGGCGCGCCGGGCGGTGATTAGTCGCCGAGTGTCGCCACCATGACCGCTTTAATGGTGTGCATGCGGTTCTCCGCTTCGTCGAAGACGATGGAGTTTGGCGATTCGAAGACCTCTTCCGTCACCTCAAGCCCCTTCAGTCCATAGGCCATCTCGATCTCGCGGCCCACTTTGGTGTGCTCGTTGTGGAATGCGGGCAGGCAGTGCATGAACTTGACGTTCGGGTTGCCGGTGGCCTTCATCACGTCCGCATTGATCTGATACGGCTTCATCAGGCTGACGCGCTCGGCCCAGGCCTCCTTCGGCTCGCCCATGGAGACCCACACGTCGGTGTAGAGGAAATCGGCCCCGCGAACGCCTTCTTCCACGTCGTCGGTGAGGGTGATGCGCGCGCCCGTCTCTTTGGCGATGGCGCGGCACTGCTCAACCAGCCCGGCTTCCGGCCAGAAGGATTTCGGTGCCACCAGGCGAATATCCATTCCCATCTTGGCCGCACCGACCATCAGGGAATTCCCCATGTTGTTGCGGGCGTCGCCGAGATAGGCAAAGCTCAGCTCCGGCAGGGTTTTGCCCGGCGCGTGCTCCAGCATGGTCATCAGGTCAGCCAGGATCTGCGTCGGGTGGAACTCGTCGGTCAGGCCGTTCCACACCGGCACGCCCGCGTACTCGCCCAGCTCCTCGACGATGGCCTGGCCGTAGCCGCGGTATTCGATGCCGTCGTACATTCGGCCCAGCACGCGGGCAGTGTCCTTCATCGACTCTTTATGGCCGATCTGCGAGCCGCTTGGGCCGAGGTAGGTCACCTGTGCGCCCTGGTCGAACGCGCCCACTTCGAAGGCGCAGCGGGTGCGGGTGGAGGTTTTTTCAAAGATCAGGGCGATGTTTTTCCCGACCAGAGTCTGCTTTTCGCGCCCGGCTTTTTTGGCCGCCTTCAGCTCGATGGCGAGGTCGATCAGGTACTGGATCGCCGCCGGGGTGTAGTCCAGCAGTTTCAGGAAGTTGCGGTTTTTCAGGTTGATGGTCATGGCTAAATCCTTTTTAAAATGAGTGCTCAGTTACGAATCAACGTGCCTTTCTCGCCCGCCAGGATCTCCGCGCCGTCATTCAGCGCGCCGATCCCGGCTATGCCGTTGCAGGCTTCAACGAACTCGCGGCAGGCGGCCACTTTCGGCCCCATCGATCCAGCGTCGAACTGCATGTCTCTGAGCAGCTCCGGCGTGACCTGCGCCAGCGGGCGCTGGGTCGGCTTGCCCCAGTCGAGGTACACCGCGTCGGCATCGGTCAGGATCAGCAGGGCGTCGGCCTCTATCTGGCGGGCCAGCAGGGCGGCGGAAAGGTCTTTGTCGATCACCGCCTCAATCCCGCGATAGCCGTTGGCGTTCTCCACCACCGGCACGCCGCCGCCGCCGTTGCAGATCACCAGGTGGTCGCGCTGGATCAGCGCCGTGATGGCGTCGCTCTCGACGATGCGCTTCGGCTGCGGTGACGGCACCACGCGACGGACGTAGCTGCCGTCGGCCTTAAACACCCAGCCTTTTTCCGCGGCCAGCGCCTTCGCCTGGGCTTCGCTGTACACCGGCCCGATGTACTTGGTCGGATTGCTAAAGGCAGGGTCGGCGGGGTCCACTTCCACCTGCGTGAGCAGGACGCTTACCTCCCGCTGCGGCAGGCTGTTTTTCAGCGCCTGCTGGAGCATGTAGCCGATCATTCCCTGGCTTTCGGCACCGAGAACGTCCAGCGGATAGGGCGTCACTTTGTCGTAGGCGCTGTTCTGCAGGGCCAGCAGCCCGACCTGCGGGCCGTTGCCGTGCACCAGCACCACGCGCCACTGCGCCGTCAGCCCGGCGATGGTGCGGGCGGCCTGCTCGATGTTCTGGCGCTGGATCTCCGCTTCCAGCGGCTCGCCGCGCTTCAGCAGCGCGTTGCCGCCCAGGGCCACAACCAGAGTGGGTTTTCGTTCCATGATGGCTCCTTTAAATTCCGTCGCGTTCCAGTGGGCAGCTCATGCAGCGCGCGCCGCCGCGGCCGCGTCCAAGCTCGTCGCCCGGGATGGGCAGCACGGTAATGCCCGCTTTGTCGTACTTCTCGTTGGTCCAGACGTTGCGCTCGTAGCCGATCACCACGCCCGGGCGGATGGTCAGCACGTTGTTGGCGTCGTTCCACTGCTCGCGTTCCGCTTCAAAAGCGTCGCCGCCGGTGGTGATCAGGCGCACCTGGTTAATGCCGAGCGCCTTCTCGATGGCGTGCAGCAGGTCGGTTTCCTGGGTGCGCAGCAGCCCGCCGCGTCCGTCCGGGGTGAGCGTCCAGCACTGGGCGTCCTTGCGCACCACTTCCGGGTAGACGGAGAAGGTATCCACGTCGATGTGGGTCATCACGGTATCGAGGTGCATGCAGGAGCGGTGTTTTGGCAGCTCAACGGCGATCACGCGCTCGGCCTGACGGTGTTTGAACAGGCTGTTGGCGAGGAACTCCACGCCCTGCGGCGTCGTGCGCTCGGACATGCCGATCAGCACCGCCCCGCGGCCAATGACCAATACGTCGCCGCCTTCCAGGGTGGCGTGGTCGTAATTAATATTCTCGTCGCCGAAATACTTAATAAAATCGCCGTCGGCAAACGCCGGGTGCCAGCGATATATTGCCCGCAGGTTATTGGTTTCACGCTGGCGGGCCGGTTTGGCCATCGGGTTAATAGAGACGCCGTTATATATCCAGCATGAGGTATCGCGGGTGAATAAATGGTTCGGCAGCGGCTTCATAATAAAGTCATTCGCCGTGTGGGTATCCACCACCATATTTTTAAAGGCCGCCGGAATTTCGCCGTAGGTTAATCCGCCGCTTAATCTGCGCGCCAGTTCCCGGTGCGGCATATCTGCCAGCCAGCCGCGCACGTCGCCGGCAAAGGTTGGGCCGAGGCGGTAGTCAGAGATTTGCGTCTCCAGCAGCCAGGCTTTGGCTTCTGTAATATCAAGGGTTTGAGTGAGAAGGTCGGTCAACAGCAGGACTTCCACACCCTGCTCGCGCAGCGTGTTTGCGAAGATGTCATGCTCTTCACCCGCCCGTTCAACCGAGAGCACGTCATCGAAAAGCAGCTCCTGACAGTTTGATGGCGTTAAGCGTTTCAGGCTTAAATTTGGGCGGTGCAGCATAACGCTACGCAATTGACCAATTTCAGAACCGACGTAATGCTTTTCCATAATTATTCCTTTAACTGTTTTTCAGAATAAAAAGGGCATGCGCCATGTCATGTATTAATTTCATGGCGGCTAAGCTCAATTGATTTCGTGATTCATACTAGGCAGTTAAATAATCCGTATTGTGATATCGCTCACGCGAAAACGGATATTAAGGGGTTTGTTTTCATTTGCATGATTCGCATCAGATAATGATTAATTTCATATTATTGCAGGGTGAATAGCTAAGCAGGATCCGGCGGCATTATTTGAGGTTGTTATTATTTTGTAGATTTTAATCCTTTGAAATATATTGTTATGTGTCTGATTTTAAATGATAAAAATGACGAGTAGGAATGGCTATGCAATTAACGTAATTAACTATTTTTGACTTAAGAAAAATCAATAAATAATTATGGTTTTGTAGAGCAAATTATCAAAATAGTAAAGTGTGAGACGGCAAGGAGTTTTGTTAATTAAAGCGAATGATCAACAGGTTAGAGCGGTCGCGTGGCAAGCGTTTATCAAGGTTATGCATAACCCCTGCATAATTGCCCGGGCAGGATTAACAGAGAATTAACACCTTTTCCGATAAACATGCGCTCGCGCAAACCTCTTCCAAAAAGGGCTGGTATGGCAGCCTGGATTCTCGTATAAGGGATAAAAATGAAACGTTGTTTTATATCGAGGGTTTTCGCATGATCATCGGCAACATCCACCATCTCCAGCCCTGGCTGCCGGACGCGCTGCGCCAGGCCATTGAGCACGTCAAAAGTCACGTCACCGACGCGACGCCGCTCGGGAAACATGACATCAACGGCAACAGCCTGTTTTATCTGGTTTCGGAGGACATGACTCAGCCGTTTGCCGAGCGCCGCGCCGAGTACCATGCGCGCTATCTGGATATCCAGATCGTAATGAAGGGCCAGGAGGGGATGACCTTCAGCACCCTGCCGCACGGCACGCCGGACACCGACTGGCTGGCGGACAAAGACATCGCGTTCCTGCCGGAAGGCGAGCAGGAGAAAACCGTGGTGCTAAGCGAAGGGGATTTCGTGGTGTTCTGGCCGGGCGAAGTGCACAAGCCGCTGTGCGCGGTAGGAGCACCGGCGAAAGTGCGTAAGGTTGTGGTGAAGATGCTGGTGGCCTGAAACGGGGTCCTGCGGGAGAGGGCAGCATCGGTGCCTGATTTGCCCGGTGGCGCTGCATCATTGCTCTTGTCAGTACTTTGTTTGGCTCAATTCGCGACAGCCAGATTTCTTGTAAATTCCGCATTAGAAACTGACTGTACCTTCCATAAGTTGTTTTCTTTAACCATGCAGTCTATGACTACGTGATCCTGCTTTTTACCAAATGCAATGTATACGTTGACACAGACTGGATCGGTATCCCCGGCTACGGCTGTGATATTCTGCGCCCAGTCATCTCCAACGTATTGGGCTTTTAAAAACATATCGGCGTCGTAAAATTCTTCTTCTGCATAACGCGGATCCTGCGCGTGACGAAGTTTTTTCATTGTTGATGCTGTGACATATTTATCTATTTCATTGCTATCAGTGATGGGAAACGCATCTTTGTTGATTTGATTAACGTACCAACTGTTAAATGCAACCGCACGCTCAATCGGGTCAGAATAGCCTGCCATCGTAGAGGAGGAAAACAGAAAGAGAAGTAGTAAGATATTTTTCATATCAGTAGTGCCTGTAAAGGGTGATTCTGGGCTGTAGCTTCCGATATGTCTGGCCGGGATATAGGCTATTCTGTTTAAAATCAGAATACCAGGTACCCGAACCGTCGTAGATGCATGCATGCCCGTTCTGATGAGCACCTGGTAATGCGTCAATTACTGCGACATCGCCTTCAATGGGGGTGCCGTACACCTTACTGAATCCCGCCTTCTCAAGGGAGCGCCAGAAGTTTTTTGCATCAGCACCGTCAATTTTCAAACCTCCGGCTCGAATAGCTGCAGCAACGGCGCGAGCGCAGTAACCCGTGCTGTTATGATGCGCGTGGCTGCGGGCATATGACACAGCTTCATGCTTATTCCATGACATAAAATAATCCTTATTAACGAAACGTAGTAATAAGGAAACATTACACCGAATATATAAAGTATTTTGTAACTGATAATGATCTAATATTAACCATTATCCATCCGATAAATAATGGTTGATAGAATCATAAGTACATATCATGGTTGCTGCCGACCTAAGGTAACATCCATGATATGTATTTTTACTACCCGTTATCAAACAGTGAAAACTTTCCTGTCAGTAAACAGGAAATGATTATCTCCTGAAAAATAATTCAGCAGATAATCACCATTTCAACGCGGAAGAGGGACTCACTCCCCAAGCGTCGCCACCATCACCGCCTTGATCGTATGCATCCGGTTTTCCGCCTGGTCGAACACGATGCTCGCCGCCGACTCGAACACCTCGTCCGTCACCTCCATCCCGCCGTGCAGGTCGAACTCCTTCGCCATCTGCTTGCCGAGCGTGGTCTGGTCGTCATGGAACGCCGGCAGACAGTGCAGGAACTTCACGTTCGGGTTGCCGGTCAGCGCCATCATCTGCGCGTTCACCTGATACCCGCGCAGCAGCGCAATCCGCTCCGCCCACTTCTCTTTGGCTTCGCCCATCGACACCCACACGTCGGTATAGATAAAGTCCGCGCCCTTTACGCCCGCCTCCACGTCTTCTGTCAGGGTGATTTTGCCGCCGTGCTTCTCCGCCAGCGCGCTGCACTCCGCCACCAGGCTCTCTTCCGGCCAGCAGGCTTTTGGTGCCACCAGGCGCAGATCCAGCCCGGTCAGCGCCGCCGCTTCCAGCATCGAGTTGCCCATGTTGTTGCGCGCGTCGCCCGCGTAGACCAGCGTCATCTCGTTAAACGCCTTGCCCGGCAGGTGCTCCTGCATGGTCAGCAGGTCCGCCAGCAGCTGGGTTGGGTGAAACTCGTTGGTCAGGCCGTTCCACACCGGCACGCCCGCGTACTGCGCCAGCGTTTCGACCACTTCCTGGCCGTGGCCGCGATACTGAATGCCGTCGTACATCCGCCCGAGCACGCGCGCGGTGTCCTTAATTGACTCTTTATGCCCAATCTGGCTGCCGCTCGGCCCTAAATACGTGACGCGCGCGCCCTGGTCAAATGCGGCAACTTCGAAAGAGCAACGGGTACGGGTCGAGTCTTTTTCGAAGATGAGCGCGATGTTTTTACCGGTAAGCTTTTGTACTTCCTTGCCCTTTTTCTTATCGGCTTTGAGCTGTGCGGCAAGGGTCAGCAGAGAAGTGAACTGTGCTGGGGTAAAGTCGAGCAATTTCAGAAAGTGTTTCTTATACAGATCAGACATTTTATCCTCACATGGCGAACGCCACTTATTGAATTAAAATTCACTTTATATGTGTAATTATTCATTTGCAACCCCGTTTCACAATTCTTTCTTACAAAGGTGGAGGCAAACCCTTCCGTGTGTGAAAATAGAAGTATCTGCCGCACTTTAAAGAGGATTGAGCCATGGCAAACCCGGAACACCTGGAAGAGCAACGCGAAGAGACGCGTCTGATTATTGAAGAACTGCTGGAAGACGGTAGCGATCCGGACGCGCTGTACACCATCGAGCACCATTTCTCTGCGGATGATTTCGACGCGCTGGAAAAAATGGCCGTGGAAGCCTTCAAGCTGGGTTACGAAGTGACCGAGCCGGAAGAGCTGGAAGTGGAAGAGGGCGACACCGTCATCTGCTGCGACATTCTGAGCGAAGGCGCGCTGAAGGCGGAGCTGATCGATGCGCAGGTCGAACAGCTGATGAACCTGGCCGAGAAGTTTGACGTGGAGTACGACGGCTGGGGAACCTACTTCGAAGATCCGAACGGTGAAGACGGCGAAGAAGGCGACGACGAAGATTACGTCGACGAAGACGACGACGGCGTGCGTCACTAAGCGTTTCAGGCGGTGGCCCGCGCCACCGCTTTTTCAAGGCAGAACCATGGATTACCCGCAGATACTCGCCCCCGTACTCAACTTCCTCCAGTGCCCGACCCCGCAAGCATGGATTGATAAAGCCCGCGACCCGGCGAACCTGCCGCTGCTGCTCACCGACCACATGGTGTGCGAGCTCAAGGCCGCCCAGACCGCGCTATTACTCGTGCGTAAATACGTTGCCGACGAAAGCGGTGCCGACGCGCTGCTCGACTGGCTCAGGCCCTACGAACAGTTCACCTTCCGCGACGGCCCGGAGCCGGACTTCATCGCCCTGCACAAGCAGATTGGCAAAAGCGTGATGCCCAAAACCGACGACCCGTGGGGCCAGGCGCTGATCGACAGCATGGTGCTGCTGATTAAAGAGGAGCTGCACCACTTCTGGCAGGTGCGCGAGGCGATGCTGGCCCGCGACATTCCGTACGTCAAAATCACCGCCAGCCGCTACGCCAAAGGGATGCTGAAGGAAGTGCGCACCCACGAGCCGCTGACGCTGATCGACAAGCTCATCTGCGGCGCCTACATCGAAGCCCGCTCCTGCGAACGCTTCGCCGCGCTGGCCCCGTTCCTCGACGACGACCTGCAGAAGTTTTATCTCTCGCTGCTGCGCTCGGAAGCGCGCCACTATCAGGACTACCTGGCGCTGGCCCAACAGGTGAGCGACGACGATATCTCACCGCGCATACGGCATTTTGGCGAAATTGAAGCCACACTTATCTCGACACCGGACAACGAGTTTCGCTTCCACAGCGGCGCGCCGGTGTAAACCGGCATAATTCAAGGATAAGGATGCGAGATGAATAAAACGTGGACCCGTAGCGTAATCGTTGTTGTGGTGGCCGCCGCCGTGGCGTTCTGGGTGTTCTTCGACAGGCAGCGCGCGCCGGAACAGCAGATGGATGCTGCCCTTAACGCGATGCCTGCCTGGCAGGTGATTAAGGAGCAGGAACCCGCGCTGCACCAGCGCATCCTCGACCAGATGGCCGCCCTGCAAAAGGCGGGCGAGCCGGAGCAGCAGATTATCGACACCATCCAGCCGCAGATCCTGCATCTGCAGATGTCGCGCCTGCAAAACGCCCCGGACGCCAACGTGGTGAACTACATGACCATCAACATGGAGCAGACCGCCGCCATCCAGAAGGTGAGCGACGACGCCTGCTTCCGCTTCCTCTACCCGGCGGTGAAGGGCGGCGTGAACCCGATGCGCATGCTGGATAAAGACCTGATGGCGCGGCGCATGCAGGCCGACGCCGACATGATGCGCGCGGCCTACGGCAAAAACCGCCACACCGTGACCCCGGCCGAACGCGAGGCGGCCGTCGAGGATGTGCGGCCGATTATGAAGCAACTGGCCGATAAGTACGGCGAGGACATCCAGCTGCTGCAGACGCCGGAGAAGGCGGCGGGTAAGGAGAAGCTCTCCTGCGATATGGTGCAGGAGATGTGGGCGAAGGTGCTGGCGCTGCCGGAGCAGAAGGCGGCGGGGGTGATTCGTCTGGCGGTGTCTGAGCTGGAGTGAAAGGGCGCTGGTTTTTTGGGCACTTAGCGCGGGTTTAGCGCGTCGTCGCTTGCATGGCGGCGCGCGACAGGTATAATCCACAACGTTTCCGCATCCCCTTCAGTGCCGAAGTGGCGAAATCGGTAGACGCAGTTGATTCAAAATCAACCGTAGAAATACGTGCCGGTTCGAGTCCGGCCTTCGGCACCATTAGTACTTCCAAGACCATCCGAGAAAGTCCAATTATCCCTTTAAAATCAATGTGCAAAGTGATTTTTACGTCCTGAGTCGTCCGAGGTTGTCCGTTGAAATCCGGATGTCATTGGGGGCATAATTGGGGGCATCTTAACTTCGATTAGAAATGTGCCCCCAAATGAAGCTCAACGCCAGACAGGTCGAGACCGCAAAGCCAAAAGACAAAACCTACAAAATGGCCGATGGCGGCGGTTTGTATCTCGAGGTTTCGGCCAAGGGTTCTAAATACTGGCGCATGAAATACCGACGCCCCTCTGACAAAAAAGAGGATCGCCTCGCTTTTGGTGTTTGGCCAACTGTGACGCTTGCTCAGGCTAGAGCAAAGCGCGACGACGCTAAAAAGCTCCTAGTGCAGGGCATTGATCCTAAAGCCGAACAGAAAGAAGCTCAGGCCGAGAATTCGGGGGCATATACTTTCGAAACCATCGCTCGTGAATGGCATGCCAGTAACAAGCGCTGGAGTGAAGACCATAGAGCGCGCGTTCTTCGATATCTTGAGCTTTATATCTTCCCTCATATCGGCTCGTCCGACATTCGCCAGCTCAAAACTAGCCACCTGTTAGCCCCTATTAAAAAAGTTGATGCCAGTGGTAAGCATGATGTTGCGCAGCGTCTTCAGCAGCGTGTTACGGCTATTATGCGTTATGCCGTACAGAACGATTACATCGACTCAAATCCAGCCAGTGATATGGCCGGTGCGCTATCAACAACCAAAGCGCGGCATTACCCCGCTTTACCCTCCAGCCGGTTCCCTGATTTTCTTGCACGTCTTGCTGCATATCGTGGCCGCGTAATGACACGGATCGCGGTCAAGCTTTCCTTACTAACTTTTGTGCGTTCCAGTGAGTTACGTTTCGCGCGTTGGGATGAGTTCGACTTCGATAAATCTCTCTGGCGAGTACCTGCAAAACGAGAAGAAATTAAAGGCGTGCGTTACTCGTACCGTGGCATGAAGATGAAAGAGGAGCATATCGTTCCGCTTAGTCGTCAGGCGATGAATTTGTTAGAGCAGCTTAAGCAAATTAGTGGTGATAAAGAGTTACTGTTCCCGGGGGATCACGACGCAACTAAGGTAATGAGTGAAAACACGGTAAACAGCGCATTGCGTGCAATGGGATATGACACGAAAACCGAGGTCTGCGGGCATGGGTTTAGGACGATGGCGCGTGGTGCTTTGGGTGAGTCAGGGTTATGGAGTGATGACGCTATAGAACGACAGTTGAGCCACTCAGAGCGTAATAATGTGCGTGCGGCTTACATACATACATCTGAGCATTTGGATGAACGGCGATTGATGGTTCAATGGTGGGCGGATTATCTTGATATTATTCAGTATGAGCATATTACACCTTATGAATATGCAAGAGTCTGCAACATCAAATGAATAATATTTATAGATGATAACTTAATGGATTAAAATAGGCACAATTACTTGTGCCTATTCATTCAATCTTTCCACAGAATTACAGGGTGTGCTCTAGGCCATGGATGTCCATCAAAAGTGGAATAACAAACAGTATTTCTTGTTGAGGTGTTTGGGGTCCTCGAACCGTATACACTTTCCATACTAAAAAAGGAGTTAGAAGGTGTCCCATCAATAAATCCACTTATCCCTCCTTGAATAATATTATTGACGCGACCAACATGACGTTCTTCGGATAAATAACAAAGGGTTTCACATGCCTTAACAAGCGTTTCAGCTGTAGGCCTTTTGTCCGGGTCATAACTTAAGCACTTATCTACAATTTTTTGTAGATCTTGTGATAAACTTTGATATTGTGGATTGGCAGTCATGAAGGTTGGCCATTCCATTCTATTTTTTGTTTTAACATTAACAGCAGCATCCAGATAAACGCCAAATGGATAGTCTCCTGTTAATAGTTTAAACATCATTGCACCTAATGACCAAATATCAGTTGATGCTTCTATAGGTTTACCTTTTTTACCAAACATTAATTCAGGAGACATGAAGGGTAAAGCACCTTTTATCGTACCAGAAGTCGATCTTGTTAGGTCACCACTGGCAGCAGCTTCATCAAAAAGTTCTTGTGTTAGCGTAGCTATTCCAAAATCTGTGATTTTTAGATTCGAAATTTGTACACCACCAGACACCATTACATTACTAGGTTTTAAATCTCTATGAATAACACCTGCTTTATGAGATGCCATTATTCCTTTAGCAAGGTTATGTAGTATACAAGCGCCATAATGTGGGTCTAGAAAATCAAAGTGACGCAATTTTTCCTCAAGGTTTTCACCTTCAACAAATTCCTCCGCTAAAAATATATTGCCATTATCTTCGACATAGTCAAAGGTTTTGGCTATATTGTGATGGTTTATCTTTGCAGCGATTTTGGCACTTTTAAGAAATCTTTTGCTTTCCAAGCCAGGAAGTGGAGTCTTTAACGCTAAATCTAAATCCAGCTTTAAATCTAAAACTTTATATACGTCTTGCATCCCACCTTTACCAACGTAAGATAAAATCTTATAGCGATCTGCAATGATTCTTCCGACTTCAATCATGATATTACCTCCGGTCTAGATATATCAAAGGTGACAAAGCTTCTAGATTTTCCATTTATAAGAGTAATCACGCTGCAGCTAGGAAATACTTTGTTTGTCATCACTTGTTGATTATTAATTGTCGCACTTCCTGAAAAACTACCCACTTTAAAATCGAAACCATCATATATTATTTGCATACTCCCACCCGTACCCCAAGTGATCGTGACGCTTTTATTTTTTGCGTTAACTTCATATTTCTTTCCATTCAAGACGAAGAGGGCACGGTGTCTATCTTTTAATAGGTATTTAGCTATTTGATCTCTAACCAAAGACATTGCCGGTCGAGCATCTTTGTCATGGCATAAGCAACTAATGAAAGTTCTTGCTAAATCCTTTGGAAGTATCTTTCCTAGTTCAGGTATATTGGTTATCGCGGCCGGGGGATGTTCGTATAATTCATCTGGTTTTTCTATGCCAAATAAATCTAAAACGAGGACACCATATGCATAAACATCAATTTTTTGATCGAAACTAATGTTTTTTCTCTTCCATAGTTCAGGAGCCATATATCCTAAGGTTCCAATGACAGAATGAGTGAATGCTTCTGTTCCTGAGGACCTTGCTAAACCAAAATCCAATATTTTAACAATTTTATTCTCATCTACTCTAATATTATTGGGCTTTATATCTCTGTGAATTACTTTAGCAGAGTGGATGTCACTTAACCCGCATGCTATCTGCCATAATTTCTTTAGTTTTTCGGGGTGACTTTCTGACGGGTTGTAATTTAAATCTACTCCGTTAATATACTCCAGAACTATTCCTTTTTTAGTTTTTCCAGAGACTGTTATGTCAATTAAATCATAAAGTTGTACTACATGTTTAGAACGAAGTTTTAGTAGCGCTTTCTGTTCATCTAGTAAACGTCTCTCTTCTTCTCCATCCTTTAACAACTTTACAATTACATCTCTATCTAAATGATTATCTTTACATATTAAAATGTCCCCCATGCCACCACCGAATCCAGTGCTCTTTAATGAATATCTTTCTGGTAGGACGTGATTAATCTTCATTTTTGTTTTCCTCATCCTTGATATTTATCATTACGGATTGGTCTTTTTTGTTCTTTTCAATAGCTTTCTTTCTTTCTTTGCTTTTTCTTTGTTTGATGGCTTTGGTTGTAATAGGGGGATCTTGAGGTTTTTCTGGGGTTTCGTTTAAGAATAGCTCTCTTTGTGGTGTTTCAGAATCTAAATCTAGATTTTTTGTCGAAGCATTGTTTAGTGTTTGTTTATTTTCAAAGCTATCATTGTCTATAATAGACGAAGGTTCTTTATCTTGATCGTCCACTATATTTTGAGAGAAGTAATTCTGCGCGGCAGGATAATTTTTCATCCACATGATATGTAGATTCCCATGAGGGTCCCATAACTCTACACCAATATCTCTATGGGAGTTGAGGTTGTTTTCAATATCACTGCAATTAATCATTCCAAATGAAGCGTTATCTTTCGCACCGCACCATTGAACATATTGAGCTATTCTCTGCGCTGATGTAGAAAAATCAGATGAATGACTTAATAACTCTTCGAATGCTGAATGAGAAATGAAGTGGGTTCCATCGGATGTCAATATTATATTTTTATGGTTTTTATCTAAGGTATTGATATGAGGTTTTATAGATTCCCCCATTCCTATAAACTGGAGTAATCCACGCCCTCTGCCACCCAATGCTTCTAGAGAGTCATCACTGCTAATAGCTGTAAGTCCACATTCCAGAGAAAAGCTATATATTCGACTGTCGCCAACGTTGGCAATTACAGGGGCAGACCCATTTTCAATAATTACAGCGGATAATGTTGAACCGCCATGTCCTTTTGCATAGCCGTATACAACGGAGTTTGCTTCTAAAGTAGCTTTTAATAACCGAGACTCGGGAGGATCACTTCTAAACTTAATCAAAGAATAGAATAAAGTTGATAAAGCAATTGTTGCACATTGCTTTCCATCTTTCATTCCACCCATGCCATCTAATAACGCCATTGCAAAAAAAGGACTGCCAACGTTTGACGGAGTGTTAACTCTAATCGCGGCGATTAGATCCTGATTCTCAGCTCTAACCAGTCCTATATCCGTGCTAAGGACAGCGTTGAGGTCTTCTGGCCGGTTAATGCCGCTTTTGGCCGAAGAACGAGCTAACCAGCGAGCAAGTCGTTCTGTAAACATAGTAATTCCGTTTTATTGTGGGGGAGTTTACTTTCGCAATGAGCTAATCAATTGTCAATTAATACGAAATAGCTCGCGCGCAATGCTCTCCCCGCCACGCCTGCCCGCTTAAGGGGGCGCTTTTAATGCAGGTGCATGACCGGCCTCAGGGCGCGCCAGCGCTGGCGCTGGCGGGGAATTCAGTGTCTTTAAAACGCATGCAAACCCATGCACCTATGCATGCATGGCTTTTATACGTAAAAATGGCGGGATTTTCGGGGATTTTTAAGCGGACTGTTGCACGGCCAGTTCTGCACGGCGGCGGGTGTAATTCAGGTTCTGTGCAGGCGTGAATTTTTCACGATTATCATCGCGCGAAGCCGCGTCAGGCCTGAATCCGATGGCCGTTAAAATGTCATTATCCTGCGCCGAATAATTAATTTTTTCACCGGCGACCAGCCAGAGCTGTAGCGCCTCACGCAGACAGTCGAGTGAGTGCTGCATGGCGCTGCGCTGAACGGCGGAGTGTTGCCCGGAATAATTCATCAGCTCCGGGGCAAGGGCGGCGGCCAGCTCCGCGCCGTGTACCTGCATAAAATCATTTAAACGGTCGCGGATACTGATGCGCTGCACCTCCTCATGCGAACGGATATAGCGACCGGCAGCCTGATTAATTTCCCACTTTTTCACGTCGATAATCTCGCGCAGCGTTTGCAGGCTCCGGCCGCTACCGGCAAGCTGTTCGCGGTATGCCTGCTCGGCCTGCGTCAGTTCTTCCCTGCGTTGCAGCCAGGCGGATTTGTTTGCCTGACAGGCCTCAAAGGCTTTCTGTAGCGTCAGTGTGGTCACGTGTGTTTCTCCTGATGACTGGCCGTGCTTACGCACCGGCACGGTTAACGATGGCCGCCGGTGCGGGTAGCGGGATAACCGGCTCTGTCACCGGTGAACGAATAACCCCGTCGATGGATTCAAGCGTGCGGAACGTGGCCGAGCACTCGATGTTCATGCACTGGTGATAGCGCTGCTTG
Source organism: Enterobacter sp. PP-008-ECC_S150 (assembly GCF_045257065.1). Taxonomy (NCBI): domain Bacteria; kingdom Pseudomonadati; phylum Pseudomonadota; class Gammaproteobacteria; order Enterobacterales; family Enterobacteriaceae; genus Enterobacter; species Enterobacter sp. PP-008-ECC_S150. Next base: position 11,312 of record NZ_JBJHHG010000013.1, on the reverse strand, counting down.
ACGTTATCGGACAGATAACGACTGGTGCGGGAATGCGCGCTGGTTTTGCAGAACGGGCAGTGAAACATGCTTACCCCTCCGCTTCTGTCTCGCCATTTTCAGCCAGCTTTCTGGCGAGCATCATTCTCTTCGCAGGGCTGCGTAACAGCTCCGTATCCACGCCTGTAATCTGCGGCCGGTGCATGCCCGTCACGGACAACACCGGCTCCTGCGTCATATCGAAGTGATACAGGCTGCCCTGACGGCTCAGCGCATCGCGCAGCTCACTGATGGCCACGGACTGCGGGGCGCTTTCTCCCTTCATTTCGAGGGCACGAACACGCAGCAGGAAAGCGCGGATAAGGGCGACAGGAACCGCATTGACAGCCTGAGCCCATTCAGCACCGGCGTAAGCGGTAAAGGCATCGTCATGCGCTGACAGGTATTTATTAGCGCTGGAGCAGGCATTCAGCATGGCGCGTGTCCGGTCGGCCTCCAGCTCCGCAATCAGGCCGGTGAACTCGTCGGCCAGCTCGCGACTGGCGATACGCCTGCTGTGCTCAGCTTTCATTTCAGGGGTGAGACTGCCGCGCAGGGTGCGAAAGCGGCTGCGCCAGTCCTGCTCCGCCTCTGCGCTCTCATCGAGGGCGGTCTGCCGCTCCTGCTTACAGCGTTCAATGGACGTATCAATCTCTTTGAGTACTTGCATGCTGGCCGCGTGGGTGTCTCTGGCCGCAGTGAATGCGCTCAGCTTGTCGGTGATGCGCTGGCTGTTCTCTGCGGACTGCCTGGCGGCAACATTTTGCAGGGCGGTAATGACTGTTTCGGGTTTCATGTTCAGGCTCTCCGTGTATTCAACCTGAAATGATTCTGCCCTTCATCACACAACATCTCGATTCATTGCAGTTGTGGCAGATCTGGCACAAACACCACTCAAAACCCGGCTTGCCAGAGAAAGGTCTCAGCAAAACCTTGCTCATCGTTTGTTTTTTTACATATAACTGTTCACTACTGTTCACCTTAAATAAAAATATAAGTAATACAGTAAGATAAAGGGTGAACAGTTGAGGGTATGACTGTTCACCGTCTGTTCACCACTGTTCACCCATCTTCTGAACTCTCCTGGAGGTGTATATACTTTTTATTAATGAAAAGTAATAAATCAACCACTTTTGGTTATATGCGGGTGTGCCAGAATGTGCCAAAGGATACCCACGATATACCAGAACATTGTCAGAGATTGTCGCTGTATAAAAAACAGTCTGTTGTGTGGTGAAGTACTGCAAAATGACTTGTTGCCCTGAGGGAAAATATTCACAAAATAGAGAGCTACCCGAGGCCGGACGGACACGACCGGCACTGTATGGACTTTGTGAGGTAGCCCGATGCAAACCGCTGTTTCTTCCCCGTCTTCTGCCCCTGCCGCGCCACTGATGCCGGTTTCTGATGCCGTTCAGGAGCGCTTTATCCGCCTGCCCGAAGTGATGCATCTGTGTGGCCTGTCCCGGTCGACCATTTATGACCTCATCAGCCGGGAAGCCTTCCCGAAACAAATCAGCCTGGGCGGCAAAAACGTGGCGTGGGCGCAGTCTGAAATCACCGCATGGATGGCAGATCGCATTGCCGAACGCAACCGGGGCTGTGACGCATGATGATGACCGTTCAGCATTCAGCCCCTCTTTCTGGCTTGCTTCTTTTCGTCGTTTCCAGGTATAGTTTTCCCGCTGTCGCAAAATCGGCAGCCGGGCGTGAGAACCCGAGTTACTTCAAGGCGACACCAGACGCGCCATGCGTCTTTTTTTGTTTCACGATGACTCCAGCCCGGTAGTTCGCTGGACTGCGACGTAGCCCGATACAACAGGTTTATCAATAGCTTACGCGCGTCCATCATATGCCGGTGCTTTCTGAAACTTGACCCGGTTCTCCCTCGCGCCGCTCCTATCTGGCTCCTGGAATCCGGGTCGTTCCAAGGAGTCATCATGGCAAAGATCAAGCTCACCAAGACCGCCGTAGAGTCGGCGCAACCCCAGGCGAAGGACATCGAACTACGGGATACCGTCGTGCCCGGCTTCCTTTGCAAGATTACCCCGACGGGACGCCGGGTGTTCATGCTCCAGTACCGCACGAACTCTGGCCAGCCCCGCAAGCCCTCGCTGGGACTCTACGGGGAGCTAACCGTCGAACAGGCGCGGGTCAAAGCGCAGGACTGGCTGGCCGAGGTTCGCCGGGGTGGTGATCCCGGCGGTGCCAAGGCCGAGGCGCGCAAGGCGCCCACGATGGCCGAGTTGTGCAAAAAGTTCATGGAGGACTACTCCAAGAAGCGCAACAAGGTCAGCACGCAGGACGGCTACCAGGGCGTCATCGACCGCAACATCATCCCGCTGCTGGGCCGCAAGAAGGTGCATGACGTGAAGCGGCCCGACATTGCGGGGCTCATGGAAAAGCTGGCCTACAAGCCGACCGAGGCCAACAAGACCTTCGGCGTGCTGCGCAAGATGTTCAACTTGGCCGAAGTCTGGGGCTTCCGCCCGGACGGTACGAATCCGTGCCGCCACGTCCCGATGTACCCGCCGGGCAAGGAAACCCGGCTCATCGTGGACGAGGAAATGGTGCGGATCTTCCGCCAGTTGGAGAAACTGGAGGCGGAGGGGCTGGAGAACTACGTCATCCCGTTGGCGATCCGGCTGCAATTCGAGTTTGCGGCGCGGCGCTCCGAAATCTGCCCGCTCGAATGGAGCTGGCTGGACTTCGAGAACCGGCGCGTGGTGTGGCCCGACAGCAAGGTTGGCGGCATTTCCAAGCCCATGAGCGAGGAAGCCTATCGGCTGCTTTCGACGGCGCCGCGTCTGGAAGGCTGCCCTTACGTCCTGCCGTCGCCGAACGACCCGGCCAAGCACCTGACCTTTGGCGAGCACTATGGCGGCTGGTGCCGGACGCTCAAGGCCGCCAGCGTGCCGCACGTAGGCACGCACGGCATCCGTCATCGCTCGACCACCGACATTGCCAATTCCGGTGTGCCGACCAAAGTGGGAATGAAGCTGACGGGCCACAAGACCGTGGCGATGTTCATGCACTACGTCCACACCGAGGACAAGCCGGTGCGCGAGGCGGCCGAGCTGGTGGCCAGCCGCCGCCAAGCCATCACGGGCGCGCGGCAGCTTGCGGAGGCGGTGGCATGAACGGGCGCCGGCCATCAGCAGCATCGCTCGCAGCGCCCGCGGCGCTGCTGGGCGACATTCGGGCACTGATCGAGGC
>NZ_JBJHHG010000013.1:0-8068 GCF_045257065.1 Enterobacter sp. PP-008-ECC_S150 | reverse complement strand
GCGCGCAAGCGCGCCGCCTCGACGGTGAATAGCGAGCTTACGATGCTCTACTGGCGCATCGGCCAACGCATCCACACGCAGGTCTTGGACAGGCGCCGGGGCGCCTACGGCAAGGAAGTTCTGCCCACCTTGGCTGCGCAGTTGGTGGAGGAGTACGGCAGCAGCTTTGCAGAGCAGAACTTGCGCCGCATGGTGCAGTTCGCCGCCACCTTCCCCGACGAGCGAATTCTCGTATCACTGATACGAGAATTGAGCTGGACGCACTTCATCGCCCTGATGCCGCTGAAAGACCCGCTCCAGCGGGACTACTACGCACAGATGGCCAGCACCCAACGCTGGAGCGTGCGGACGCTGCGCGAGCGTATCGACTCGATGCTGTACGAGCGCACGGCGCTTTCCCAAAAGCCGGAAGAAACCATAGCGCAGGAGTTGGCGACCCTGCGCGATGCGCAGCGCATGTCGCCGGCCCTGGTCATGCGCGACCCGTACATCCTCGACTTCCTGGGCCTGCGGGACACTTGGCAGGAAGGCGACTTGGAAGCGGCGATCATCCGTGAAATGGAGTCCTTCCTGCTGGAGCTGGGCGCGGGCTTCTCATTCGTCGCCCGGCAGAAGCGCATTCCGATCGACGACGAGGATTTCCACCTTGACCTTCTGTTCTACAACCGCAAGCTGCGGCGGCTGGTTGCGGTGGAGTTGAAGGTAGGTGACTTCAAGGCGGCCTACAAAGGGCAGATGGAGCTTTACCTTCGGTGGCTAGACAAGCACGAACGGGAGCCGGAGGAAGCCTCGCCGCTCGGGATCATCCTTTGCACCGGCAAGAAGCGCGAGCAGATCGAATTGCTGGAGCTGGACAAGTCCGGCATCCACGTTGCCGAGTATCTGACCGCCTTGCCGCCGAGGGGCGTGCTGGTGGAGCGGCTGCAACAGGCAACGCAACGGGCGCAGTTGCAAATCGAGCAGCGCAAGACGGACAACGAGTAGTCCTGTCCCAAGCAGTCGGGCGTCCCGGCGTGCCGCCGTCGCGCTGTCGTGCTGCGCATCGAGCTTCGCTGCGCGAGTCTCGCCCCTGTCGGGCTTCCATCACTGACGCCTCCGTCCCGGCTCGTTGATCCGGGCCTGCGCGCTCCGCTTGCCAAAAATCGACTCTGTGCAGTGGGCGGGTGTGGGCGGTCTTGCTGTTCCCTTCACCGTATCACGGCGTTCTCGCCGTCAAGGGCGGCGCGCGCCATGCGCGCTTGCGTCCTGGCGGCCGTCTGCGACCCCTGACTGCTTGCGCTGCGCCGTGCTGCCGCCGGTTCCGGGCAATTCCGCCCGAGCAACCGGAGCACGATCATGTCGCAACTGTCCTTTCCCTCGTTCGATTCCTGTCTGCTGGTGCGCGACGCGCACGGGCGCTATCTACCGGCATCGGCCGACGACATTCTGGAAGCTGCGCGCCAGGTCATTGACCGGAAAATGCAGCGCGGAGCAGAGTTCACTTCGCCGGCGGCGGTCAAGGAATACTTGCGTACAAAGTTGGCCAGCTTCGAGCATGAGGTGTTCGTAGTGCTGTTCATGGATACGCGCCATCGTCTGATCGAATACAGGGAGATGTTCCACGGCACTATTGACGGTGCGTCGGTGTATCCGCGCGAAGTGGTCAAGGAGGCGCTGCGGCTCAATGCGGCGGCGGTCGTCGTTTCGCACAACCATCCGAGCGGAAACCCCGAGCCGAGCGCGGCTGACCGGGCGCTGACCCAGCGGCTCAAGGAAGCGTTGGGTCTGGTGGACGTGCGCGTGCTCGATCACATCATCGTTGCGGGCAACGAAACGGCATCGTTCGCCGAGCATGGGCTGATCTAGCCCAAGGGGCTTCGGCCCCTTTTTGCTGCGCCTGGTGGCATAGCTATGGCCCTCGCGGCCTGATGCTCAGGCCGTCGCAACCTGAATCATCTCGTCGTAATGTTTCTTGTCCACCTCTTCCAGCCACTGGAAGATGTTCCCGATGACGCTGTGGCTTTCGCCTGCCAAGTTTTCTGCGGATTCCTCTGTTATCTCAATAACGTCGCTATGTGAATACTTATTGATAAAGCGGTAGATTTTTTCTTTAAGCTCTGGTGTCGTGATGGTGCAATCTTTTAGGCCAGCCTCCATCAATTGACTAATGTCGCTTCGCCGCCTTGGATATTTGAAGGTAAAAAACGATTCAACAAGCTTTCGGGCGAGGTTGGCGGTCAAGAACGCCTCATCTCGATTGAGTGTCGTGTGCGCCCTATATTCGTAAAGCTTCTTGAAGATATAGTGGTACTCGGAACCGTAGTTCTTGAGTGAGTCGTCGGCATCCACAAGTAGGGAGTGACGAGGGGAGCCAGGTGGCGCATCCAGGCGATAAAAGAAGCAATTCTCGGCGTTGCCTTTTTTGACTCGATTCCTATTGGTGCCAGTGAACCAGTCTCTCACTAGCTTAAAGTAAGTGAAGTTGTGAGTCAGCACAAAAAGTTGCTTGGCTTCAGTGCATTGCGTTCTCAAAAACGAGTAGGCGTGAAACAAGTGATTAGAATCAAAGCTTGAGACCGGATCGTCAACGACGACGATCGTATCCTTGATGTTATTTCCATTTTCTTTGAGCTTCGTGATGAAATAGACAAATGCAATCGCAGTCTTCTCACCTTCGCTCAAATTCCCATCGTGCTCACCAACCCCGTTTCTGATGATCTCATAGCCTTTCTTCTTCTGATTGAAGTTCAGGCAAAGCTCAGAGCGGCCAATGAAGCGATGCAGGATGTCATTGAACTCCTTTGCCCCGACCGTTTCATTCGAGAGCGCCGCTTCTATGGCTCCGACCTCTAGACTAATTTTTTCAATTTCCTTATGGTCGTTCTTTGCTTCTGACTCAAGGTCATTGCACTTCTTCTCACTTCCAGCATAGTCAAACTCTTGCACCTCAGCCGCAGCAAAGTGAAGCTCCAGTGCCACCTTGCTTTTTGAGGTCTCAGATTTGAAATTTGAAGTCTTATTGTTGTGCTTTCCAACGAGAGCAACAATCGACTTCAGGATGTCATTGAAATTGGTGACATCGTCTTCAACCACATCCGAGATCTGAATGTCTGTCTTCCCAGGGTCTGTGATCTTGGCCTTCAGGGCTTCCCGCCAGGCGTCCATTTGCTGGTCGATCTTTTCAGCAGCAGTTGCGTAGTCCTTTTGAAGCTTTTCTGCCTCGGCCGATAGTTCTTTATAAAACTCGGTCGATGCGGGAAACTGATTAGCTGGAGCGCCTTGAGATTCAATCCATGTCGCCGCATTCTGAAGTCGGCTCTGAAACTCCGTGAACTCCTTGCTGAAGTGGGCAGCAAGCGCCTCGGCACGAAGCTGGGCGAACGGAGAGCCGCAGAACTCGCAGGATTGCGAGTCGTGGTTTTTATGGATTTCCAAGCCTGCTTGAACCCATTCGCGGATGTCCGGGTTATCGGTAAGCCGCTGGATTGCTTGATTGACCGCCGTAGTCCCAATCAAATCTCTGATGCGGCCCGCCGCTTTCTTAAAGTAGTCCGGCTCAATGGCCGTTGAGGCGAAAGCAATGCTTGGAAGCTGATCTGGCTTGGCGGCATTCGTAAGGTCGATAACCCTCTCATCTGGAAGAACCGACTCCGCCTTGATAATTGTCTCGCCGTTATTCTGTATGAAGTTGGAGAGCTTGCGGCGGTCGTAATTCAAGTAATAACTGTCGCTCGTATCAATCGCCTGAAGTCCAAGCTTCATTTTCTTGGCAGCATTGGTCAGGAACTTCTCTAATGCCTCACGCTGCTTCTTGATATCGCTTTGCTTGTCGTCGTGAGCCTTCTTTTTCGACTGAAGCTCGCTCTTCAGCTTCTCCAGCTTCTGCAAGTCATCAATCTTCTCTTTCGCAATAAGAAGGATGCTCTTTACGGATTTGTCCCAATCAATGTTCTCATGCACGAAGCGTTGATTGAAAACATGAATATTCAATTGGGATGAGTGGAGTGTGGATTCCGTGATCGTTGAGCCATCCTCCAGAACTACTGAAAATTGGCCCGTGCTGAAGCGGGGAACCATCGAGCGAAGCTCAAAGCAAGAGAATAGATTCGATAACGTTGACTTGCCTGTTCCATTCCAACCATAGACCAGGTTGTACCGGCCGAACTTTTGGATCTTCGTTCCATTGAAGTCGCTGAAGATTCCGAACTGTTTGAGGCGGTTGATGCAGACAATCATCTCTAGATCTCCGTGTTCTTGCTTTCCCATCATTAGCTTGCGAAACAAATGGTAAACGAAGAGTCCTCTTGCGTCTCCGCTTCGCGGATCGCGCTGCTCCAGGTTCGCTAGTCGCTCATCCCTGGCGGGACTGGCTTCGCCAGCCTTCCGCATCGCTGACGCCTACGGCCCGGCTTCCAGCTTCGGGCCTGCGCGCTTCGCTTGCGTGCGGTCAGCACAAAGGGATGGCCGTTGCCTTGTCCAGCCGTCTCCCCTGACTTCATCACCTTACCCGCGACCGGAGCCCGCGCCCGTGTGCCGTCAAGGCGCGCAGGGCCGTGTCCTCGGCTGCGCCTGCGGGCCGCACCCACCCTGCGCTTGGCTCCTTGACGGCCCCCGTCCGCGCGCTCCTTTGGCCGCGGGCGATGAACTCAGGAAAGACGGTGGCAACAGGGCCAACCGGGTTCCTCGTGCCGACCGCACCAAACAGCCGAAAGGCTGGGCTCCGAATCTAGAAATCCGGTGTGCGGTGTGAACAGCAAACCTCTTTTGTCAGGAGAAAGACCATGCAACTCGCATCCCGTTTCGCTTTCCGCTCCCCCTCGCTGCGCAGCGATTACCCGCTGTCCGACGACCAGATTCACCGCGTGGCCCCGTCCATCTTCGCGGATGCCCCGCACGAGAGCCGTTCGCAGCGGTACGCCTATATCCCCACCGCCGCCGTGCTGACCGAGCTTCGCAAAGAAGGCTTCCAGCCTTTCATGGTGACGCAAACCCGCGTGCGCGACGAAGGCAAGCGCGAGCACACCAAACACATGATTCGCTTGCGCCATGCCAGCCAGATCAACGGCGCGGAGGCCAACGAAATCGTGCTGCTGAACTCGCACGACGGCACCAGCAGCTATCAGATGCTGGCCGGAATGTTCCGGTTCGTGTGCAGCAATGGCCTTGTTTGCGGCAACACCGTGGCCGATGTGCGAGTGCCCCATAAAGGCGACGTGGCCGGTCTGGTCATTGAGGGCGCTTACGAAGTCTTGAGCGGTTTCGATCGGGTGAAGGAATCGCGCGATGCCATGCGCGGCATCACCTTGGACGATGGCGAATCCGAAGTGTTCGCCCGCGCCGCGCTCGCCCTCAAGTACGACGACCCCGACAAGCCCGCGCCCATCACGGAATCGCAAATCCTGATGCCGCGCCGCTTCGACGACCGCCGCCCCGACCTGTGGAGCGTGTTCAACCGCACCCAAGAAAACCTGACCCAAGGCGGGCTGCGTGGCCGCAGCGCCAACGGGCGCCGACAGCAAACCCGCCCGGTGCAGGGCATCGACCAAAACATCCGACTGAATCGCGCCCTCTGGCTGCTGGCCGATGGCATGCGCCAGTTGAAAGCCTGAATCCCCACGCGGCAGGGGCAGGCAGCAGCCCTTGTCGCTTTCTTCGCTGCTGCATTCCTGAACCGATAGGAGTTATCACCATGAACGCCGTTACCCAAACCGAAGCCCGCGCCATCAACACCGCCGCCGCTATCCCGCTGGAAGCCGCTGACCCGACCAAGAACCTGATTCTGGTTCCGCTGTCGCGGCTGGTGTCGCGCCCCACTGGCCGCAACGTGCGCAAGACCCCGCGCATGTCCATTCCCGAACTCGCCGCCAGCATCCAGCGTGTCGGCCTGCTGCAAAACCTCATCGTGATTGCCGCCGCCGACGGCGAGCATTACGAAGTCGTGGCCGGTGGCCGTCGCCTCGCAGCGTTGAAGCTGCTGGCGAAGAAGCACCGCATCAGCAAGGAATGGGAGGTGCCTTGCCTGCAGGTGGCCGATGGCACCGCACGCACGGCCAGCCTGACCGAGAACGTGCAGCGCGAAGCCATGCACCCCGCCGACCAGTTCGAGGCGTTCGCCGCGCTGGTGGCCGAAGGCCGCAGCATCGAGGATATCGCAGCGGATTTTTCCGTCACGCCGCTGGTGGTGCAGCGCCGCTTGAAACTCGCCAACGTCTCGCCGCGCCTGCTGGCCGACTATCGCGCCGAGGCCGTGAGCCTTGACCAGTTGATGGCCCTTGCCATCACCGACGACCACGCCGCGCAGGAAGCCGCGTTCTACGATGCGCCGACATGGCAGCGCAGCCCGCACAACCTGCGCGACCGTCTGACCGAACGCGAAATCGACGCCTACCGGCATCCGCTGGTGCGCTTTGTCGGGCTGGACGGCTACGAGCAGGAAGGCGGTGGCATCCGCCGCGACCTGTTCGCGGAGGGCGACAAAGGCGTGTATCTGACCGATGCCGCACTGCTGGAACGGCTGGCGCAGGACAAGCTGGCAGGTATCGCCGCCAAGGTGCAGGCCGAGGGCTGGGCGTGGGTGGATGCCACGCCGGGCATGACCCATGCCGATCTGCAAGCCTTCCAGCGTGCGCCAAGGGAACGCCGCAGTCCGAACAAGCGCGACGCGCAGCGCATCGAGAAGCTGCAAACCAAGCTGCACGAACTGGCCGAAGCCGTGGATGCCGCGCTGGACGACGAAGACGAAGAAAAGGCCGATGCCTTGCAGGAAGAAGGCGAACGCCTGGGCGAGCAGTTGCAGGCGCTGGAAGAAGGCTTGCTGGACTATGCGGCCAATGTGAAGGCCGCAGCCGGTGCCATCGTCACCATCGACCGCGACGGGCAGGCCGCGATTCATCGCGGGCTGCTGCGCGAAGCCGAAGCCAAGGCGCTGCGCACGCTGGAACGACTGCGGCAGGGTTTCGGCAGCGAAGGCGAAGCCGCAAACGAGGACGAAGGCGAGGACGACGAGCAGCCCAAGACCGCCACCATGTCCGACCGACTGGCGCAGCGGTTGAGCGCGCACCGTACCGCCGCGCTGCAAATCGAAGTGGCCCGGCATCCGCAAGCCGCGCTGGCCGCCGTGGTGCATGGCATGGTGCAGACCGTCTTGCAGGAAAGCCACTACGGCCACGACCTGCCGCTGGGCGTGCGCCTCACGGTGCAAGACCGGCTGGAAGGCATGGCCCCGGACTGGCCGGAATCACCCGCCGCCGTGGCGCTGCGCGAACTGCAACAGGTGGCAGGCGAAACCTTGCCGGAGGACAGCGCCGAACTGTTCGCCGCGCTGCTGGCGAAATCACAGGATGAACTGGTGCGGCTGCTGGCCGTGTGCTTAGCTTCCACGGTGGACGTGGTGACGCCTCGCGCCACGCCGCACCAGCCCGGCGCGGAACTGGCGCAGGCCGTGGGGCTGGATATGGCCGCGTGGTGGCAGCCCACCAATGAGGGTTACTTCCGGCATGTGCCGAAGGCCGCGATTCTGGAAGCCGTTGGCGGGTTCGCGCCCTCGCACGTCACCCGACTGGCGAAGTTGAAGAAGGGCGACATTGCCAGCGAAGCCGAACGGCTCGCCGCTGGCACCGGCTGGATGCCCGCCATCTTCCGCACCGAAGGCCCGCAGCAGGCCGGGCAGGACGCGCCGGCGGATGGCGAAGCCGAAGCACAGGAAGAAGCGGCCGCCGTGGCGGATGTCCAGCCGCAGGCCGAGGCTTTGGCCGCGTGACTTCGCACCGTAGATAGCGCCCCGGTTCCGGCCGGGGCGCTTCATATTGAGGATGCCTGCCATGACCCACCAACCCGCAAACCGCCCCCGTATGGCTGCGACCTATGCCTCCGGCACGGTGCGCGCCCGCCGCTGGCACGGCGACGGCGACGTGCGCGGCTACCGTCCGCCGCGTGGCTGGACGGCCCGCGCCGACCTGACCGATCTGCATCCCCTCACGGGCCGCGCCTTGCCGCGCGCCGTGTGGTGGATCATCGAAACCAAGAAATAACGAGCCGCACCGGCCCCAAGCCGTGCCGCCTTGGGGCCGGTGGTCGAAAACTCCGGGCG
>NZ_JBJHHG010000012.1:0-161625 GCF_045257065.1 Enterobacter sp. PP-008-ECC_S150 | reverse complement strand
CGTAGTGGCGAGTCGGGGTGTCGTATTCAACGTGGGAAGTGTTGATGGTGATACCACGAGCTTTTTCTTCTGGTGCGTTATCGATCTGGTCGAATGCACGAGCAGAACCACCGTAGGTTTTAGCCAGAACGGTAGTGATTGCAGCAGTCAGGGTAGTTTTACCATGGTCAACGTGGCCGATAGTACCAACGTTGACGTGCGGTTTTGTACGTTCAAATTTTTCTTTAGACACGGCTATATTCCTTACTATAGTGCTCTCCCCTTTGGAGAGAGCACGGGACTTAGGTTTTAATCCTGTGGATTACTTACCACGGGCTTCAATAACGGCCTGAGCAACGTTGTTAGGCGCATCATCATACTTCAGGAATTCCATGGTGTATGATGCACGACCTTTGGTCAGAGAACGCAGCTGAGTTGCATATCCGAACATTTCAGACAGCGGAACTTCAGCGTGGATCTTAACGCCAGTTACTTCGGATTCCTGACCACGCAGCATACCGCGACGACGGCTCAAGTCACCGATAACGTCACCGGTGTTCTCTTCAGGAGTTTCTACTTCAACCTTCATGATTGGCTCAAGCAGAACTGGTTTTGCTTTCTTAAAGCCTTCTTTAAAGGCAATAGACGCAGCCAGTTTAAACGCCAGTTCAGAGGAGTCAACGTCGTGGTAAGAACCGAAGTGCAGACGAATACCCATGTCAACAACCGGATAGCCAGCCAGAGGGCCCGCTTTCAGCTGTTCCTGGATGCCTTTATCAACGGCTGGGATGTATTCGCCAGGAATTACACCACCTTTGATGTCGTTGATGAACTCGTAACCTTTCGGGTTAGAGCCCGGCTCCAGTGGGTACATGTCGATCACAACGTGACCGTACTGACCGCGACCACCAGACTGCTTAGCGTGTTTACCTTCAATGTCGGTAACTTTCGCGCGAATCGCTTCGCGGTAAGCAACCTGAGGTTTACCCACGTTAGCTTCAACGTTGAATTCACGCTTCATACGGTCAACGATGATGTCCAGGTGCAGTTCACCCATACCAGCGATGATGGTCTGGTTAGATTCTTCATCAGTCCATACGCGGAATGATGGGTCTTCTTTCGCCAGACGGCCCAGAGCCAGACCCATTTTTTCCTGGTCAGCTTTGGTTTTTGGTTCAACCGCGATGGAGATTACCGGCTCTGGGAATTCCATACGCTCCAGAATGATCGGGTGATCTGGGTCACACAGGGTGTCACCAGTGGTCACGTCTTTCAGACCGATAGCTGCAGCGATGTCGCCCGCACGAACTTCTTTGATCTCTTCACGTTTGTTAGCGTGCATCTGTACGATACGGCCAAAACGTTCACGCGCCGCTTTCACGGAGTTCAGGATGGTGTCACCGGAGTTAACCACACCAGAGTAAACGCGGAAGAAGGTCAGGTTACCCACGAATGGGTCGGTAGCAATTTTGAACGCCAGTGCAGAGAATGGCTCGTCGTCGCTTGCGTGACGCTCAGCCGGAGTATCTTTACCGTCGTCCAGGATACCGTTGATCGCAGGAACGTCAACCGGGGATGGCAGGTAGTCAACTACCGCATCCAGCATCGCCTGAACACCTTTGTTCTTGAACGCAGAACCACAGGTTACCAGGATGATTTCGTTGTTCAGAACGCGCTGACGCAGAGCTTTTTTGATCTCTTCTTCAGTCAGTTCTTCACCACCCAGGTATTTCTCCATCAGCTCTTCAGAAGCTTCAGCAGCGGATTCGATCAGGTTCTGGTGCCATTCGTCAGCCAGGTCCTGCATTGCAGCTGGGATATCTTCGTATTCGAAGGTAACGCCCTGGTCTGCATCGTTCCAGTTGATGGCTTTCATTTTCACCAGGTCGATAACGCCGGTGAAGCCTTCTTCAGCACCAATTGCCAGCTGCAGCGGAACAGGGTTCGCGCCCAGACGGGTTTTGATCTGACCAACAACTTTCAGGAAGTTAGCACCCATACGGTCCATTTTGTTAACGAACGCGATGCGTGGAACTTTATATTTGTTCGCCTGACGCCATACGGTTTCAGACTGTGGCTGAACACCACCAACTGCGCAATAAACCATTACCGCGCCGTCAAGAACACGCATGGAACGTTCTACTTCGATAGTGAAGTCAACGTGCCCTGGGGTGTCGATGATGTTTACGCGATGCGGTTCGTACTGCTTAGCCATACCTGACCAGAATGCAGTAGTCGCTGCGGAGGTGATAGTGATACCACGCTCCTGCTCCTGTTCCATCCAGTCCATGGTGGCTGCGCCGTCATGAACTTCACCGATTTTGTGGTTTACACCGGTGTAGAACAGAATACGTTCGGTAGTAGTGGTTTTACCGGCGTCGATGTGCGCACTGATACCGATGTTACGGTAGCGTGCGATGGGTGTTGTACGAGCCATTTGATTCCTCGTTTATATCTTTAGGCGTTCAGTTAAGTTACCCAGAGCGGGCGGCTTCTCTGAAGCGCCCGCCTGGTGACTAAGACTCCGAAGGGATTACCAACGGTAGTGTGCGAACGCCTTGTTGGCTTCTGCCATACGGTGAACGTCTTCACGTTTCTTAACTGCAGTACCTTTGTTGTCTGCAGCATCAGAAAGTTCGTTCGCCAGACGCAGAGCCATGGATTTATCACCGCGTTTACGAGCAGCTTCAACGATCCAACGCATTGCCAGAGCATTACGACGAACCGGACGAACTTCAACTGGAACCTGATAAGTAGAACCACCAACGCGGCGGGACTTAACTTCTACGGTTGGGCGAACGTTGTCGAGAGCGACTTCGAAAGCTTCCAGTTCATTTTTACCAGAACGCTGAGCCAGGGTCTCAAGCGCGCTGTATACGATTGCTTCTGCAGTAGATTTTTTACCATCTACCATCAGGATATTTACAAATTTTGCCAGCAGTTCTGATCCGAATTTCGGATCTGGAAGGATTTTACGCTGACCAATGACGCGACGACGTGGCATGGGAATACTCCGTTGTTAATTCAGGATTGTCCAAAACTCAAAGAGTTTAGTGTGACATTAAGATAAATCAGTTTGGCCTTACTTAACGGAGAACCATTAAGCCTTAGGACGCTTCACGCCGTACTTGGAGCGAGCCTGCTTACGGTCTTTAACACCTGAGCAGTCGAGCGCACCACGAACGGTGTGGTAACGAACACCCGGAAGGTCTTTAACACGACCGCCACGGATCAGGATCACGGAGTGCTCCTGCAGGTTGTGACCTTCACCACCGATGTAGGAAGTCACTTCGAAACCGTTAGTCAAACGCACACGGCATACTTTACGCAGTGCGGAGTTTGGTTTTTTAGGAGTGGTGGTATATACACGAGTACATACGCCACGTTTCTGCGGGCAGGCTTCCAGCGCAGGCACGTTGCTTTTCGCAACTTTGCGTGCACGTGGTTTGCGTACCAGCTGGTTAACTGTTGCCATTAAATAGCTCCTGGTTTTAGCTTTTGCTTCGTAAACACGTAATAAAACGACCTCATACAATATGAGGACGCGAAATTTTAGGGCTACGTCGAAAAGGTGTCAAGAAATATACAGCGATCTCAAATCACCAGTTCATTTGACTGGCGTGCGTCACAGTAAGATTGACGAAATCAGTATAGCCAACCACGTCAATTTTGGCTGAAATTTGACCAGAAAGACCCCGCGCATCCAGATCGTCTTTCAGCGCAGAGACGGTTATGGGGGCATTTGTGAGAATTTCAACGAAACGACTGCCTTCCAGTGCGGCAAGCACGCCATCCTGAATGAGCAGCAAATCGTCACCTTCGCGCAACATGCTCAGCAGCGTGTCGATATCACATTGCCACGGTGAATGGCTCAGAGTATGGAGCATGGCAGCCTCAGAAAGTCAGAACGGTATCGTAGTGGGAAAGCTGTTCGCGTAACGCGGCAGAAGACAGGACCGTCGCATCCAGCACGAAAGGCATCTTTTCATTCAAACCGCGCGCGGCCAGGGAGTCGGCACAGAGATAGAACGTTTCGATATCGTAAAGCGGTAAGACCTTGAACGTCGCGATGTAATCACGCGCCAGAATGGCCTGCGGCTGCTGGCCCGCCAGAAGCTGAAACACCCCGTCGCCCAAAAAGAAGACGCCGATATCTTCGGTCAGCGCGGATGTCGCCAGTAACGCATCCAGACCTTCGCGGCCTGAAGCACTACCGTGCGGCGCAGACGTAAAAACAAATGCTACGCGCTTCATCAGAATTGCACCACTCTGTCGCAGGTTAATGCCGCTTGTGCCAGCGCGCCCAGGCCACTCAACGAAAAACCGGGCTGCAGGTTAGAACCCGATAAACCAAGGCGCGCGGCTTCGGTTGCATCGGTCACACCGCGGCGCAGTGCCGCCGCGACGCAGATGTGCAGCTCTACGCCCTGCTTTTCGTTTAATGCCTGCCAGGCGCGAACCAGATCAAACTCGTCGCTCGCCGGGGACGTAAACTGATTCGCGTTATACACCCCTTCCCGATAGAAGAAGACGCTTGCCAGCTCATGTCCGGACGCGAGGAGCGCATGCGCAAACTGCAGCGCGCTGCTGGCCTGCTGAGTCCCGTACGCCGGGCCTGTCACCATTAACGCAAAACGCATTACTTGTCTTGTCCCAGGAAATCACCGCTTTTGAACTGGCGAATATAGAGGTAGACCGTGTGCTTGGAGATGTTCAGACGATCGGCCACCTGGTTGATGGCGTCTTTAATATCAAAAATCCCTTTTTCATAGAGATTGAGCACGATATGGCGATTCTTGGCGTTGTTCGAGACGTTGCGATCGGCATTCACCTCTTCAATCGTAAACTCAAGCGTCTGCGTCACCAGATCCTCAACGGAGGAGGCAAAGTTAACGGAGGAGCCCACATCCGGCGTTTCAGGTGGAACAAAGGTGCTCATGATTTGCGAGAATGGCACATCAAGGTTCATGTTGATGCACAGCAGCCCAATCACACGATGCTCGCGGTTTCGAATCGCAATGGTTTCTGACTTCATCAGCACGCCGCTTTTGGCGCGGGTGAAATAGCATTTGGAGACGCTGCTGTCCGCGCCGGTCATGTCATGCAACATACGCAATGCAAGGTCGGTAATAGGCGAACCAATTTTACGGCCAGTATGCTCACCATTCGCAATACGGATGGCGGAGCACTTCAGATCTTGCAGGGAGTGCAATACGATTTCGCAGTGGGAGCCAATGAGCATCGCTAACCCGTCCACTACCGCTTCGTAGGATTTCAGAATATCGAAGTCGGTCTGATCGAAAGGACGTTGATCCAGCAAATCAAGCTCACTGGTTTCGTTGGTTAAAAGCGACCTGGACATGAAAAAAACACTCCTTTTCAGGAGCCTGTCGTTAGGTTTTCAGGGCAGGCTCATTATCTACACGGACAACTAAATTAATACAGCGTGCCTAACGCTTTCCAGTGTTAATTATATCTGCCCCACAATAAAAAACCGCCGCCTTAAAGGCGGCGGTTTTTTTTCAGCATTACTTCTTAGCAGCAGCGGCTTTATCGTCAGCCGGTGCGTCTGCTTTGGCATCCGCTTTCGGTGCCGGTTTGATGTCCAGCAGCTCTACGTCAAAGACCAGCGTAGAGTTAGCAGGGATCCCCGGAACGCCGGTTTTGCCATAGGCCAGATCCGGTGGGATAACCATCTTGATCTTGCCGCCTTTCTTGATGTTTTTCAGGCCTTCAGTCCAGCCTGGGATCACACCATCCAGACGGAAGGAGAGTGGCTCGCCGCGGGTGTAAGAGTTATCAAACTCTTTACCGTCGATCAGCGTACCTTTGTAATTCACCACAACGGTGTCGCTGTCTTTAGGCGCATCGCCGGTGCCTTCTTTCTCAACTTTGTACACCAGGCCAGTAGAGGAGGTTTTCACACCCTTCTCTTTAGCAAAGGTATCGCGGTAGGCTTTGCCTTTCGCTTCGTTGTCTTTAGCGTCCGCGTCCATCTTGGTCTGCGCGGCACCCTTCACGCGCGCTTCGAACGCCTGCAGAGTCTGTTCAATTTCCTGGTCAGACAGCTTGCTCTTATCTGCAAATGCGTCCTGAACGCCCGCGATCAGCTGAGCTTTATCCAGTTTGATGCCCAGTTTCTCTTGTTCTTTCAGAGAGTTTTCCATGTAACGGCCCAGAGATGCGCCCAGTGCGTAGGCGGATTTCTGGTCGTCATTTTTGAACGCCGCTTTGCTGTCTGCAGTGGCAGCAGGCTTCGCAGCAGTATCAGCAGCGAATGACAGCGGCGCGTTCAGCGCAACAGCCATCGTCGTCGCCAGCAGCGTTACTTTAAACAGTGATTTCATCCATATCTCCAGGGCCTGGGGACTCTCACCCCAGCGTTAAACGTAAATGAGTGATGTACTATAAAACGTTGCAGAAGAAATCTACATACAGACACGTCCAATTGTCGCCACTTTTCAGACTATTTTTGTTTAAATAAGTTTCTTGTCAGGGGATGCGAACTGTACTTAGGGATAAACTCAGTTAAACTGCGCCGCCGCTGGGCCATTATGGCAAATCTGAAATAAACGAGGTGAATGATGAAGGATACAGCATTAGAAGCGAGAATGGCTGAGCTGGAAAGCCGCCTGGCTTTTCAGGACATCACCATCGAAGAGCTGAACCAGACCGTGACCGCCCATGAGCTCGAAATGGCAAAACTGCGGGATCATATGCGCCTGCTGACGGAAAAGCTGAAGGCTACGCAACCGTCAAACATTGCCTCTCAGTCAGAAGAGACGCCACCCCCTCATTATTGAGGCGTAAAAAAAGCGGGAGTTTCCCGCTTTTTTTGTGCCCGGTGGCGCGAAGCTTACCGGGCCTACCTACCAATGGCAGGTATTAGTGACAGCCGCAGCCGCCGTTACCGCAACCACCTTTACCGTGGTCATGACCATGGTCGTGATCGTGGCCGTGACCACCGCAGCAGCCGTCGTGGCCGTGATCGTGGTCATGGTCGTGACCGTGCGCACCGTGAACGTGGCCATGAGCCAGCTCTTCTTCGGTTGCTTCACGGATCGCAACAACTTCTACGTTGAACTTCAGGTTCTGACCGGCCAGCATGTGGTTGCCGTCAACCACAACGTGGTCGTCTTCCACTTCGGTGATCTCAACAGGAACTGGACCCTGGTCAGTTTCAGCCAGGAAGCGCATGCCAACCTGCAGTTCGTCAACGCCCATGAACACGTCTTTCGGAACGCGCTGAACCAGGTTGTCGTCATACTGACCGTAAGCGTCGTTCGCGCCTACAGCAACGTCAAATTTGTCGCCAACTTCATGGCCTTCCAGCGCAGTTTCCAGGCCGGAAATCAGAGAGCCGTGACCATGCAGGTAGTCAAGCGGCGCACTCACCGGAGACTCATCAACCAACACACCGTCTTCTGTACGTACCTGATAGGCCAGGCTGACCACCAGGTCTTTTGCTACTTTCATGATATCTCCTGAGCGTGGGAAAATTGCTGGCGCAGATTGTAGCGGAAATCTGCACCCGTGTACCCTTTAGCTTAAAAAATCTCAGGGCATATCGCTAGTCCGGATGAAAAATGCCGATCACTTGCTCTTCTTTGCGAACGTGATCGCGAGCCTCTTTATCGGCCTCGCGCATCTGGTGACCGCACTTAACACACTCAACAACATCAATATTATTTTCCCGCCACATCGCCAGCGTATCTTGCGCCTGGCAGGACGGGCATTTTGCACCCGCGATAAAGCGTTTACGTACAGCCATCTTTCGTTACCCTTTATTCAAATTCATCCCAGCCGTCAAGCTGGCGCCGTTCCTGTTGCATCTCGCGCTGGAAGATCTCCTCCAGCTCGCGACGCGCTTCCCGCACGCGGGAGATCTGCGCCGTATCGGTATGAACCGGCATCAGCTCGCGCAGCATCCGCATATCCAGCCGACGGAAGTGCATCTGCGCGCGCTGCGCCTGATGCGGATGCATGCCCAGCGAGATCAGCGCCTTGCGCCCCAGTTCCAGGGCACTGGAGAACGTCTCGCGGGAGAAGTGTTTCACACCCGCCTGCAATAATTCGTGAGCTTCAACACGTCCCCGGGCGCGCGCCAGAATTTGCAGATGCGGGAAATGCTGCTGGCACAGATCCACCAGCTTCATCGTGTCTTCCGGATCGTTACAGGTAATCACGATGGACTCGGCCGCTTCTGCCCCAGCCGATCGCAGCAGCTCAAGCTGAGTGGCATCGCCGTAATACACTTTATAGCCATATTTACGCATCAGGTTTACAGCGCTGATATCCCTTTCCAGCACCGTAATGCGCATTTTGTTCGCCATCAGCAGGCGACCAATCACCTGCCCGAAACGGCCAAAGCCCACCACAATCACCTGCGGCTTGTCGTCTTCCACCCACGGGGCTTCATCTTCATCGTCCGTCGAGTTCAGGCGCCGTGAAAGCAGCTTGTCCACCAGCTTCATCAATAGCGGCGTAGTCATCATCGACAGCGTGACCGTCACCAGCAAAAGCGCCATCTGGTCGTCTTTAAACAGCTTCTGGGAGGAGGCGGCGGAGAACAGCACAAACGCGAACTCGCCCCCCTGGCTTAACACGCTGGCAAACTGCATGCGTTCCGAACTGCGCAAGCCGTAAATGCGCGCCATGACGTACAGCACCAGCGTTTTCACCGCCACCAGGACGGCGACACTCACCACCACCCACAGCAGATGGGTATAGAGCACGCCAAGGTTGAGCGCCATACCCACCGAAATAAAGAACAGGCCTAACAGCAGCCCCTTGAAGGGATCGATGGCAATTTCCAGCTCGTGCCGATACTCGCTCTCCGCCAGCAGCACCCCGGCGATAAAGGTCCCGAGCGCCATCGACAGCCCCAGCGCATCCATAAACAGCGCCGATCCCAGCACCAGCAGCAGCGTCGCGGCGGTAAACACCTCGCGCACGCCCGACGCGGCAATAAAGCGAAATACCGGACGTAACAGGAAACGTCCGCCAATCAGCATGCCCGCGAAGGCCAACACCTTCATGGCGATTTTCGCCCAGTCGAAGTGATCGTCGCCGGAGCCCGCCAGCAGCGGCACCAGTGCCAGCGCCGGGATCACCGCTAAATCCTGGAACAGCAGCACCGAAAAGCCCAGCTGACCGGCCTCGTTGCGGTTCATCCCTTTATCGCGCATCAGCTGCAGGGCCATTGCCGTCGACGACATCGCCAGGCCTATCCCGCCAATCACCGCCGCCTGCCATGAAAAGTGGGTCAGCATTAACAGGCCGCCCAGTATCGCGGCGCTGAACAACACCTGCGCGGCGCCCACGCCGAAGATAGAGCGTCGGAGCTGCCACAATTTCGAGGGATTCAGCTCCAGGCCGATGATGAACATCAGGAACACCACGCCCAGCTCGGAGAAATGGAGGATCTCATCCACGTCGCTGATGAATCCCAGTCCCCACGGGCCAATGGCGATGCCCGCCAGCAGATACCCCAGCACCGCCCCGATGCCAATGCGGGCAGCGAGCGGCACCGCGACGACGGCCGCAAATAAAAACAGCACCCCGGCGAGGAGCAAATTCGATCCTTCCATTAACGACCTCCTGCCGGAATCGGTGACGCCAGCCATTCACCATAGGCTCTGGCGTGGCTTGCCAGCTCTTTTGGATCCTGACGTCGGGCCCAGTAGACGATAATCGGGCTCATCCAGTGCATGCGGCACATCGCCGCCGTCAGCTCGAAAGGCCGCAGAATGTCGCTCATCGGATAACGGTTCAGCCCGTCGTGGCGGTAAGCGCTTTCGGGTTCACCGGTCGTAATCACGCTACGCCAGTACTTTCCCGCCAGCTGGTTGCCCCCCACCCCGCTGGAGAAGCCCCGGCTCAGCACGCGGTCCAGCCACTCCTTAAGCAACGCCGGACAGCTGTAGGTATAAAGCGGATGCTGGAACACAATCACGTCATGCTGACGCAGCAGCTCCTGCTCGTGAGGAATATCAATAAAGAAATCAGGATAGTGCGCGTAGAGATCGTGCACCGTGACGTTACTGAGCTGTGTGGCCGGCTTAAGCAGCACCCGGTTTGCCACCGAGTCCTGAGATTCCGGATGGGCATACAGCAGCAGCACTTTTGCTGTCTGAGACATCATTCCCCTCCCGGTGTTGTTTCTGTTTTTGTGTATCGTCGCTGTTTTGGGCTACCATGGCGGCCCGGTGCGGAAAATGGCCCACACCTTACATTATCATAATGACAAATTAACATAGTCGGAACATACGGCGCTTCTATGATTGTTTTCTCCTCGTTACAAATTCGTCGCGGCGTGCGCGTCCTGTTGGATAACGCCACTGCTACCATCAACCCGGGCCAAAAAGTGGGCCTGGTCGGCAAAAACGGCTGCGGTAAGTCCACGCTGCTGGCGCTGCTGAAAAACGAGATTAGCGCGGATGGCGGTAACTTCACCTTCCCCGGGAACTGGCAGCTCGCCTGGGTGAACCAGGAGACGCCAGCCCTGAGCGAACCGGCACTCGACTATGTTATCGACGGCGATCGTGAGTACCGTAAGCTCGAGGCGGAACTTAACGCCGCTAACGAGCGCAACGACGGTCACGCCATCGCCACCGTTCACGGCAAGCTGGACGCCATCGACGCGTGGACCATTCGCTCCCGCGCCTCCAGCCTGCTGCACGGCCTGGGCTTCAGCAATGAACAGCTGGAACGCCCGGTCAGCGACTTCTCCGGCGGCTGGCGTATGCGCCTCAACCTGGCGCAGGCGCTGATCTGCCGCTCTGACCTGCTGCTGCTCGATGAACCGACTAACCACCTCGATCTCGATGCGGTTATTTGGCTGGAGAAGTGGCTCAAGAGCTATCAGGGCACTCTGATTCTGATCTCCCACGACCGGGACTTCCTCGACCCGGTGGTGGATAAAATCATTCATATCGAACAGCAAACGATGTTCGAGTACACCGGCAACTACAGCTCCTTTGAGCGCCAGCGCGCGACGCGTCTTGCCCAGCAGCAGTCGATGTACGAAAGCCAGCAGCAGCGCGTGGCGCACCTGCAGAGCTTTGTGGATCGCTTCAAGGCTAAGGCGTCAAAAGCCAAGCAGGCCCAGAGCCGCATCAAGATGCTGGAGCGCATGGAGATGATCGCCCCGGCGCACGTCGACAACCCGTTCCACTTCAGCTTCCGCGCGCCGGAAAGCCTGCCGAACCCGCTGCTGAAAATGGAGAAGGTGAGCGCAGGTTATAACGACCGCATCATTCTCGACTCCATCAAGCTCAACCTGGTGCCGGGTTCACGTATTGGCCTGCTGGGGCGCAACGGTGCCGGTAAATCGACGCTGATCAAGCTGCTCGCGGGCGAGCTTAACCCGGTCAAGGGTGAAATCGGCCTGGCGAAGGGCATCAAGCTGGGCTACTTCGCCCAGCATCAGCTGGAATTTTTACGCGCGGATGAATCCCCAATTCAGCACCTCGCGCGCCTGGCACCGCAGGAGATGGAGCAGAAGCTGCGCGACTATCTCGGCGGCTTCGGCTTCCAGGGCGATAAGGTCACTGAGAATACCGAGCGCTTCTCCGGCGGCGAAAAAGCCCGTCTGGTGCTGGCGCTGATCGTCTGGCAGCGCCCGAACCTGCTGCTGCTCGATGAACCGACCAACCACCTGGACCTCGATATGCGTCAGGCGCTGACCGAAGCGCTGATCGAGTTCGAAGGCGCGCTGGTGGTGGTGTCGCACGATCGTCACCTGATCCGCTCCACCACGGACGATCTCTACCTGGTGCACGACGGCAAAGTCGAACCGTTCGACGGCGATCTGGAAGACTACCAGCAGTGGCTGACGGACGTGCAGAAGCAGGAGAACCAGCCGGAGGAGTCTGCGAAAGAGAACGCCAACAGCGCGCAGGCGCGTAAGGATCAGAAGCGTCGCGAAGCGGAGCTGCGCACCCAGACGCAGCCGCTGCGTAAAGAGATTGCCCGTCTCGAAAAAGAGATGGAAAAGCTCAACGCCACGCTTGCCGCCGTTGAAGAGAAGCTCGGCGACAGCGGTCTGTATGACCAGAGCCGTAAAGCGGAACTCACGGACTGCCTGCAAACCCAGGCGAAGACCAAATCCAGTCTCGAAGAGTGCGAAATGGCGTGGCTGGATGCGCAGGAACAGCTGGAAGCCATGCTGCAGGCCGACTAACACGCCGGGAGGGCTATGCATTTCGATACCACGAGCGAGATTACGTTCCGCAAGCTCAGCATCTTCATGACGTTTATGGAGAAGGGGAATATCGCGCGCACCGCCGAAACGCTGGGCCTGAGCGGCGTCAGCGTGCACCGCGCGCTGCACACGCTGGAAGAGAACGTGCGCTGCCCGCTCTTTACCCACAAGGGGCGCAACCTGATTGCGCTTCCCTCTGCCTGGACGCTGCTGGAGTATTGCCAGGAGGTGATGCAGGTAATGGAGCGCGGGCTTGATGAAGCGCGCAAAATTGCCGGCATCGGCCAGGGCCGGCTGCGGGTGGGGACGCTCTACTCGCTCACCCTGGAAACCGTCCCGCGCCTGATTATGGGCATGAAGCTGCGCCGTCCGGATCTGGAAATGGACCTGACGATGGGATCTAACGAAACGTTACTCCACATGCTGGATGACGGGTCGCTGGATGCCATATTGATCTCCATCTCCGAAAGCGATATCGACCGCAACACCCTTGAGGTTCTTCCCCTTTTCCACGACGACATTTTCCTTGCCGCCCCGGCTTCCGCCACGCTGAACACCAGCGGGCCTGCGGATCTGCGGGACTACAAGGATCAGAAGTTTGTCTCGCTGGCGGAAGGGTTTGCCACCTACGCGGGCTTTCAGGAAGCGTTTCATATCGCCGGGTTCGAGCCGGAGATCGTTACGCGCGTGAACGACATTTTCTCGATGCTGAGCCTGGTGCAGGCGGGAGTCGGCTTTACGCTGATGCCGGGCAGGATGAAGAAGGTGTATGAGAATTCGGTGCAGCTATTGAAGCTGGCGGAGCCGTACCAGATGCAGCAGCTGATTGCGATTGTCTTCGCCCGCAACCGCGAGCAGGATCCGAGCCTGCGCGCGCTCGCCGCCGAAGGGCGGATGTATGCACGAAGCTTGCAGGATAGTGCGTGATGCCTTGCCGGGTGGCGCTGCGCTTACCCGGCCTACAAAACTACAATTCGGGAGTAGGCCGGGTAAGGCGAAGCCGCCACCCGGTAAAAAACTCACGCACGAAGCCGACCCGCCAGATGCACCGCCACGTCAACGCCGCTGCGCTCCAGTGCAATCGTCTCGCCTTCCCACGCCGCCTGTCGCGTTAAGCAGGTCAGCACGCCGCCGGGCGGCATCTCGATTGCCAGCCGGGCTTCACGTTCGTTGGCGGAAATCATCGCCTCCTGCCAGCGCACCGTGCGCGCCATATTCATCGCCAGATCGTCGGCAATTTTTTCCGGCTGCCACAGCACCCGCCCGGTGCTGCCGCTCAGATACGCGCAGCGCGGGCGTGAAAGCGCGACCGCTTCAAACGCCGCCGCCAGCCTCTGCGCTGGTTCGGCCAGCAGCGCGCAGTGCGACGGTACGCTGACCGCCAGCCGTTTAGCCTTGCTCGCCCCTTTTGCCAGCGCGCGTGCCGCCGCCTGCGCCATCCCGTCATCGCTTCCGGCAATCACGATCTGCGTTTCGGCATTCAGGTTGGCAATATACGTTCCCGTGCCGTCGATAAGCGTTTCCACCTGCGGCAACGTCAGGCCCATAATCGCCGTCAAACCATAGCCGTGCGGGTACGCCTGTTCCATCAGATCGCCGCGCAGGGCCACCAGCTTCAGCGCGTCGGTAAAGTCCAGCGCGCCCGCGATGACCGCCGCAGGATAAGCGCCGATTGAAAGCCCGCTCACAATGTCCGGCGTCACGCCGCGCCGTTCGAGCTCGCGCGCCCAGGCTACGCCAGAAATCAGCAGACACAGCTGAACCGCGCGGGTATGAGCGAGTGAGGCCGCACTATCGAGCGTATCGACTTCGCTGCCCAGCACCTCGCGTGCCTCCGCCAGCGTCGTTCCCGGCAGGTTTTGCAGCATGCCTTCATGCTGCGTGCCCTGCCCCGGAAAGGTAAACAGTATTTTCATCACTCCTCCCTGCGCCACGGATCGGCCACCAGGCGCGGTCCGCGGCTCGTTTTCAGCAGCGTTTTACCGTCGCGCAGCCACTCTGCCAGCGCGAAGCCGCCGTCGGGCGTATCCACCTGCGTATCCGCCCGGCACAAGGCGCGGTCGAGCTGCGTCTGCCATGCGGTAAATGCGTCAGGGGAAATCGGCCGCGGGGCGCGGATCAGCAGGTCGAGATCGCTGTCGGCGTGAATGACCGGAATGCCGGTCGCCAGCGCGTAGCCGGTGCTGCCGGTAATGCCCCACGTCCACGGCCACGCCTGCTGAGAAAGCTGAAGCGCCACCTTAACCGGTGGCTGGGTGACAAACGGCGAACGCAGCAGGTCCGCCGTTACGCTCAGTGATTCGGGTGACACCACGCGCAGCACGTTTTCCGGCTTCACCCATCCGGCCGCCCGCTGGTCGCGACGTAAACCGCGCACGCCAACGGGAATACGGCCTTCACTGTCAACATCACGCCGCACCACGACCGGCAGGCCGGTATGCCAGGCCGCCTCAACCCAGGAGTCGGTAATGCCTTCCAGCGCGTCGCGTGCGGTGAGCCAGATGAGGTCGTGCGGGCGCAATGTTGTGGTCATAATTACATTCCTGAAGTCAGCGAGATAAACAGCGGCAGCGACAGGATACACAGTACGGAGCTTAACAGCAGCACGGCCTCTGCATCCGGCGACTGCACGCCAAAGCGGTTACCGAACACCACGCCGAAGAAGCCCGCAGAGAGCGCAATCATCAGGATAGCGGTGATCGCCACGGAGCCGTGCAGACCGAAGATCAGCACGATACCCCAGGCAATCGCGGGCTGAATCAGCAGCTTGGCAATAGTTGACGTAATCACCATGGTGTTAATCTGCAGCTTGCGGGCAGAGAGGATCACCCCGGTCAGGAACAGCGCCGCCGCGGTCGCGGAGAGCCCCAGCGGTTTAATCGCCGCCAGCACCAGTTCCGGCATTTTGATACCGATGGCGGACAAAATCACACCCAGCAGCGGACCCATCACAATCGGTTTTTTAATTGAACGCCACATCAGCACCGGCAGCATGGAGAGCGTTGAGCCGGAGCTATTCCCCTCAGCGCGCGCTTTTTCACGTTCAAGAATCAGCAGGCAGAACGGGGTCATCAGCACCGAACCGCAGGCGATGGAAACGGCCACGGAGAGCGAGGTAGACGAGCTTTCCCCGAGCACGCTGCCCAGAATCGGCAGGCCGAGCGCCGCATAGTTTGGCAGGGCGACGGTCAGCGTCAGCACGGCCGCATCCTGCGGGGATTTCTTAAAGACGCTGGTCGCGAGGAAGTAGATGACCGCATAGGTGATCCACATCGCCAGGGTCAGCACCAGAATCAGCGGCGACTGGGCCACGATGCCGGTCCACGGCGTTTGCACGGTGGCGCTAAACAGCGCGGCGGGAAGGGCGAAATCCATCACGAAGATATTCAGCAGGGAAACGTTTTTGTTATCGACCATCTTTGCCTTGCCGGCCCAGAAACCCAGCAGCATGATGACGAAAATCGGTGCAAGAGCATGAACAATTACGTAAGTCATAAATCACCTGTAGTAAAAAAAGTTTTAGCACTGGTGCGATGTTTATTATTTTTCAGGATGCAGGCCCCCGCGCGGGCGCGGCGAACGCGCCCACGGGGTTATGCA
The DNA here is from genome assembly GCF_045257065.1 of Enterobacter sp. PP-008-ECC_S150. Classification (NCBI taxonomy): domain Bacteria; kingdom Pseudomonadati; phylum Pseudomonadota; class Gammaproteobacteria; order Enterobacterales; family Enterobacteriaceae; genus Enterobacter; species Enterobacter sp. PP-008-ECC_S150. Next base: position 145,841 of record NZ_JBJHHG010000012.1, on the reverse strand, counting down.
TCTGGCAGGTCTCTTTTTTACTTACCAGCTGGCTCGCATACGTTCGCGGACGAGCGCAGAGCTGCGGCGGTTGTCAGCACCCAGACGATTCTTCAGCGTGGTGTCCTGACGAGCGTCACTGATGGCCTGTTGCAGGGTCGCTTTCACCTGCGCCAGATCGTTTTCGGATGGGGCATCCGGGTTGCTGATGTCCAGCAGGTTTGAAAGCAGCCCCAGGGTGGCGTAGTTGCTGATGTCGTACGCCATGGGCGGAATGGTGGCCGCCAGTTTTTCCAGCGCGTCGACGGTACGCAGCGTAATGCGCGCCGCAGACTCTTTGCCCATCGCGTGGATCAGCACGCCCTTATCGTTGAAGGCAATCAGGCGGTTGGCCTGGTAGCCGTGCGCCAGAAACGCGCCGGACATCGCCTTGCCGACGATAAGCCCAATCACCGGGTGACCGGCCAGGCGTGCATTCGCATAGGCTGCTGCCGCACCGGCCAGCGCCTGATGAATACCAAACGCCTCTTCGCGACGACCATAGGCCTGGCTAGGGACGTCGATCACCGCCACAATCGGACGCTTCACGGACTTATTGGCATCCTCGGCCACGGTTTCGCTCACCACTTTCGCCAGGGTCCAGCCTTCCAGCAGACCGACTTCCCCTTTCGCCGCGCGCGGGAAGTGGTTGTTGGCGTCCGGCACCACGGCGATAAAGCGCACCGCTTCGCCGTTCAGCTCACCGTCTGCCGCCTGCACGGACGGGCACAGTCCTTCCACACGTTTGGCATTTGGGGCGAGGGTTTCCAGCCAGAGTTCGCCACGGCTTTTTGAATTACTCATCATTTCACCTCCCGGGCAAAAAGCGCGTTAATCTGTTCGGCATCGGCCTGCTTGCGGGTGTCGAAATTCGTCAGACGGGTCAGGTAATCGTCGTAGTTGTCGGTGCGGTGTTTCGCGGGGACGCCTTTGGCAATCGCGTCGTTCATCGCCGCTTTCACCGCGTTCACGCCGTCACCCACCAGGGCATCCACCAGCCCGCTTTGGTAGCGCACTTCGCCCCCGGTCATGCTCCAGATAAACGGACGGTCGCGGGAGTCGTACTCCTCAATGCCTGCCTCCTGCTCAATAACCTGCGGGCCATTGAGGCCGAGGCGCGCTTCGCGGGTGACAATCAGGTAGCTGCACAGCGCTGCCGCAATGGACATCCCGCCGAAGCAGCCCACGGTTCCCGCCACAATCCCGATGACCGGCGTATAGCGACGCAGGTCAACAATCGCCGCGTGGATGTCGGCAATCGCCGCCAGGCCAAGGTTCGCTTCCTGCAGGCGCACGCCGCCGGTTTCAAGACAAAGCACCGCCTGAGTCGGAATGCCGTTGCGGTTATCTTCCGCCGCCAGCTCCAGCGCCGCCGCCATTTTGGCACCGGACACCTCGCCCATGCTGCCGCCCTGGAACGCCCCTTCAATCGCCACGACGACGGCTGGCTTGCCGTTGAGGGTGCCTTTCGCCACCACCATGCCGTCGTCCGCCTGCGGCACAATGCCCTGCGGCCCAAGCCACGGCGAGATAATGCCTTCAAACGGATCCAGCAGTTCCCGGTAGCTGCCCTGGTCGAGCAGGGCCTGCGCGCGCTGGCGCGCTTTCAGTTCGATAAAGCTGCTGTCATCACGCATGGCTCACCCCCTCAAAAACCTGTTCGATACGAATGCGCGCCACGCCCGGCGTCGCGCCGAAGTCGTGGATGGTCAGTTTGCCTGAGGGCAGGCTGCTGACGGTTTGCAGGCGGTTGAACAGCGCCTCCCAGCGCCCCCGGCTGTTGTCAACGGAGGTGGTGATATCAATGGTTAACGTCTGGCCCGGTTCGGCGGTGAAGAGCACCTCCATATCCCCGGAGCCGACGACGCCTGCCAGCGCTCTGCCGCTTAACGCGCGGCTGGCTGGCACGGTCAATGTGATTTTTTCCATAACATCCTCTTAAAGCTTTGAATAAGGCGTTTCGATGCGATCGAGAAACAGCGTGGCGGCAAGCAGGTCGGCTGCGCCGCCCGGCGAAGCGTTAAGCGTGAGCATGTGGCGATCTAAGTTCGCCAGCGCCTGCTGGCCCGCAGCCGTTGCACAGCCTCCGGCATTCAGCACCGCACGGGCGCCGTCCTGCATGGCGTCAAGCCCCTCCATCCCTGCGCGCGACAGCACGCAGGTGTCGGTGAGCGAGGTCATGATCGCCATCAGCGCGTCGAGCCTGGCGTGCGCTTCGCTACTGCCGTTGAGACGGCTCAGGCGAAGCTGCGGCAGCGCGCGCTGCATAACGTGCGGAAACGCCTGCTGAGCCTCTTCGCGCGCGCCCGGCACGCGGTAACGGTGCGTGGCGCGCAGGCCTTTACTGAACACCTTCGGCGCCGCGTCGTCCGGCAGTCTCGCCAGCTGTGCGGCAGTGCGGGCGACGTCTTGCGCCCTGGCATTCCCGCCCAGCATCGCCACCGCGCTGACCAGCAGCCCCAGCGCCCAAATCGCACCGCGATGGGTGTTTACGCCGCCGGTTGCAGCCATCATCTGCTGCTCGCCTTCACGGCCAAGACGGCCAACGGTTTGCCGAAGCGCAATATCTGCCGGACGCTGCCAGCTTTGCTGCGCCAGCGCCTGAAACGTCGGGGTCAGGCTGTGCGCGGAGCGCTCCATTAGCGCAAGGGATAAATCGCTGTGCGCGCCGTTCCCCCGACTGTCCACCAGACCGGGTTTCGGGCTTAAACGTGCTTCGTCAATCAGACACTGCGTGGCGGTTCGCGCCAGCCATTCGGCACCGCCTTCAACCTGAATCTGGGGCAGAAGTTTCATTACCAGCTCCGGAATTTCGCAGGCGGGTTATACAGGCCGCCGGACCATTCAACGAGATCCGACACGCTGCCTGCCGCCAGCAGAGAGCGGGTGGCGTCGGTGCGGCGAATGCCCATATCTTCCGGATACACAACCTTGCCGCTCTGGCGCAGTTCCGCCACGCGTTTAGCGTCCACGCCCAGGCCGATATCGGTGATCCCCGCCACGGCGGCGACCATGGCGCGACGCTCTTCCAGGTCTTTCGCCCGGTAGAGATAGGCAATCCCCTCTTCCGTCAGCACGTGCGTCACGTCATCGCCGTAAATCATCACCGGCGCCAGCGGCATGCCGGAGGCTTTTGCCACGTCAACGGCATCAAGTTTTTCCACGAAGGTCGGCTTCACGCCCGCCTGGAAGGTTTCCACCATCTGCACGACGAGTTTTTTACCGCGCTGCATCGGATCGGGTTCGGTGATCATGTTCAGCCAGGCCGGTGTCGCGTGGCGACGACCGTGCGGGTCGTGCCCCATGTTTGGCGCCCCGCCGAAGCCGGAGAGACGGCCGCGGGTCACCGTGGAAGAGTTGGCGTAACCATCAACCTGCAGAGTTGAGCCGATAAACATATCCACCGCGTACTGGCCGGCCAGCTGGCAGAACGCGCGGTTGGAGCGCATCGAGCCGTCGGCACCGGTAAAGAACACGTCAGGACGGGCGCGGATGTACTCCTCCATTCCCAGCTCGCCGCCGAAGCAGTGCACGCTTTCGACCCAGCCGCTTTCGATAGCGGGGATCAGGGTCGGATGCGGGTTGAGCGTCCAGTGCTTACAGATTTTGCCCTTAAGGCCAAGCTGCTCGCCGTAGGTAGGCAGCAGCAGCTCGATCGCCGCGGTGTTAAAGCCGATCCCGTGGTTCAGGGACTGCACCTGATGTTCCGCGTAGATGCCTTTAATGGCCATCATCGCCATCAGGATGTGCTCCTGCTTGATCAGGCGCGGGTCGCGGGTAAACAGCGGTTCGATAAAGAATGGCTTGTCGGCAACGACAACATAGTCAATCCAGGAGCCCGGGATATCGACGCGCGGCAGATCGCACTCGTCGTCCACCAGCTCGTTCACCTGCGCGATGACGATCCCGTCGTGGAAGGCAGCGGCTTCCACCAGCGCCGGGGTATCTTCAGTGCTCGCCCCGGTGTAGAGGTTGCCCTTGCGGTCTGCCTTAAAGCCGGCAATCAGCGCCACGTTGGGCGAGAGGTCGACGTAGAGTCGTGAGTAAAGTTCGATGTAGGTGTGAATGGCGCCGATTTCGAGCTGACCATCTTCCAGCAGCTGGGAGATTCGCAGGCTTTGGGTACCGGAGAAGGAGAAGTCCAGCTTGCGGGCGATGCCTTTCTCAAAGATATCCAGATGCTCGCTGCGCCCGACGCTCGGCATGATCATATGCAGGTCGTGAACAACTTGCGGGTTCACTTCGGCCAGCGAACGGGAAAGGAAATCCGCCTGCTTCTGGTTGTTACCTTCCAGAACGACCTTGTCGCCAGGCGCGATCAGTTTTTCCAGCATGGCGACCAGATCGCCGGTTGGCAGTACCTTGCCCTGCACCGGTACGGACGCCAGACGACGCGCTTTTTCGCTGCGTCGCGTGTTCCATTGCCGGGTGGGTGTTTGCCCAGATAACATTATTAACCTCCTGATTCAGCTAATCATTTTGATTTGCTTAACGTTGAGTAAAGTGTGCGCTCTGGTGAGAAAGGCATCAATTAAGCGTAGAGCGGAATCATTAGCCTGAGAGTAATAATCAAGGTAAAGATTTGTGATCGGGATCAGTTCATGTTTCGGAAAACCAGGCTAAACGGGGTACAATTCGGAAAGTATCGTTAATATCTGACAAGAATCAGCATCGCCCTTATGACCCAAATCATTCCATCAGGCTTCGACATTGCAGCCGAAGACAGCACCGAGTTCGTGCCCCTGCGCGGCGTGGCCAACTGCCATTTGCAGACCATGCTGCCGCGGCTGATCCGCCGTAAGGTTCAGTTCACGCCGCACTGGCAGCGGCTTGACCTGCCGGACGGTGATTTTCTGGATCTCGCCTGGAGCGAAGCACCGGAGCAGGCGCGCCACAAGCCGCGGCTGGTGGTCTTTCACGGTCTGGAAGGCAGCCTGCACAGCCCGTATGCGCACGGCTTAGTTGAAGCGGCAAAAGCGCGCGGCTGGCTCGGCGTGGTGATGCATTTTCGCGGCTGCAGCGGCGAGCCAAATCGTCAAAAACGTATCTATCACTCGGGTGAAACCGAAGACGGCACCTGGTTTTTGCACTGGCTGCGGGAAAATTACGGCACGGTGCCAACGGCGGCCGTGGGCTATTCGCTGGGCGGCAATATGCTGGCCTGTCTGCTGGCCAAAGAGGGCGAAAGCGTCCCGCTGGATGCCGCCGTCATTGTCTCCGCGCCGTTTATGCTGGAGCAGTGCAGCTACCACATGGATAAAGGCTTTTCCCGCGTCTATCAACGCTACCTGCTCAACCTGCTGAAGGCCAACGCGGCGCGTAAGCTGAAGGCCTACCCGGATACCCTGCCGGTCAGCCTGCGCCAGCTGAAAAAGGTGCGCCGTATTCGCGAGTTCGACGATCTGATCACCGCGAAAATCCACGGCTTCGCCGATGCGATTGACTATTATCGCCAGTGCAGCGCCATGCCGCTGCTCAGCAAAATCACCCAGCCGACGCTGATTATTCACGCTAAAGATGACCCGTTTATGGATCATCACTCAATTCCCGCTCAGGAATTCCTGCCCGACAACGTTCACTATCAGCTGACCGAGCACGGCGGCCACGTCGGGTTTATCGGCGGGACGTTGCGCCGCCCGAAAATGTGGCTTGAGACGCGTATTCCTGACTGGCTAACTCCTTATCTGGACGGTGCAAAATGATCATTCCCTGGCAGGATCTGGCTCCCGAAACGCTCGATAATCTGATTGAAAGCTTTGTATTACGCGAAGGCACCGATTATGGTGAACAGGAACGCTCGCTTGAGCAAAAGGTCAACGATGTTAAGCGCCAGCTGAAAAGCGGCGACGTGGTGCTGGTGTGGTCAGAACTGCATGAGACGGTGAATATCATGCCCCGCAACGCGTTTCACGGCTGATCTTCCACCTTTTCAGTCAGGGAGTTGCTATGTCTGCCAGACATCCGGTTATTGCCGTTACGGGGTCGAGCGGTGCGGGAACCACCACCACCAGCCTCGCCTTTCGCAAGATTTTCGCCCAGCTGAATCTCCGTGCGGCGGAGGTCGAAGGCGACAGCTTTCACCGCTACACGCGTCCGGAGATGGACATGGCCATCCGTAAGGCGCGCGATCTGGGTAAACACATCAGCTACTTCGGCCCGGAAGCCAATGACTTTGGCCTGCTGGAACAAACCTTCATCGAGTACGGGCAGAGCGGCAAAGGGCAGTCCCGCAAGTATCTGCATACCTATGATGAAGCCGTTCCCTGGAATCAGGTGCCGGGCACCTTTACCCCCTGGCAGCCGCTGCCGGAACCCACCGACGTGCTGTTTTATGAAGGGTTGCACGGCGGCGTGGTCACGCCTCAGCACGACGTGGCGCGCCACGTGGACCTGCTGGTTGGCGTGGTGCCTATCGTGAACCTGGAGTGGATCCAGAAGCTGACGCGCGACATGAGCGAGCGCGGCCATTCGCGTGAGGCGGTGATGGACTCGGTGGTGCGCTCCATGGAAGACTACATCAACTACCTCACGCCGCAGTTCTCCCGCACCCACATCAACTTCCAGCGCGTGCCGACGGTGGACACCTCCAACCCGTTCGCGGCCAAAAGCATCCCGTCGCTGGACGAGAGCTTTGTGGTGATCCATTTCCGCAATCTCGAAGGCATTGATTACCCCTGGCTGCTGGCGATGCTGCAGGGCTCATTTATTTCGCACATGAATACATTGGTGGTGCCGGGCGGAAAAATGGGGCTGGCGATGGAGCTCATCATGACGCCGCTGGTGGAGCGGTTGATGGAAGGGAAGCAGATCGCGTAAGCTGTTTTGCCCGGTGGCGCTGCGCTTACCGGGCCTACGATTAGGCTTTTGTAGGGCGGGTCAGCGAAGCGCCACCCGCCAAAAGATTAGGCCTCGATCACCTCATACGAATGGGTGATTTTTACCGCTTTCTCCAGCATTAACGCCACAGAGCAGTACTTCTCCGCAGACAGGTCAACCGCACGTGAAACCGCAGCGTCCTTCAGTTCTTTACCGGTAACCACAAAGTGCAGGTTAATGTGGGTAAACAGGCGCGGCGCCTCTTCGCGACGTTCTGACGTGAGTTTAACCTCACAATCCGTTACGTCATGACGGCCTTTTTGCAGAATCGACACCACGTCAATCGCGCTGCATCCCCCTGCCGCCATCAGCACCATTTCCATCGGGCTTGGCGCTTTGTCGCCTGAGTTACCGTCCATCAAAATCTGGTGTCCTGATGCGGACTCGCCCAGGAACGTTAAACCTTCAACCCATTTCACGCGCGCTTGCATATTCTTAAACTCCAACGTTGCATTTTTGGTGACAGATTACGCGTGCGTTACATTTCTCGCAATGGAAGGCGACCTGCATCATGCTGAAGCGAGACACCAGGAGACACGCGGCGAAAGCTATGCTAAAACACTCTGGATGCTACAGTAATACATTGACGTTACACATGTATGCAGAGGACATCAAACTTTACTGGCTGCGAAACGTTACGGTAGCCGACTTCCCAGGGTATGGGTAAGAATTCGATTGCAACCCCAGAGTCCGGATGCATCTGATGACTCTGGTGACAGCTTATAACAGAGGATAACAGCGCATGGTGCTTGGCAAACCGCAAACAGACCCGACTCTCGAATGGTTCTTGTCTCATTGCCACATTCATAAGTACCCATCAAAGAGCACGCTGATTCACCAGGGTGAAAAAGCGGAAACGTTGTATTACATCGTTAAAGGCTCGGTGGCAGTGCTGATCAAAGATGAAGAAGGGAAAGAGATGATCCTTTCTTATCTGAACCAGGGCGATTTCATCGGTGAACTGGGCCTGTTTGAAGAGGGCCAGGAACGTAGCGCCTGGGTTCGCGCAAAGACAGCATGTGAAGTGGCTGAAATTTCTTACAAGAAGTTCCGTCAGCTGATCCAGGTAAACCCGGACATCCTGATGCGTCTTTCTTCCCAGATGGCGCGCCGCCTGCAGGTCACCTCAGAGAAAGTGGGTAACCTCGCCTTCCTGGACGTGACGGGTCGTATCGCACAAACCCTGTTGAACCTGGCGAAACAGCCAGACGCCATGACCCACCCGGACGGCATGCAAATTAAAATTACCCGTCAGGAAATTGGTCAGATCGTCGGTTGCTCCCGTGAGACAGTGGGCCGTATCCTGAAAATGCTGGAAGATCAAAACCTGATCTCCGCCCACGGTAAAACCATCGTCGTCTACGGAACGCGTTAATTCCGCTTAAGCGGCGTGCCATCGCAAGGTGTCACGCCGTTTTTGTCTCTACTCCCCATGTGGCGCAGGCTGATCTATCACCCGGAAGTTAACTACGCACTGCGGCAAACGCTGGTGTTGTGTCTTCCCGTGGCCATAGGCCTGCTGCTCGGACATCTTCAGCAAGGCCTGCTGTTTTCCCTCGTGCCCGCCTGCTGCAACGTTGCCGGCCTGGATACGCCGCATAAGCGCTTTTTCAAACGCCTGATTATCGGCGGCGGCCTGTTTGCGGGCTGTAGCCTTGCGGTGCAGCTTCTGCTTGCCCGGGATATCCCGCTGCCGCTGATCCTGACCGTGCTGGCGATGACGCTGGGCGTCACGGCGGAAATCAGTTCGCTGCACGCCCGCCTGCTTCCCGCGTCGCTGATTGCGGCCATCTTCACGTTAAGCCTCGCCGGAAATATGCCGGTGTGGGAGCCGCTGCTGATCTACGCGCTCGGTACGCTGTGGTACGGGGTGTTTAACTGGTTCTGGTTCTGGCTTTGGCGGGAGCAGCCGCTGCGCGAATCCCTGAGCCTGCTCTATGTGCAGCTGGCGGAGTACTGCGAAGCCAAATATACCCTGCTCACCCAGCATACCGACCCGGAAAAATCCTTACCGCCGCTGCTGACGCGCCAGCAGAAGGTGGTGGACCTGATAAGCCAGTGCTACCAGCAGCTGCATATGCTCGCCGCCAACAGAAACCACGAGTACAAACGGCTGCTGCGCACCTTCCAGGTGGGGCTGGATCTGCAGGAGCATATTTCGGTGAGCCTGCACCACCCGCAGGAGGTGCAAAAGCTGGTCGAGCGCAGCCACGCCGAAGCGGTGATCCGCTGGAACGCGCAGACCGTCTCGGCACGCCTGCGGGTGCTGGCGGACGATATTCTCTACCACCGCTACCCCACGCGCTTTAACATGGAAAAACAGCTCGGCGCGCTGGAAAAAATTGCCCGTCAGCACCCGGATAACCCGGTCGGACAGTTTGCCGCCTGGCACTTCAGCCGTATCGCCCGCGTGCTGCGCACCCAGCGCCCGCTATATCCCCGCGACCTGATGGCGGATAAGCAGAAACGGCTGCCGCTATTGCCCGCGCTCAAAAGCTACTTGTCCCTGAAGTCGTCCGCCCTGCGTAACGCCGCGCGGATTAGCGTCATGCTGAGCATCGCCAGCCTGATGGGCATGGCGCTGCATCTGCCGAAACCCTACTGGATCTTAATGACCGTCCTGTTTGTCACCCAGAACGGCTACGGCGCCACGCGGGTGCGTATTCTGCACCGGGCAGGCGGCACGATGGCGGGGCTGATCGTTGCGGGCGTGACGCTGCACTTCCACGTTCCCGAGGGCTATACGCTGGCGGGGATGCTGGCGGTCACCCTGGTAAGCTACCTGATAATCCGCAAAAACTACGGCTGGGCAATGGTGGGCTTTACGGTGACGGCGGTATACACCCTGCAGCTGCTCACGCTCAACGGCGAACAGTTTATCGTTGCCAGGCTGATCGACACCCTGATCGGCTGCCTGATCGCCTTCGGCGGTATGGTCTGGCTCTGGCCGCAGTGGCAAAGCGGGCTGCTACGCCAGAACGCCCACGACGCGCTGGAGGCCGACCAGGAGGCTATCAGGCTGATCCTCAGCGACAATCCTCAACCGACGCCGCTGGCCTGGCAGCGGATGAAGGTCAATCAGGCGCACAACGCGCTGTTTAACTCCCTCAACCAGGCGATGCAGGAGCCGGGCTTTAACGCGCACTATCTGGCGGACATGAAGCTTTGGGTCACGCACAGCCAGTTTATCGTCGAGCACATTAACGCCATGACCACGCTGGCGCGCGAGCACACGATGCTGACGCTGGATCTGGCGCAGCGCTATTTGCAGTCGTGCGAAATTGCGTTGCAGCGGTGTCAGCAGCGTCTGGAGTATGACGCGCCGGGCGAGTCGGGGGATTCGAACATTCTGGAAGCGCCGGAAACGCTGACCCACGGGCCGATGAGTTCCCTGGAGCAGCATTTGCAGCGCGTGCTGGGGCATCTGAACACCATGCACACCATTTCGTCGGTGGCATGGCGTCAGCGCCCGCATCATGGGGTTTGGTTAACGCGCGTGTTAAAGCGAACGCCGTACTAGTTTTGCTGGACGATCTTCCCGACCGCCGCCGCAAAACGGGCTAACCCGTCTTCGATGTCTTTGTCTTCCACCACCAGCGACGGCGCAAAGCGCATCACATCCGGCCCGGCGTTGAGCACCATCACGCCTTCGCGCGCGGCGGCGTGCAGGAAGTCGCGCGCGCGGCCCTTGAACTGCGGCTTCAGCTCGGCGCCAATCAGCAGCCCCATCCCACGGATCTCGCTGAACACGTCGAACTGCTCATCAATCTTTTGCAGGTGTTTCACAAACAGCTCGCGCTTCGCGCTAACGCCGTTCAGCACCTCTGGCGTGTTGATAATGTCGAATGCGGCACCCGCCACGGCGCTCGCCAGCGGGTTACCGCCGTAGGTTGAGCCGTGAGAACCGACGTGGAACGCGGAGGCGATCTCCTGAGTCGTCAGGACCGCGCTCACCGGGAAACCGCCGCCGAGGGCTTTGGCGCTGGTCAGAATATCCGGCGTCACGCCGTAGTGCATATAGGCAAACAGGTCCCCGGTACGCCCCATTCCGCACTGCACCTCATCAAACACCAGCAGCGCCTGATGCTCATCGCACAGCGCGCGCAGCCCCTGCAGAAATTCCGGAGTGGCCGCCGTCACGCCGCCTTCACCCTGAATAGGTTCCACCACCACCGCGCAGGTGTGATCGTCCATCACCGCTTTCACCGCGTGCAGATCGTTAAACGGCACGTGGACGATGTCGGCCGGTTTCGGGCCAAAGCCGTCGGAATACTTCGGCTGACCGCCGACGGAGACGGTAAAGAAGGAGCGTCCGTGGAAGGCGTTATGGAAGGCGATGATTTTGGTTTTATAGGGGCTGTGGCGCGTGGTCGCGTAGTAGCGCGCCAGCTTAAAGGCGGTTTCGTTGGCTTCGGTGCCGGAGTTCATAAACAGCACGCGCTCGGCGAAGGTCGCGTCAATGATCTTGCGGCCGAGACGCAGCGCCGGCTCGTTGGTGAACACGTTGCTGGTGTGCCACAGGGTTTCGCCCTGGGTTTTCAGCGCCTCAACCAGCGCGGGATGGCAATGCCCCAGCGCCGTGACCGCAATACCGCCCGCGAAATCCACATACTCTTTACCCTGCTGATCCCAGACGCGGCTACCTTTTCCCTTCACCGGGATAAACTCAGCCGGTGCATAAATCGGCAGGATCACTTCATCGAATGTCGCGCGGGTAATTGCTGGTTGTTCAGTTGCCATGTCATGCCCATCCATTTTATGTCACAGTGCTTGTGAAAATATAATCACAAAATATGCATAAAAAATCACAACAAGGCAACAGATATTCAGCGGTGGAGGAAATTAGCCAGCAGCGCGTGCCCCTGCTCGCTGAGGATGCTTTCCGGGTGGAACTGCACGCCTTCGAGGTCCCACTCGCGGTGGCGAATCCCCATGATCTCCTGCGTATCGCTCCAGGCCGTCACCTCAAAGCACTCCGGCAGCGTCGGCGGGTCAATCACCAGGGAGTGGTAGCGCGTCACGGTTAACGGATTTTTTAGCCCCGTGAACACCCCGGTACCGGTATGCGTGACCGGCGAAGTTTTTCCGTGCATCACTTTCGCGGCACGCACGATGGTGGCGCCAAACGCCTGGGCGATGGCCTGGTGGCCCAGGCAAACGCCCAGAATGGGCAGCTCGCCGGCATAGTGGCGGATAACCTCCAGAGACACGCCCGATTCTGACGGCGTGCAGGGGCCGGGTGAAATGACGATTTTCTGCGGCGCCAGCGTCGCAATCTCGGCGAGATCGATTTCGTCGTTGCGACGAACAACCACCTCCGCACCCAGTTCGCAAAAATACTGGTAAAGGTTCCAGGTGAAGGAATCGTAGTTATCAATCAGCAGAATCATGGCGGCCCCCGAAAAAAATGCCGCCCTATTCTACTCAGATTCCCGGGCTTCGCTCACTACTTTGGCAAAGATCGCGTTTAGCGCGGTTAAATCCCCCGTAGCGCCGCTGCGGTTAGCGGACACCCACTGCTCGGGATCGATATCGCGCCAGTCCAGCGCGTAGCCCGCATGAATGGCCAGCTGCTCAAAGAAGACGCGCTGGGCAATGCCGTTGCCGCGCACAAACGGGTGCAGCATATTGATTTCGCAGTAATAGTGGCTAACTCTGTCTACAAACGCTGCTTTCTCCAGCCCCGCAAGATATTTCTCGCTCTCAAGCGCCGCCATCAGCTCGTTACCCATCTTTTCGATGTACTCAAAATGGCAGAAGGGAATGTCATCCTTAAAAATATCGTCGGTACGGAGCTCGCCTGCCTGCTTCATCTCGCTGTGATACAGATGGCGGTGAATGAGGCACAGATGGGGTAGCCCGGGCGCGGAAGGCCCCAGCGCCAGCGTTTCAATATGGGGCTCTGCGGGACCATGACCTTTTTCAAGGAGACTACTGGCCTGTAAATTGACGTTACGCTGCTGCTCCCAGAGACGGGATTTTTGCTTGTCGGTGAGTTTTTTCACTTAACGCCTCCCTGAATAGTCCGTTTGCCACAAGTATAAGCAGCAAAACGCGCTTTCGCAGGGAGGGCGATATAACGCGGGCAGGAGAGCCCGCGTTCAGAAGAATTACGGCAGAACTTTTGCGGAGAGGATAACCACCGGTTTTGACGGCACATTCTGATACGGACCGACGTCGTGGGTAGGCACCTGGGAAATCTTGTCGGCCACGTCCATCCCTTTCACGATTTTACCGAAGACCGCATAGCCGAAGTCGCGCTGGCCGTGGTCGAGGAAGGCGTTATCCGCCACGTTGAGGAAGAACTGGCTAGTGGCGCTGTCTTTGTCTGCGGTACGGGCCATGGAGATGGTGCCGCGCTTGTTCAGCAGGCCGTTGTCCGCTTCGTTTTTAATCGGCGGGTTAGGCTGCTTTTGCTGCATCTGCTCGTTAAAACCGCCGCCCTGCACCATAAAGCCCGGGATCACGCGGTGGAAGGTGGTGCCGTTGTAGAAGCCGCTGTTAACGTAGTCGAGGAAGTTTTTCACCGAGACGGGAGCTTTCTGGCTATTCAGTTCCAGCTCAATATTCCCGGCAGAGGTAGTCAGCAGAACGTGAGGGTCCCCTTTGGCTGCCAGCGCAGCAGGGGAAACGGCAGAAAGAGCAAACACAGCTGCGACAGCCGCCAGCGTTGATTTGAGCATGAGAATTCCTTAACAAAGCGCAGTGTAAAAAGCGAATGGCTTGATTCTAAAGAGCAGTATGAACGGAGACCAGCCTTTTACCTAATTTTACGAAATTGAAACAGTTGTAACCACGCAAACGATTGGTTAAAGCGCCTTTTTATGTGATCGCCGTCACATAAAAAACTGCAATCGTTCGTAAATTTTCCTGAAAAGGTGGGAATGGATCACTTTCAAGACTAGAATTTGCCCGCTCTCAGCGCCCTCCGGCGCTTTTCTTTTTTCAACAGGCCAGACATGACTAACAGCAATCGCATCAAGCTCACATGGATCAGCTTCTTCTCCTACGCCCTGACCGGCGCGTTGGTGATCGTCACCGGGATGGTGATGGGAAATATCGCAGACTACTTCCAGCTGCCCGTTTCCAGCATGAGTAACACCTTTACCTTCCTCAACGCGGGGATCCTGATCTCTATCTTCCTGAACGCCTGGCTGATGGAAATCGTGCCGTTGAAAACCCAGCTGCGTTTTGGCTTTGTGCTGATGGTCGCCGCCGTGGCGGGACTGATGCTGAGCCACAGCATCGCCCTGTTCTCCGCCGCGATGTTCGTGCTCGGCCTGGTCAGCGGGATCACCATGTCGATCGGTACGTTCCTGATTACCCACATGTATGAAGGCCGCCAGCGCGGCGCGCGCCTGCTGTTTACCGACTCCTTCTTCAGCATGGCCGGGATGATTTTCCCGATGGTTGCCGCCGTTCTGCTGGCGCGCAGCATCGAGTGGTACTGGGTCTATGCCTGCATTGGTCTGGTCTACGTGGCGATCTTTATCCTGACCTTCGGCTGTGAATTCCCGGTGCTGGGCAAAAAAGCGCAAACCACCGCAGAGCCGGTTGCGAAAGAGAAATGGGGCATCGGCGTTCTGTTCCTCTCCATCGCCGCCCTGTGCTACATCCTGGGCCAGCTGGGCTTTATCTCCTGGGTACCGGAATACGCCAAAGGTCTGGGCATGAGCCTGAACGACGCGGGCAAGCTGGTAAGCGATTTCTGGATGTCTTACATGTTCGGCATGTGGGCGTTTAGCTTCATCCTGCGCTTCTTCGACCTGCAGCGTATTCTGACCGTGCTGGCGGGCCTGGCAACCGTGCTGATGTATCTGTTCATCAACGGTTCCCCGGACAATATGCCGTGGTTCATTATGACCCTGGGCTTCTTCTCCAGCGCCATTTACACCTCGATCATTACCCTCGGTTCCCTGCAGACCAAAGTGGCCTCGCCGAAGCTGGTGAACTTCGTTCTGACCTGCGGCACCATCGGCACCATGCTCACCTTCGTGGTGACGGGCCCGATCGTGGCCCACAGCGGCCCGCTGGCGGCGCTGCACACCGCTAACGGCCTGTATGCCGTGGTGTTCATCATGTGCTTCGTTCTGGGCTTCGTGACCCGCCACCGCCAGCACAACGCGGCAGCAGCGTCTCACTAACCCCTACGCCCCTTTGCGCTCGGCAGAGGGGCTATTTCTGGCAAAGCTGACCTCTTCTCCCCCGACGTCCGTCTGGATCCACGTCTGCGCCAGCTGCGTCGTGGCAATCACCCTGCCCTGACGAATCGACCAGCGCACCGGCACCTGACAGCGCACCGCTTCAAACCCGCTTTCCGCAGGCAGAATAATCAGGTTCGCCGGATTACCCGTTTCAATACCGTAATCGCTCAGGCCGAAGGTGCGGGCGCTGTTGTGGGTGATGAGATTCAGGCCGCTGTCGATTTGCGGATAGCCCATCATCTGACACACGTGTAGCCCCATGTGCAGCACCTGCAGCATGTTGCCGGTGCCGAGCGGGTACCACGGGTCGAAGACGTCGTCATGGCCAAAGCAGACGTTAATGCCCGCGTCCTGCAGCTCTTTTACCCGGGTGATGCCGCGGCGCTTCGGATAGTCGTCAAAGCGCCCCTGCAGGTGGATATTGACCAGCGGGTTAGCGACGAAGTTTATCCCCGACATCTTCAGCAGACGGAAGAGCCGCGAGGTATACGCGCCGTTGTAGGAGTGCATGGCGGTGGTATGGCTGGCCGTCACGCGCGGGCCGTTGCCTGCCTCGTACGCCAGCGTGGCCACCGTCTCGACAAACCGCGACTGCTCGTCGTCGATTTCATCGCAATGAATATCCAGCGGACGGTCATACTTCTTCGCCAGCTCGAAGGCGATGTGCAGCGACTGCACGCCGTACTCGCGGGTGAACTCGAAGTGTGGGATCGCCCCCACCACGTCGGCCCCCAGCTTTAATGCCTCTTCCAGCAGCGCCGCGCCGTTCGGGTAAGAGAGGATCCCCTCCTGCGGGAACGCGACGATTTGCAGCGTCACCCACGGAGCCACCTCCTGCTTCACCTCCAGCATCGCCTTCAGGGCAGTGAGCGTCGGGTCGGAGACATCCACGTGGGTGCGAACAAACTGGATGCCGTTGGCAATTTGCCACTTCAGCGTTTGCCAGGCGCGCGCTTTCACATCCTCATGACTGAGCAGCGCCTTGCGTTCCGCCCAGCGCTCAATGCCTTCAAACAGCGTGCCGGACTGGTTCCAGTTCGGCTCGCCCGCCGTCTGGGTGGTATCAAGATGGATATGCGGCTCGATGAACGGCGGGAGAGCAAGCCCACCGCGCGCGTTCAGTACTTCATAACTTTCGGCGTGGGTGTCGTCCATCGGGGTGATGTCACCAAATCGCCCGTTTTCAATGGCGAGCTGCCACAGTCCTTCCCGACCCGGTAAACGCACATTCTGAACAAGCCATAACGGTGATGTAGACATACCCTTCTCCTGAAAAACGCCGCTGATAATCCGGCGTATCGATTTTGCAAAACCGCCCCTGATTTGTACACAAATTCAACAGAATCGAAAAGCCTGCGATTTCCACCACTTATAAAAATCCTGACAAATCAGTCCCATACCACCTAAGGAGTAGGCGAAGACGTATTTGATTTGCATCAATAAGCGCCCCGGCTGAATCGTTAAGGTAGGCAATAATAGAAAAGAAATCGAGGCAATAATGAGCAAAGTCAGACTCGCTATCATCGGTAACGGCATGGTCGGCCACCGCTTTATTGAGGATCTCCTCGATAAGGCCGGTGCCGGGCAGTTCGATATCACCGTGTTCTGTGAAGAACCCCGCAAGGCGTACGACCGCGTGCACCTCTCTTCCTACTTCTCCCATCATACCGCCGAAGAGCTCTCTCTGGTGCGCGAAGGTTTCTACGAGAAGCACGGCGTCAACGTGCTGGTGGGCGAACGCGCTATCACCATCAACCGCCAGGAAAAAGTAATCCACTCCAGCGCCGGGCGTACGGTTTTTTACGACAAGCTGATCATGGCGACGGGCTCGTATCCGTGGATCCCACCGATCAAAGGCTCTGACACTCAGGATTGCTTCGTCTACCGTACCATTGAGGACCTTAACGCCATCGAATCCTGCGCCCGCCGCAGCAAGCGCGGCGCGGTGGTCGGCGGCGGCCTGCTGGGTCTGGAAGCGGCAGGCGCGCTGAAAAACCTCGGCGTTGAAACCCACGTCATCGAATTTGCCCCGATGCTGATGGCCGAACAGCTGGACCACATGGGTGGCGACCAGCTGCGTCGTAAAATCGAAAGCATGGGCGTGAAGGTTCACACCAGCAAGAACACCAAAGAGATCGTGCAGGAAGGCACCGAGGCGCGCAAAACCATGCGCTTTGCCGACGGCAGCGAGCTGGAAGTGGACTTCATCGTCTTCTCCACCGGGATTCGTCCGCGCGACAAGCTGGCGACCCAGTGCGGTTTAGCCGTGGCGCAGCGCGGCGGGATCATGATTAACGACACCTGCCAGACCTCCGACCCGGATATCTACGCCATCGGCGAATGCGCCAGCTGGAACAACCGCGTGTACGGTCTGGTGGCGCCGGGCTATAAAATGGCGCAGGTCGCCGTGGACCATATCCTCGGCAGCGAAAACGCCTTCACCGGCGCAGACATGAGCGCCAAGCTGAAGCTGCTGGGCGTGGACGTGGGCGGCATTGGCGATGCGCATGGCCGCACCCCGAACTCCCGCAGCTACGTTTATCTCGACGAAAGCAAAGAGGTCTATAAACGCCTTATCGTCAGCGAGGACAATAAAACCCTGCTCGGCGCGGTGCTGGTGGGGGACACCAGCGACTTCGGCAACCTGCTCCAGCTGGTGCTGAACGCCATCGAGCTGCCGGAAAACCCGGACGCGCTGATCCTCCCGGCGCACGCCTCCAGCGGCAAACCGTCCATCGGCGTGGATAAACTGCCGGACAGCGCCCAGATTTGCTCCTGCTTCGACGTCACCAAAGGCATGCTCATCTCCGCCATCAATAAAGGCTGCCACACCGTGGCGGCGCTGAAGGCGGAAACCAAAGCCGGTACCGGCTGCGGCGGCTGTATTCCGCTGGTGACCCAGGTGCTGAACGCCGAGCTGGCGAAACAGGGCATCGAAGTCAACAACAACCTGTGCGAGCACTTTGCTTACTCTCGTCAGGAGCTGTACCACCTGATCCGCGTGGAAGGCATCAAGTCCTTCGACGAGCTGCTGGCGAAGCACGGCCAGGGCTACGGCTGTGAAGTATGTAAACCGACCGTCGGCTCGCTGCTGGCCTCCTGCTGGAACGAGTACGTGCTCAAGCCCGAGCATACGCCGCTGCAGGACACCAACGACAATTTCCTCGCGAACATTCAGAAAGACGGCACTTACTCCGTGATTCCTCGTTCGGCCGGGGGCGAAATCACGCCGGAAGGGCTGGTGGCCGTGGGCCGCATCGCGCGCGAATTCAACCTGTACACCAAAATCACCGGTTCCCAGCGCATCGGCCTGTTTGGCGCGCAGAAGGACGACCTGCCGGAAATCTGGCGCCAGCTGATTGAAGCAGGCTTCGAAACCGGCCACGCGTACGCCAAGGCGCTGCGCATGGCAAAAACCTGCGTGGGCAGCACCTGGTGCCGCTACGGCGTCGGCGACAGCGTGGGCTTCGGCGTGGAGCTGGAAAACCGCTACAAAGGCATCCGTACCCCGCACAAAATGAAGTTCGGCGTCTCGGGCTGTACCCGTGAATGTGCCGAAGCGCAGGGTAAAGACGTGGGCATTATCGCCACCGAGAAAGGCTGGAACCTGTACGTCTGCGGTAACGGCGGGATGAAGCCGCGCCATGCGGACCTGCTGGCGGCGGATCTCGATCGCGACACGCTGATTCAGTATCTCGACCGCTTCATGATGTTCTACATCCGCACCGCCGATAAGCTGACCCGTACCGCCTCCTGGCTCGATAATCTGGAAGGCGGCATCGACTACCTCAAAGCGGTGATCGTCGACGACAAGCTGGGCCTGAACGAGCATCTGGAAGCAGAAATGGCCCGCCTGCGCGAAGCGGTGATCTGCGAGTGGACGGAAACCGTCAACACCCCGGCGGCGCAGACGCGCTTCAAACACTTTATCAACAGCACCCAGCGCGACCCGAACGTGCAGGTTGTGCCGGAGCGTGAACAGCATCGTCCGGCGACGCCGTATGAACGTATTCCGGTGACGCTGGTGGAGGAAAACGCATGAGCCAGTGGATAAACATCTGCGAGATTAACGACATTCTGCCCGCCACCGGCGTGTGTGCGCTGCTGGGTAACGAGCAGGTCGCGATTTTCCGCCCTCGTCACGATGACCAGGTTTTTGCCATCAGCAATATCGACCCGTTCTTCGAGGCCAGCGTGCTTTCCCGCGGCCTGATTGCCGAGCATCAGGGTGAACTGTGGGTCGCCAGCCCGTTGAAAAAGCAGCGTTTCCGCTTGAGCGACGGGTATTGCATGGAAGATGAGAGCCGCTCGGTGAAGCACTACGACGCTCGCGTGAAGGACGGCATGGTGCAGCTGAAAGGCTAACCTCCGCCCTTTTAGGGATAGCGGCAGGAAATTCGTATGTTCTGTACGATCCCTGCTGTTATCCTGACGTCAATTTTCCCCGCCATGAATGCTGTGAGGTAACGTCGTGGACCACCTGCCGATTTTCTGTCAATTACGCAACCGCGACTGCCTGCTCGTGGGCGGCGGCGATGTCGCTGAACGCAAAGCGCGCCTGCTGCTGGACGCGGGGGCCCGACTGACCGTCAACGCCCTCGACTTTGCCCCACAGTTTGAGGTCTGGGCTCAGCAAGGGATGCTCACGCTGGTTCAGAGAGAGTTTGATGAATCCCTGCTGGATACCTGCTGGCTGACCATTGCCGCGACGGATGACGATGCGGTGAACCAGCGTGTGAGCGATGCCTGCGAAGCGCGCCGCATCTTCTGCAACGTGGTGGATGCGCCGAAAGAGGCCAGCTTTATCATGCCGTCGATTATCGACCGTTCGCCGCTGATGATTGCAGTATCGTCCGGCGGTCGCTCGCCGGTTCTCGCCCGGCTGCTGCGGGAAAAACTGGAAGCCCTGTTGCCCCAGCATCTCGGTCAGATCGCCCATTACGCCGGGCAGCTCCGTTCACGCGTGAAGCAAACCTTCGCGACCGTGGGAGAACGCCGCCGCTTCTGGGAAAAATTCTTCGTGAACGACAGGCTGGCGCAGTCGCTGGCGAACCAGGACACCAAAGCCGTTGAAGAGACCACTGAGCAGCTGCTGAGCGAACCGCTGGATCACCGCGGTGAAGTGGTGCTGGTCGGCGCAGGTCCCGGCGATGCGGGTTTGCTGACGCTAAAAGGCCTGCAGCAGATCCAGCAGGCGGATATCGTTGTTTACGATCGTCTGATCTCCGATGACATTATGAACCTGGTACGTCGCGACGCCGACCGCGTGTTCGTTGGAAAACGAGCGGGCTACCACTGCGTGCCGCAGGAGGAGATTAACCAGATCCTGCTGCGCGAGGCGCAGAAAGGCAAGCGCGTGGTGCGCCTCAAGGGTGGCGATCCGTTTATCTTTGGTCGCGGCGGCGAGGAGCTGGAAACCCTGTGCAGCGCAGGTATTCCGTTCTCCGTGGTGCCGGGCATTACGGCGGCGTCCGGTTGCTCAGCCTACTCTGGCATTCCGCTGACCCACCGGGATTACGCCCAGAGCGTGCGTCTGGTAACGGGTCACCTCAAAACCGGCTGCGAGCTGGACTGGCATAACCTGGCCGCCGAAAAGCAGACGCTGGTGTTCTATATGGGGCTGAATCAGGCCGCTACCATTCAGGCGAAGCTGCTGGAGCACGGCATGGAGGCAGATATGCCCGTCGCGCTGATTGAAAACGGTACCGCCATTACGCAGCGCGTGGTGGATGGCGTGCTGACGCAGTTAGGCGAACTGGCGCAGCAGGTAGAAAGCCCGGCGCTGATCGTGGTAGGTCGCGTGGTTGAACTGCGCGAGAAGCTGAACTGGTTCTCCAGCCACTAACACATATTCCCCCTTCTTTGAGTAGTCCTTAAGCGGACTACTCCCCTCTTACAGCTACCGATAACATACCGCCCCGAAGTGGAACTTTTCCCCTTTATTCCCTTGAGTTACATCCAATTTTCGTTTTTAAGACAAGGAATGCGTATGTTCAAACTGGCAAAAGCCGCCGTTCTGGTTGGCCTGTTATCCACTCTGACGGCCTGCACCGGTCACGTACAGAACACCAAAAATAACTGCAGCTACGATTACCTGCTGCACCCGGCGATCTCCATTTCGAAGATCATCGGCGGTTGCGGCCCGGCGGCGCAGCAGTAAGCGTTTCTCAGGCGTAAAAAAACCGGGATTTCCCGGTTTTTTTGTTTGTGCGGTGCGGTTTATTGTCGGGTGGCGCTGACGCTTACCCGACCTACACGGTCCCGTAGGCCGGGTAAGGCGGAGCCGCCACCCGGCAAGCAGACTCAAGGTTTTGCGACAAACCCAATCGCTTCGTATACCGCTTTCAGGGTTTCGGACGCGCGCGCGCTGGCTTTTTCCGCGCCGTCTCTCATCACCTTCTGCAGGAAAGCTTCGTCGTTACGGTAGCGGTGATAACGCTCCTGCAGCTCGGTCAGCATGCCGGAAACGGCGTCTGCCACTTCACCTTTCAGGTGGCCGTACATCTTGCCTTCGAAGTGCTGTTCCAGCTCAGGAATGCTCTGGCCGGTCACGCCGGAGAGGATATCCAGCAGGTTGGAGACGCCCGCTTTGTTCTGCACGTCGTAGCGCACAACCGGCGGCTCGTCGGAGTCGGTGACCGCGCGCTTGAGCTTTTTAACCACCGATTTCGGATCTTCCAGCAGGCCGATAACGTTGTTGCGGTTATCGTCAGACTTGGACATCTTCTTGGTCGGCTCCAGCAGCGACATCACGCGTGCGCCCGATTTCGGAATAAACGGCTCAGGCACTTTAAACACCTCGCCGTAAAGCGCGTTAAAGCGCTGGGCGATATCGCGGCTCAGCTCCAGATGCTGTTTCTGGTCTTCGCCGACAGGAACCTGGTTGGTCTGGTACAGCAGAATGTCTGCCGCCATCAGCACCGGATAGTCAAACAGACCGGCGTTGATGTTTTCAGAGTAGCGCGCGGATTTATCCTTGAACTGGGTCATGCGGCTCAGCTCGCCGAAATAGGTGTAGCAGTTCAGCGCCCAGCCCAGCTGCGCGTGCTCCGGCACGTGAGACTGAACGAAGATGGTGCTCTTCTCGGGATCGATGCCGCAGGCCAGGTACAGCGCCAGCGTATCGAGAGTGGCTTTGCGCAGCTTCTCAGGATCCTGACGCGCGGTAATCGCGTGGAGATCGACGATGCAGTAAATGCAATGGTAGTCATCCTGCATGCTGACCCACTGACGTAACGCACCCATGTAGTTACCAATGGTCAATTCACCTGAAGGCTGTGCGCCACTAAAAACGATGGGCTTAGTCATGATTCAATTCCTGATGTTCACTGTGCGAAAGCCCGAGTGCGGGCAACAAATCTTTGAAGTGGTCGAAGACCACGTCCGGCTCACTAAGGGTGATGGACTCACCATAGTTATAGCCATAGGTTAACCCCACGGAAGGACATCCTGCCGCGCGGGCAGCCAGAATATCATTGCGGGAATCGCCGACAAAGAGCAGCTCCGCAGGCGTTAAGGATAATTTTCCTGCCACCAGCAGCAGCGGTTCCGGATGCGGCTTTTTGTTCTGCACGTCATCGCCGCCCACGATTACGGAAAAATACTTCGCGATATCGAGCGCTTCCAGCAGAGGCGCAACGAACGGCGTGGGCTTGTTGGTCACCAGACCCAGCGGGATGCCTTTGGCGTGCAGCGCGCTCAGCGTTTCCTGAACGTCCGGGAACAGGAAACTGCCTTCCTCGACGGTCTCTTCATAGAAACGATCGAACAGCTTGCGCAGAATACGCAGCTGCTCATCCTGCGGGATGTCGGCGTGATCGACGCTCGGTTTACCCTGCGCGGAGCGCTGGGACGCGCGCTCCTGACGTGCCCACGTTAACGCGCGCTCCATCAGAACGTCGGCGCCGTTGCCAATCCACGTTACCACGCGCTCTTCACCCGCAACGGGAAGTTCAAGCGCGTACAGCGCCTGGTCGACGGCGCTCGTTAAGCCCGGCGCGCTGTCGACCAGCGTGCCGTCGAGGTCGAACGCCACACCCCGAATTGCCTGCAATTTATCCATGACTTACCTTCGCCAGCTCGCGGCGCATCTCATCAATGACTTTTTTGTAATCCGGTTGGTCGAAAATGGCTGAACCGGCAACGAACATATCCGCGCCTGCCGCCGCAATTTCACCAATGTTATTCACTTTCACACCGCCGTCCACTTCCAGACGAATATCGTAGCCAGACTCATCAATACGACGGCGCACTTCACGCAGCTTGTCCAGCGTGTGGGGAATGAACGACTGTCCACCAAAGCCTGGGTTAACGGACATCAGCAGGATCACGTCCAGCTTGTCCATAACATGGTCGAGATAGCTCAGCGGCGTGGCCGGGTTAAACACCAGACCCGCCTTACAGCCGTTCTCTTTGATCAGCTGCAGCGTGCGGTCCACGTGTTCGGAGGCTTCCGGATGGAAAGTGATGATGCTGGCACCCGCCGCGGCGAAGTCAGGCACGATGCGATCAACCGGCTTGACCATCAGATGCACGTCGATAGGGGCGGTAATGCCGTAGTTACGCAGCGCCTTGAGCACCATCGGACCGATGGTCAGGTTAGGAACGTAGTGGTTATCCATCACGTCGAAATGGACGACATCTGCGCCAGCCGCCAGTGCGTTAGCCGTGTCTTCACCCAGGCGGGCAAAATCGGCCGACAGAATTGAGGGAGCAATCAAAAACTGTTTCATCCGCTTCTCCTTGAAATGTGTTTACCGGCGGGCAAAACGGCTCAGGGGCGATAAAGAGCCAGGAGTTCGTCCACCTTTTTACGTGTGCCGCCGTTGCTGCTGATGCTACGCCGCACTTTGACCTGAAAATGCTTCGCGGCTTTGTACCATTCGCGCGTATCAGGCGTGTCGTGATTCGAAATTAACACCGGAATTCTTTTGCTGACCAGCTTTTCCGCCATCTCCGCCAGACGTGCCTGTTCGGCAGGGCTGAAGCTGTTGGTGTGATAAGCGGTGAAATTCGCCGTCGCCGACAAGGGGGCGTAAGGCGGGTCGCAGTAAACCACCGAATTTACGCCAGCCAGCTCCATACACTCTTCGTAGGAGAGGCAATGAAACTCTGCGCGCTGTGCTTTTTCGGCAAAGTGATACAGCTCGTCCTGTGGGAAATACGGGCGCTTATAGCGGCCAAAAGGCACGTTAAATTCCCCACGCAGATTATACCGGCACAGGCCGTTGTAACCATGCCGGTTGAGATAGAGGAACAGCAGCGCGCGGCGGAACGGATCCTGACTCTGGTTAAACTCCGTGCGGAACTGGTAGTAAACGTCCGGGTTATTGGTCTCGGGCGTGAACAGTTTGCGCGCCTCGGCGACATACTCGTCGGTACGCAGCTTAACGATGTTATAGAGGCTGATAAGGTCGCTGTTGATATCCGCCAGGATATAACGAGAAAAATCGGTGTTGAGGAACACCGATCCTGCACCCACGAAAGGTTCGATAAGACACTCGCCCTCAGGCAGGTGCTTTTTAATATCATCGAGCAGGGGGTATTTCCCCCCTGCCCATTTCAGAAAAGCGCGATTTTTTTTCATGCTGACTAACTGATTACACCTTCTCCGGCTGTGGAGAAAGCTCCGACAGCATCCTGCGCTTTAAACATTACTTCAGATCGGCCTGAACCTGATGAATCGGTTTCGCCCACGGGTTTTTCGCCTGAACGTCAGCTGGCAGCGCCGCGACGGCACGTTTTGCTTCATCTTTAGACGAATAAACACCGCTTACCAGCACATACCACGGTTGACCGTTACGGGTCGTCTGATAAACAACGTAGTTTTTCAGATTTGATTTCTTCGCCCAGCCGTTGAGGTTGTCATAGTTAGACGAACTGCTCAGCTGCAGCGTGTAGTTGCTGGATGGCGCAGATTTCAGCGAGCCGACGTTACCTGCCGTTTTACCTTCTGCACTGCTGGAGGCGGTTGCGGTTGCCGTCGCTGCAGGCGCCGCGGTGGCAGCCGGTGCCGTGGTGGTCGCCGTCGCTTTCGGCGCAGTCTGCGTGACGGGCGCTTTAGCAGGCTCGCTCACCGCAGCCGTTTCAGTGTGTTTCGGCTGCGCCGGAACGGATTTCACTTCAGGCGCTTTTACCACTGCCTGAGGTTTGGCTTCACGCTTAGGCTCAATCACCGTCTGCTTACGTTCAGGACGCGTTGCAGTTTGCGTCTGACGCGGTTTGGTTTCCGTTGCAGTCGTAGCCGTTTGTGGCTGAGCGTTACCTCCGCGAATCGGGGCAACGGTTGCCGGTTCAGTTGGCAGCGTGGAGTTCACCGCAACGTTATCAACCTGCTGCTGGTTCTGCGGCTGCGTCAGCGCATTGTTCAGGTCTCCCTGAACTTCTACGCGCTGCTGGCCTTCAGGCGAGGCGGGTGCCTGACCCTGCGCAGGGGTTGAAGAAACAGGCGGCAGAGAAACATCCTGCGGCGCTGCGGTGTTACCCGCGGTCTGCTCTGCGGAAGTCGCACCCGGTGCTGGCTGTGCGCCATTCGCCTGATTGGAGGCATCGTTACCTGAAAGGTTGATGCTCTTCTCAGCGGAAGCGGATTGCTCGGTTGAATTCGTTGACGGTGCTTTCAGCGCGGAGCCAATGCCGACAATCAGCAGCACAAGCACCAGAACGCCCAGGCCCATCATAATATACTGGCGGGAAGCCGGTTTTGGCGCAGCGGCTTTTTTACGTTTACGCGGGCGACGCTCTACAGGCTGTTCGTCCATTGAATCTTCTTCGGACTCATAATCCTCTTCTGCACGCTCTTCGTGCGCGTTGCGGCTGCGCGAAGGACGACGATCGTCTGCATCCAGATCAACATCGTCAAAGTTGATCTGCGGCTCGTTATCACGTTCTGAAGATTGACGAGAACGACCAGTGCGACGATCGCTGGGATCGGGTTTCAGCTCGTCTTCTGGTTTGAATTCATCCATTTAACACCCCACTCAAAGGCTTATGCTAACGACTTTGCATTTCACCTGAAGCTAAACGACCACCTGCGACAGTGGCCTGACCTTTCTAGTTGTTACGCCTGCTGACAATCAGCGATAGCGCCAAGAACGACATCGTGCGGCACTCCGCCGCGCACTTCACTCTTCCCTATTGCAAGCGGGAGTACAAGACGCATCTCACCTGCCAATACTTTTTTATCGCGCATCATGTGGGGTAAATACGCTTGCGCCGACATCTCCTGCGGCCCGGTCACCGGCAAACCTGCACGCTCAAGCAGCGCAATGATACGTGCCGTCTCTTCCGGTTTAAACTGGCCCAGACGTTCAGAGGTGCGGGCAGCCATCACCATCCCAGCCGCGACGGCTTCGCCGTGCAGCCAGTTACCGTAGCCCATTTCAGCTTCAATGGCGTGACCAAACGTATGCCCAAGATTCAGTAAAGCACGTAAGCCCGTTTCACGCTCGTCTGCGGCGACAACTTCTGCTTTCAGCTCACAGCAACGACGAATGCAGTATGCCAGTTTAGCCTCGTCCAGGCGCAACAACGCATCCATATTCTCTTCAAGCCAGCTAAAGAACTCGCCATCCAGAATAATGCCGTATTTGATCACTTCCGCCAAACCGGAAGCCAGCTCGCGCTTCGGCAGGGTTTTCAGACAGTCGAGATCTACCACCACCGATGCGGGCTGGTAGAACGCGCCAATCATGTTTTTGCCGAGCGGATGGTTGACTGCCGTTTTGCCACCGACAGAGGAGTCGACCTGGGACAGCAACGTGGTCGGGATTTGAATAAAACGAACGCCACGCTGATAGCTTGCGGCCGCAAAGCCGGTCAGATCGCCCACAACACCGCCGCCCAGGGCAAGCAGTGTTGTATCGCGACCATGCGGTTTTTGCAGCAATGCGGTAAAGACGGTATCCAGTACCGTCAGGCTTTTATACTGCTCGCCATCGGGGAGAATCACACTGTCGACTTTTACGCCCGCCTGCTCAAGCAGGTGGCGTACGCGGTCGAGATAAAGCGGAGCCAGCGTCTCGTTGGTGACCAGCATCGCCCGATCACCCGCTTTCAGTGGTAAAAAGGAAGCTGGGTCGTTAAACAAACCAGCCGCGATGGTGATAGGGTAACTACGTTCCCCGAGAGTAACTGTAATCCTCTCCATGACGCGACATCCACCTTTAATGCTTTTACCCGCAGGCGATTGTATATAAAGCCAGAATCAGTTGCTTTCCAGCATATGAATAATCTGGTTTGCAACCACTTTAGCGCTCTGGTCGTCAGTACGAATGGTCACATCAGCAATCTCTTCATACAGCGGATTGCGTTCATCGGCCAACGCTTCCAGAACTTCGCGTGGTGGCGTTTCAACCTGCAGCAGCGGGCGCTTTTTATCGCGCTGCGTACGTGCCAGCTGTTTCTCGATGGTCGTCTCAAGATAGACCACTACGCCACGGGCGGAGAGACGGTTGCGGGTTTCGCGAGATTTCACAGAACCGCCGCCTGTTGCCAGAACGATGCCCTGTTTTTCCGTGAGTTCGTTGATCACTTTTTCTTCTCGGTCACGGAAACCTTCTTCGCCTTCTACGTCGAAAACCCAGCCCACATCAGCTCCGGTTCGTTTCTCAATCTCTTGATCAGAATCGTAAAATTCCATATTGAGTTGTTGAGCTAACTGACGCCCAATAGTGCTTTTGCCGGCACCCATAGGCCCAACCAGAAAGATATTGCGTTTCTCTGCCATTTTATCGGTACTACTAAGACTATTCGTTAATGGTAATCCCCGCTTCGCAGACACCCAGCGTAGCAGGACATGAACTGAAACCTCATATGCAATAGAGCGAGAGTCAGACTAAAAATTATCTCAATACTCCGGCTTGTTTGGCAACTGATTAAATCACCGCGCCGGACGCATAAGGTAATAAGACGTCAGTCCAACTCAAATCGGTACTCCTTGTATGCTAATTCATGCCCCACGTCAAACATCTGCAACAAACTGAATGCAAAATCATTGCGGGGATCGTCACCCGTCAGCGAATACCCACCAGGCGTGGCGTGATAAATACCACTAACTCGCGCCGTTCATTGTCCTTCCCGTCGTGGCGAAAAAGCTGCCCAAGCCAGGGGATTTTTCCCAGTCCCGGCACGCTGTCGCTGCCGGTTTTGTTTTTCTGCGAAAAAATTCCGCCTAACGCCAGCGTTTCTCCACTTTTTACCTCCACCTGGGTTTCTATCTCCTGCTTGTCGATCGCCAGCGTTTCGCCGTCAGCCTGCTGAAGAACCTGTCCCGGCATATTTTCGCTGATGTGTAACTTCAGACGCACGCGGCCACCGGGCAAGACAACAGGCGTGACCTCCATCCCCAATACCGCCTCTTTAAACTCAACGGAGGTTGCCCCGCTCTCACCGCTTGACACCTGATACGGGATTTCACTCCCCTGCTTAATGCTGGCCGGCTGCATATGCGAGGCCAGCAGCCGCGGGCTGGCGATGATATCGACCTGCTGTTTTTGCTCCAGCGCAGAGAGCTCCAGATCCAGCAGCCGTCCATTGATCCGGCCGATATTAAAACCCACGTGGCTGGTGGCATTCGCCACGGAAAGATCGCTGCCGAGCGTCGTGAGCTGTCCAACCTTGCCCGCGTCGGGAGCGTCAGCGAGACTCCACCTCACTCCCAGCTCGCGCAGGCTTTTTTCATTAATGGTCACAATATGCGCCGCCAGCTCGACCTGTTCGACCGGAATATCCATCTGAACGGCCCAGCGCTGCAGCGTATCCACTACCGTCTGGTTATCCCGAATCAGCAGCCGGTTGGTGCGTTTATCGACAGATAAGCTCCCCTTTGGGCTCAGGAGCTTTTCCGCGGCTTTTTGCAACTCTCCGGCGTCGGCATAAGAAAAAGGGATACCCTGTGACACCAGCGGCGCATCGAGCTGTCGGCGCGCCCGCTCCTGTTCTGCGCGTTCCTGCTGTTCACGCTGCCAGGCTGCGGTGTGCACGTAAAAAATCCCACCCTCTTCCCGTAAAACGAGGCCTGCGCTGGTCACCACCGTCTGTAGCGCCTGACGCCAGGGAACGCGCGTCAGGTTAAGCGAAATCGTGCCGCCGACATCAGGCGATACCACCAGATTACGGTTCTCCTGTGCAGCCAGGCTTTGCAGCACCTGGACGACGGGAACGTCATCCACCACCAGCGTGACCGGTTTTGGCGCGGCGGCCCACAGCGGATGGCTGAACGCCAGTAGCCACAGCATTATCCGTAGATTCATTCTTTTTCGTTCCTTCTCGTTGCCACGTCCATATTCCTGGTTCACATGCGTCACCCACGTCAACAACCAGTTCCGCTTCATTGATGTCTGTTATCGTCCAGCCCGCCGGGAAGCGCTCATGCGTTTTCAGCCGGTGCCAGCGCTTTTGTCCATCCTGTAAAATGCCGGTAGCCTGCTGTCCTGCCACCATGCCGCGATAGCGCCACTGGGCCAGCTCGCGGATGGCACAAGGATCGTCCGGCGGGCGAAAAGGGTCGCGCATGCCGGTCAATAGCAGCGCTGAACAAACCAGCAGATATCGCGCGCTATTTCGCATGTTCCAGCTCCAGGCGCAGGCGCAACGCTTTATCTTGTGGCGCAATCGCGAAGGCGGCGATCTGCACATCCCGCTGCGCCAGCCGGGAAAAAAGCGCCGGGAGTGCTTTCCACTCCAGATCCAGCATCAGCTCCCCTCCGTTCTGCTGCGGCTTCCAGTGAACCAGCGTCGCGTCAGCGCCCTGAAAATCGAGCGGGGAAAAGGGCATGAGCACCCGTGATTCTGCCGTTTCTGAACGAAACGGCAGCTTTCTGACGGCTGGCCATAACGCTGCGCTAGCCCTGACGCTCTCCGTCAGCTGGCGCTGTCGCTCAGCGCATAACCTGTCTACCGGTCTGAGCAACGCGCCCCACGCGGCCAGTCCTGCCAGAAAGCTCCCCAGACACCACAACAGCACCCGCCCCCAGGGGCGGCTTTCGCACCAGCGTTCTAACAGTTCATCCACGCGCTACTCCTCGCTTTTAAGATGAAGAGTGAACATCCAGCGTCCCTGGCCGTCCTGCCGAAGCTCACCCGCCGTCCCGAGGGTAAAACCCGCTATTTGGCCAAGCGCATCGCGCAGGGCAGTCAGGGCCGGCAGGGTGATGGCATACCCGGTCAATATCAGCGCAGGCGGCTGATAGCGCAGCTCTGTCAGCCAGACCTGAGAAGGTATGGCGGCGGAGAGGGAGGCCAGCACGGGCTGCCACGCGCGTTGATAACGCGCCTGGGCAGGCATCGGCGCGGGTGCGGCGAGTTGCTGCCGGGAGAGGAGCGCATGCTGCACGGACTGCGCTGCCGTCAGATCCGCCTGCAGCGCCTGGAGCCTCACGAGATGGTGCATCCGCAGACCGAAAATAGCCGCGAGCGTCAACAGCACGGTGCCGACCCAGAGTCCGCCCCAGAAACGCAGGCACCGCGCGCGCCGCTGCTGTCGCCAGGGCAGAAAGTTCATGATGCGCATCCGGGCACCTCGCTCATGGCCAACGCCAGCGCAACGGTATAATCCGCCCCGCATTCCGGACGTGGAGCGTGGCAGCGTGGCAGAATGCCCCACGGCTCACGTTGGCCATCAAACAGCGCAACGTCATCCGCCCGCAGAGCCAGCCGTGCTGCAAGGTCAGCCACGTTTTCTACTTCGGTAGTTAAGCGGCGCCCCCACTGGTGGCGCATCGCCCAGAGCCACTGGCGATCGTCCCGCCATGCGACGCACTGCGCCGGTGCCAGCGCGGGCAGAAGATTCGCCAGCGCGCCGGCATCCGGCGTAATGGTCACCAGCCGCAAACGCAGCGTTTTCGCTAGCGCCAGAAGGGTGTCGACCTCGTTGTTTTGTGCCGCCGTTACGTGAAAGCTATTGCTGAACGTATCCTGCGCGTAATCGAAACAGAGCGTATCAGCCGACATCTCCAGGTCGCGCGCGAGCGCGGCACCAAGCCATGAGAGCTGTTCGCTGTCGCGCAGCGCAACGGCCGGGCGGGGAAGCGACCGTTGTAGGGTCCGTGCCGCCGGGAACGAGAGGAACACCCGGTGATTGTGCGGCAGCGTTTTCCGCCAGTCGCGTAACGCATCAACCAGCTGTTCTGGCTGACAAATTTTGCCGTCACGAATGACGCCTTCGGCCAGAGGGATCGTCCACCAGCGGCGCAAGCACCAGCCGGACTTCTCCCGGGTCAACGCGACGATCCGCACCCTATCCTGTTGAATATGAACGCCCGTTTGCCATGTTTTGAAAGCCATGCTTCACGATCTCCTTATCGCCCGTCTCCTTGACGGCTATATCAATGAATCAGGCTTGCCTTTATACTACTGCGCGATTGTTTAGAAACTGCCCAAGTAAAACCAAATGGGAAATCTCCGGTGAAGTTCGTAAAGTATTTATTCATCCTTGCAGTTTGTTGCATTCTGCTGGGAGCAGGCTCGATTTACGGTTTGTACAAATATATTGAGCCACAGCTGCCTGATGTCGCCACGCTTCGCGATGTGCGCCTCCAGATCCCGATGCAGGTCTATAGCGCCGATGGCGAGCTGATGGCGCAGTATGGCGAGAAGCGTCGTATCCCGCTGACCTTAAACCAAATTCCACCCGTGATGGTGAAAGCCTTTATCGCCACGGAGGACAGCCGTTTTTACGAGCACCACGGTGTCGATCCGGTGGGGATTTTCCGTGCCGCAAGCATTGCGCTGTTCTCGGGCCACGCCTCCCAGGGGGCGAGTACCATTACGCAGCAGCTGGCGCGTAACTTCTTCCTTAGCCCTGAAAAGACGCTGATACGTAAGATCAAAGAGGTGTTTCTTGCGATCCGCATTGAGCAGCTGCTGAGCAAAGACGAAATCCTTGAGCTGTATCTCAACAAAATCTACCTGGGCTACCGCGCGTACGGCGTGGGGGCTGCCGCACAGGTCTACTTCGGTAAGCCTGTTGAACAACTCACCCTAAGCGAAATGGCGACCATCGCTGGTTTACCGAAAGCGCCGTCCACGTTCAACCCGCTCTATTCGCTCGATCGCGCCACCGCGCGTCGTAACGTCGTTTTGTCACGTATGCTGAGCGAAGGCTATATCAGCCAGAGCGAGTACGACCAGGCGCGTAGTGACGTCATTGACGCTAACTACCACGCCCCTGAAATCGCCTTTGCATCTCCTTACCTGACCGAGATGGTTCGTCAGGAGATGGTGAATCGCTATGGCGACAAGGCCTATGAAGATGGCTATCGCGTGTACACCACCGTCACCCGCAAAGTCCAGCAGGCGGCGCAGGAAGCGGTGCGGAACAACGTGATGGACTACGATATGCGTCACGGCTATCGCGGCCCGTCAAACGTGCTATGGAAAGTGGGTGAAAGCGCGTGGGACAGCAAAAAAATCATCAATACGCTGAAGGCGCTGCCCACCTATGGCCCGCTCCTTCCAGCCGTGGTGACGCAGGCCGATCCTCAGGAAGCCGTGGCGACACTCGCGGACGGTACCTCCGTCTCCCTGCGTATGGACGGTGTCCGCTGGGCGCGTCCGTACCGTTCGGATACCCTGCAGGGCGCCACGCCGCGTAAAGTGACCGATGCCGTACAGGCCGGGCAGCAAATTTGGGTGCGCAAGGTGGGGGAATCCTGGTGGCTGGCGCAGGTGCCGGACGTCAACTCGGCCCTCGTCTCTATCAACCCGCAGAACGGCGCAATCCTGGCCCTGGTCGGCGGGTTTGATTTCAACCAGAGCAAATTTAACCGCGCCACCCAGGCGCTGCGTCAGGTTGGTTCCAATATCAAACCGTTCCTCTACACGGCCGCGATGGATAAGGGCTTGACCCTCGCCAGCATCCTTAACGACGTGCCAATCTCACGCTGGGATGCCGGTGCCGGTTCCGACTGGCAGCCGAAGAACTCCCCTGCGGAGTATGCCGGTCCTATTCGTCTCCGTCAGGGCCTGGGGCAGTCGAAAAACGTGGTGATGGTGCGCGCCATGCGCGCGATGGGCGTCGACTATGCCGCAGAGTATCTGCAGCGCTTCGGTTTCCCGGCGCAGAACATCGTTCGCACCGAGTCGCTGGCGTTAGGCTCCGCTTCCTTTACGCCGCTTCAGGTTGCACGTGGCTACTCGGTAATGGCCAACGGCGGCTTCCTGATTGACCCGTACTTCATCAGCAAGATCGAAAACGATCAGGGCGGCGTGCTGTTCGAGGCGAAGCCGAAGATTGCCTGTCCTGACTGCGATATTCCGGTAATTTACGGCAATACGCCGAAATCCGACGTGCTTGAAAACAAGGACATGGAAGACCCAGCCGTATCTCAGGAGCAGCCAAACATCGTCGTGCCGCAGCCGCAGCTGGAGCAGGCTAACCAGTCGCTGGTCGCGCAGACCGGCGCGCCGGAGTATGCCCCGCATGTGATCAACACGCCGCTGTCGTTCCTGATCAAAAGCGCGCTGAACACCAACATCTTCGGTGAACCGGGCTGGCAGGGTACCGGCTGGCGTGCAGGGCGTGATTTACAGCGCCATGATATCGGCGGTAAAACGGGGACCACCAACAGTTCGAAAGATGCGTGGTTCTCCGGTTACGGGCCGGGCGTGGTGACATCGGTCTGGATCGGCTTCGACGATCACCGCCGCGACCTGGGCCGTACGACGGCCTCCGGTGCGATTAAAGATCAGATTTCCGGCTACGAAGGCGGCGCGAAGAGCGCACAGCCGGCCTGGGACGCCTATATGAAATCCGTTCTTCAAGGCGTGCCGGAGCAGCCGCTGACGCCACCGCCGGGCGTGGTGACGGTCAATATCGACCGCAGCACGGGCCAGCTTGCCAACGGCGGTAACAGTCGCGAAGAGTATTTCATCGAGGGCACCCAGCCAACCACGCAGGCGGTGCATGAGGTGGGTACAGAGATTATCGATAACGGCGAGACGCACGAGCTGTTCTAAGCATAAAAATGCCCGGTAAGAACCGGGCACAGAATCGCAGGCCGGGTCAGGCGAAGCCGCCACCCGGCTTTTTTATGGCCTACAGTCGCCCCTGCCCCTTCAGCCACTCCCGTACCAGGAACAGCGCGCTCACGTTGCGAGCCTCATTAAAGTCAGGGTCTTCCAGCAGATCCATCAGGTGCGCCAGCGGCCAGCGAACCTGCGGCAGCGGCTCCGGCTCATCCCCTTCCAGCGATTCAGGATAGAGATCTTCCGCCACCACGATATTCATTTTGCTGGAAAAATAGGACGGCGCCATGCTCAGCTTTTTCAGGAATGAAAGCGCATTCGCGCCAAAGCCCACCTCTTCTTTCAGCTCGCGGTTGGCCGCTTCAAAGACGGTTTCACCCGGGTCGATAAGCCCTTTCGAGAAACCGAGCTCGTAAGATTCGGTTCCCACAGCGTATTCGCGGATCAAAATCAGGTGATCGTCGATAATGGGAACAATCATCACCGCTTCACGCGAAGAGGGGCGCATACGTTCATAAACGCGACGCACACCGTTGCTGAACTCCAGGTCCACACTTTCGACATTAAACAGGCGCGATTTGGCGACAGTTTCAACATTCAGAATGGTGGGTTTTTGTAATGGTTTGCTCATCGTGATGGGTCTTAGCAGTGAGAACTGGCGTTATTGTGCGATACGCCGCACGGTTTCGGCAATGTCAATCGTTCTTTATTTACATTTATGCAACGTAACTGGGATCAATCCTCAATTCAAAACAAATGTCAAGAGGTTGAAATGTTTCCAGGAATTTGCTGATATCGCGCCATAACAGGCTTTGCTATCATCACCGGTCACTGGGATGCGCTTCAGAATGCTCAAGTTCGACTCCATACTTGCCGATAGCCAACCTCAGATTCTCGTTCAATGGAAAGGTGCTGCAGACTACACCTGTAAGATAAGTAAGATGGGGAAAGCATGAGCACCATTTTGATTGTTCTCGCTGCTATGCTGGCCAGCGCATTGGTTGGAGGGTGGTTGTACAGGCGCCGCGCACAGCGCCGCTATCGTCTGCCCTTTTTAAATGCATTCGCGGGAGCAAGCACGCGTAAACTCACGCAAGACGAGCGCGATGCGGTTGAAAACTATCTCGAAATTCTGAACCGTTCTCAGTTAACGCCTGGGCCAACGGGAGCCACCGCTGCGCCCGTCGCGCTAAAGCTGAATGCGCAAAGCGATACCGTGCTCTGCGTCACGCGCTCCATCACGCGCTACGGCATCACCACTGATGACCCCAATAAATGGCGCTATTACCTTGATTCTGTCGAAGTGCATCTGCCCCCGTCCTGGGAGCAGTACATTAATGACGAAAACAGCGTTGAGCTAATTCACACCGACTCGTTACCTCTGGTTATCTCGCTTAACGGCCACACGCTGAATGAATACCTTCAGGAAGCCCCGCGCTTTGCCCTGGAGCGGGCGAGCTCGAAGCAGGCTTCCATTCGTGGCGAAGAGACAGAGCAGATCGAACTGCTGAACATTCGCCAGGAGACGCATGAAGAGTATGCCCTGAGCCGCCCGGACGGCATCCGTGAAGCTGTTCTGATCGTCGCTGCCTTCCTGCTCTTTTTTTTCTGCCTGCTGACGCCGGATGTGTTTGTTCCCTGGCTGGCTGGAGGCGCTGTGCTGCTGCTGGCGGGCGGGCTTTGGGGCCTCTTTGCCCCACCCGCTAAAACCTCGCTGCGCGAAATCCACTGCCTGCGCGGTACGCCAAAGCGCTGGGGCCTGTTCGGTGAGAACGATCAGGAACATCTCAACAATATCTCACTCGGCATTATCGACCTGATCTACCCGCGCCACTGGCAGCCGTGGATCGCGCAGGACTTAGGGCAGAAAACCGATATTGATATCTACCTTGACCGCCACGTTGTGCGTCAGGGGCGCTTCTTGTCCCTGCATGATGAAGTAAAAAATTTTCCGCTTCAGCACTGGCTGCGCAGCGCGGTCATTGCCGGGGGCGCGGCGCTGGTCCTGGTCATGCTGCTGCTTTTCGTGCCGCTGGATATGCCCATCAAATTCACCCTGTCGTGGATTAAAGGGGCGCAAACCATTGAAGCCACCAGCGTCAACAAACTGGATCAAGCCGGTGTGCGCGTGGGAGACACGCTGCGCCTGAAGGGTACCGGGATGTGTAATATTCACGCGCCGGGGGCGTGGAACACGCGCCAGAGCTCACCGTTCATGCCGTTCGATTGCTCGCAAATTGTCTGGAACGACGCGCCGCCGCTGCCGCTGCCGGAATCCGAAGTGGTGAATAAAGCCACGGCCCTCACCCAGACGGTGAACCGCCAGCTGCACCCGAAACCGGACGATGATTCGCGCGTCAGTCCGGCTCTGCGCTCGGCCATTCAGAAATCAGGCATGGTCCTGCTGGATGACTTTGGCGACATCGTCCTGAAAACGCAGGATTTATGCTCCTCACAGGATGAATGCATACGTCTTAAAAACGCCCTGGTAAACCTCGGCAACAGCAAAGACTGGGACTCGCTGGTAAAACGCGCCGAAGCGGGACGGCTAGACGGCGTCAACGTGCTGCTGCGTCCGGTGAGTGCTGAATCGCTGGATAACCTGGTCGCTACCTCAACCTCGCCGTTCATGATGCGCGAGACCACCCGTGCGGCTCAGGCGCTGAACAGCCCGGCACCGGGCGGGTTTGTGATTGTCAGCGACGAGGGCAGCGACCTGGTCGATCAGCCTTACCCGCAGGTTGCGCTGTATGACTACCCGGCGCAGGAGCAGTGGAGCCAATTCCAGCGCCTGGCGCAGATGCTGATGCAAACGCCGTTCAGCGCCGAAGGGATTGTCACAAGCATCTACACCGATGCCAACGGCACGCGCCATATCGGCCTGCACCGGATGCCGGACAGTGCGGGTTTGTGGCGTTACATCGGCACCTCTATGCTGATGACCGCCATGCTGATCGCCATTTTCTGGAACGGCTTTATGGCCCTGCGCCGCTACCAGCGCTCGCGTACGCGGCTTGCCGACATCCAGCAATATTATGAAAACTGCCTCAATCCTAAGCTGATCCCCTCGTCTGAGAGCCTGATCTGATAACGTCGTTGCGCGACAAGATGTGCTACCCTGTCGCGCACGTTTCTTCTGGCTGGAGTTCCCCTATGCATCTTGATATCGCCTGGCAGGAGGTTGATACCGTTCTGCTGGATATGGACGGCACGCTGCTCGATCTCGCCTTTGATAACTATTTCTGGCAAACGCTGGTTCCTGAAACCTATGGCGAGCAGCAGGGGATCTCCCCGGCAGAAGCGCAGGCATTCATTCGTTCGCAATATAGCGCGGTCCAACATACGCTAAACTGGTACTGTCTTGACTACTGGAGCGAGCGCCTCGGTCTGGATATTTGTGCCATGACCACCGCCCAGGGCCCACGCGCCGTTCTGCGCGAGGATACCGTGCCCTTCCTGGATGCGCTGAAAGCCAGCGGCAAGCGCCGTATTTTGCTGACCAACGCGCATCCGCATAACCTGGCGGTGAAGCTGGAGCACACGGGTCTGGCGTCGCACCTTGATTTATTACTTTCCACCCACACATTTGGTTATCCGAAAGAGGATCAGCGTTTGTGGCATGCGGTGAAAGAAGAGACGGGTTTGCAGCCGGAACGCACGCTGTTCATTGATGACAGCGAACCCATTCTGGATTCCGCGGCAAAATTTGGCATTCGCTACTGTCTGGGCGTCACCAATCCTGACTCTGGCCTGGCTGAAAAAAGCTATCTGCGCCACCCGGGACTGAACGACTATCGCCAGATGATCCCCTCGCTGACCGTGAAGGAGACGCCATGAAAGAAAAACCCTCAGACGGGGTAAGACTGGATAAATGGCTGTGGGCAGCCCGTTTTTATAAAACGCGCGCCCTTGCCCGCGAGATGGTTGACGGCGGTAAAGTGCATTACAACGGCCAGCGCAGCAAGCCGAGCAAGCTGGTTGAGCTGAATGCCACTTTAACGCTGCGTCAGGGCAACGATGAACGTACGGTGGTGATTAAAGCCATTACCGAACAGCGGCGGCCCGCAACGGAAGCCGTACTGCTTTATGAAGAGACGGCAGAGAGCATTGAAAAGCGCGAGAAGACCGCGCTGGCGCGCAAAATGAATGCGCTGACCATGCCCCACCCGGACCGGCGTCCGGACAAAAAAGAGCGCCGCGATCTGATGAAATTTAAACACGGTGAGACCGAGTAACCTCACCCGCACGAGAGATGAAAATGGCCCAACACGACCAATTACACCGCTATCTGTTTGAACAATTCGCCGTGCGCGGCGAGCTGGTCACCGTATCCGAAACCTGGAAACAGATTCTGGAAAACCACAACTACCCGCTGCCGGTGAAGACCCTGTTGGGCGAACTGCTGGTTGCCACCAGCCTGCTGACCGCAACGCTGAAATTTGCCGGTGATATCACCGTGCAGCTGCAGGGGGACGGCCCGATGACGCTGGCGGTGATCAACGGCAATAACCAGCAGCAGATGCGCGGCGTGGCGCGCGTTCAGGGCGACGTGCCTGAAAACGCTGACCTCAAAACGCTGGTAGGGAATGGCTACCTGGTGATCACCATCTCCCCTGAGGAAGGTGAACGCTATCAGGGCGTGGTGGGTCTGGAAGGCGATACCCTCGCAGCCTGCCTGGAAGATTACTTCATGCGTTCTGAACAGCTGCCGACGCGTCTGTTCATCCGCACCGGTGAAGTGGACGGCCAGCCTGCCGCGGGCGGTATGCTGCTGCAGGTTCTGCCTGCTCAGGATGCGCAGACCAACGACTTTGAGCACCTGGCAACGCTGACCGAAACCATCAAAGCGGATGAGCTGTTCACCCTGTCGGCGACCGACGTGCTGTGGCGTCTGTACCACGAAGAAGAAGTGACCGTCTACGACCCGCAGTCCGTGGAATTTAAGTGCACCTGCTCCCGCGAGCGCTGCGCAGGCGCGCTGAAAACCCTGCCGGATGAAGAGATCGACAGCATCATGGCGGAAGACGGCGAAATTGATATGCACTGTGACTACTGCGGTACGCACTATGTGTTCAATTCAATGGATATCGCTGAGATCCGCAACAACGCCTCCCCGGCGGATCCGCAGGTTCACTAAGCCTCTTTCCCCTCACCCTACCCTCTCCCCAAAGGGGAGAGGGTGTATTAGTTCCCTCTCCCCTTTGGGGAGAGGGTTAGGGTGAGGGGTAAAAACCCCCCTCAAGCTGAATCGTTTTCCCAATGTAACTCTTACGTAATTTTCTTACGTGTATGCGATTACATTCACATTCTTTCCGATAAAATCACCAGCATTTAACCTTTTCGGAACATTTTCCCCAACCAAAAAGCGATTCCTGCGATAATCCGCCTGCGCCGCGACTGGAGTCGCAGCGTTATCCGTTAGTAAGGGTTTTGTCCAGATGCATGAATCTATGAGCCCCGTCGCGGTAAACAACCTCAGAAAAACCCTACAATTTCAGGCAGTACATATTGGCTAAGGAGCAGTGATATGCGTGTTACTGGTTTAACCCCGCAAGATCTCAAGGCTTATGGTATTCACGACGTCCAGGAAATCGTCTACAACCCCGACTACGATACGCTGTATCAGGAAGAGCTCAATCCAGCACTGGAAGGATACGAGCGTGGTGTGTTGACGAATCTTGGTGCTATCGCCGTCGATACCGGTATTTTTACCGGTCGTTCGCCGAAAGATAAGTATATCGTCCGAGACGACACCACCCGCGATACGCTGTGGTGGGCTGATAAGGGCAAAGGGAAGAACGACAACAAACCGCTCTCCCCGGAAACCTGGCTGCACCTCAAAGGGCTCGTCACCCATCAACTTTCCGGCAAGCGTCTGTTCATTGTCGACGCTTTCTGCGGCGCTAACGCCGACACCCGTCTCTCCGTACGTTTCATTACCGAAGTGGCCTGGCAGGCGCATTTCGTTAAGAACATGTTTATTCGTCCAACCGACGAAGAGCTGCAGGATTTCACCCCGGATTTCATCGTGATGAACGGCGCGAAGTGCACGAATCCACAGTGGAAAGAGCAGGGTCTGAACTCCGAAAACTTTGTTGCCTTCAACCTGACCGAGCGTATCCAGCTGATCGGCGGTACCTGGTACGGCGGCGAAATGAAGAAAGGGATGTTCTCGGTGATGAACTACCTGCTGCCGCTGCGCGGCATCGCCTCCATGCACTGCTCGGCGAACGTCGGCGAGAAAGGCGACGTGGCGGTGTTCTTCGGCCTGTCCGGCACCGGGAAAACCACCCTGTCGACCGATCCAAAACGTCGTCTGATTGGCGATGACGAACACGGCTGGGACGATGACGGCGTGTTTAACTTTGAAGGCGGCTGCTACGCGAAGACCATTCGCCTGTCTGAAGAGGCCGAGCCGGATATCTTCCACGCGATCCGTCGCGATGCGCTGCTGGAAAACGTCACCGTGCGTGCCGACGGCTCTATCGACTTCGACGATGCCTCGAAAACCGAAAACACCCGCGTCTCTTATCCGATCTACCACATCGACAACATCGTGAAGCCGGTGTCAAAAGCGGGCCATGCCACGAAGGTGATTTTCCTGACGGCGGATGCGTTCGGCGTGCTGCCTCCGGTGTCTCGCCTGACGGCCAGCCAGACGCAGTACCACTTCCTCTCTGGCTTTACGGCCAAACTGGCGGGTACCGAGCGCGGCGTGACCGAGCCAACCCCAACCTTCTCCGCCTGCTTCGGCGCGGCCTTCCTGTCGCTGCACCCGACGCAGTACGCTGAAGTGCTGGTGAAACGCATGCAGGCATCCGGCGCACAGGCCTACCTGGTGAACACCGGCTGGAACGGTACCGGCAAACGTATCTCAATCAAAGATACCCGCGCGATTATCGACGCTATTCTGGATGGTTCTCTGGACGACGCCGAAACCTTCACGCTGCCGATGTTTGACCTGGCGATCCCAACGTCGCTGCCGGGTGTGGATACGCATATCCTCGACCCGCGCAACACGTACGGTTCGCCGGAGCAGTGGCGCGAGAAGGCGGAATCACTGGCGAAGCTGTTTATTGAAAACTTTGAGAAGTATACCGATACCCCGGCGGGTGCTGCGCTGGTGAGCGCGGGTCCAAAACTGTAGTCCATGTCGGGTGGCGGCCTCGCCTTACCCGACCTACGAAAAAGGGTGGCGAATGCCACCCTTTTTTTAACTCTCTTTCACCTGCCCTCGCGTGACCGGCACCGGCAGCCAGGCGCGTATGCTCAACCCACCCCGCTCGCTGGTGCCAATCTCCAGCAGTCCGTTATGGTTATCCACAATACGCTGAACAATCGCCAGGCCTAAGCCCGTGCCGCTGGTGCTGCGCGCGCTGTCGCCGCGCACAAACGGCTGGAACAGATGCTTACGCTGCTCGGGCTTGATGCCCGGACCGTCGTCTTCCACCTGGAACCAGGCGCGGTTGAGTTCGGACCCGCTGCTGACCTTAATCCAGCCGTTGCCGTAGCGCGCCGCGTTAACCACCATATTGGCGATCGCGCGCTTAATGGAGAGCGGGTGCATGCGTACCTGAATCTCGCCCGCCTGAAGGTCGGTATCAATCTCGCGCTCGTAGCCGCTTTCCGCCGCCACCACTTCGCCCAGCACCGCGTTGAGATCCGCCATCTCCATCGGCATCTCCTGCCCGGTGCGCAGGTAGTCGATGAACTGCTCAATGATGGCGTTGCACTCTTCGATATCCTTGTTGATGGACTCGGCAAGATAACCGTCCTGCTCGCCCATCATCTCCGTCGCCAGGCGGATGCGCGTCAGCGGCGTGCGCAGGTCGTGACTGACGCCCGCCATCAGCAGCGTACGGTCATCTGCCAGCTGCTTCACCCCTGCCGCCATATGGTTAAACGCGCGCGTCACCGAGCGGACTTCCGAGGCGCCATACTCGCGCAGCGGAGGCGGAATAATCCCTTTACCGACCTGCAGCGCAGCGTGCTCCAGGTCGACCAGCGGTCGGTTCTGTATGCGGATAAACAGCCACGCGCCGCCTATCGCCAGCAGCATGATCGCCAGGGTATAGCGGAACAGCGGCGAGAAGTCGCCCTGATGGATTTCCGTCAGCGGGACACGCACCCAGATGTTGGGTGACAGCCAGGTTTTCAGCCAGACGACGGGCGAGCTTTTGTTGACCTCAACGCGCACTTCCGTCGGGCCCCCCAGCTGCTGCGCCATCTGCTGGCTGAGGAATTCGTAATGCTGCGCCCAGCGCAGGCCCGCGTCCTCCGCCGCTTCGTTCGAGTAGAGCGAAATGCCCAGCTCACGGTAGATTTCACGGCGAAACGCCGGGGGAACGACGAGCTGCGTGCCGTCCTCCAGCTGCAGTTTGTCGGTCATCAGCATACGGACTTCGTAGGCCAGGACCTTATTAAACTGCTGGAGGCTCGGCAGGATCGCAAAGTTCAGCACCACCAGGTAGGTCGTCACCAGGCTGACGAACAGCAGGGTGACGATCAGTAACAGAGTGCGGGCAAACGAGCTACGCGGCGAGAAGCGCATTCGCCTCATGCTTTAGAGCCGTCCGGGACGAACACGTAGCCCAGACCCCATACGGTCTGAATATAGCGAGGATGAGCAGGATCTTCTTCCACCATGCGGCGCAGGCGGGAGATCTGCACGTCGATAGAGCGTTCCATTGCGGAGTATTCACGACCGCGCGCCAGGTTCATCAGCTTGTCGCGGGAAAGCGGTTCACGCGGGTGGCTGACCAGCGCTTTCAGTACCGCAAACTCGCCGCTGGTAAGCGGCATAGGCTCGTCTTCACGGAACATCTCGCGCGTGCCGAGGTTCAGCTTGAACTTGCCGAACGCAATGACGGCTTCTTCCTGCGACGGCGCGCCCGGCAGTTCGTTCGCCTGACGGCGCAGCACGGCGCGAATACGCGCCAGCAGCTCGCGCGGGTTAAACGGTTTTGGAATGTAGTCGTCCGCGCCGATTTCGAGGCCCACGATACGGTCAACTTCCTCGCCCTTCGCCGTCACCATGATGATCGGCATCGGGTTGCTCTGGCTGCGCAGACGGCGGCAGATAGAAAGCCCGTCTTCGCCCGGCAGCATCAGGTCGAGCACCATCAGGTGGAAAGATTCACGGGTCAGCAGACGGTCCATCTGCTCAGCGTTCGCGACGCTACGAACCTGGAAGCCCTGCTCGGTCAGATAACGCTCCAGCAGCGCACGCAGGCGCATGTCGTCATCCACGACCAGAATTTTGTAGTTCTCTTGCATTGTGTGTACTCCCAAAGGTTCGGATAGTCTTTGTAACAGCGTATTCTAAAAAAGTGCACGTATTCGACCAGTTAATTCTGGTATAAATTCTAGTCGAAATTGTTACAAAGCATATTTAACAGCAGCTTATCTGCTCATTTCATCACATAAATCATTATTAATCCTGTCTGTTACACTGTGTGGTACGTATTGTGCGCAAGACAGAAAACCGGCAGCAAAGGCTTTACCATGAAAACGCCCCTGATCACCCGCGAAGGGTATGAGAAGCTCAAAAAAGAGATGGATTACCTCTGGCGCGAAGAGCGCCCGGAAGTGACCAAAA
The DNA here is from genome assembly GCF_045257065.1 of Enterobacter sp. PP-008-ECC_S150. Lineage (NCBI taxonomy): Bacteria > Pseudomonadati > Pseudomonadota > Gammaproteobacteria > Enterobacterales > Enterobacteriaceae > Enterobacter > Enterobacter sp. PP-008-ECC_S150. Next base: position 102,179 of record NZ_JBJHHG010000012.1, on the reverse strand, counting down.
AAGTGACCTGGGCGGCAAGCCTGGGCGATCGCAGCGAAAACGCTGACTATCAGTACAACAAAAAGCGGCTACGCGAGATTGACCGCCGGGTTCGCTATCTGACGAAGTGCCTGGAGAACCTCAAAATCGTCGATTACTCCCCGCAGCAGGAGGGCAAAGTGTTCTTCGGCGCGTGGGTGGAGATTGAAAACGACGACGGTGACACCCTGCGTTTTCGCATCGTCGGCTACGATGAAATTTTTGGTCGTAAGGATTACATCTCCATCGACTCCCCGATGGCCCGCGCGCTGCTGAAAAAGGAGGTGGGCGATCTGGCCGTCGTGCAGACGCCCGCCGGTGAAGCCAGCTGGTACGTTAATGAGATCGTCTACGTAAAATAGTCCGAGAGCGCCCTCCCCGGCTGGCATTTTGCCGTGTCAGCCCGTATAACTATCCCCTGATTTTTTCGACTCAACAGATGATAAAGCCATGATGAAAGATTCGCTCTGCCGCATTATTGCGGGTGATATTCAGGCCAGAGCCGAACAGGTAGAAGCTGCCGTTCGCCTGCTTGATGAAGGGAACACCGTGCCGTTCATTGCACGCTATCGTAAGGAAGTCACCGGCGGTCTGGACGACACGCAGTTGCGTAACCTGGAGACCCGTCTGGGCTATCTGCGCGAGCTGGAAGAACGTCGTCAGGCGATCCTCAAGTCCATCGGCGAACAGGGCAAGCTGACCGGCGAACTGGAAAACGCCATTAACGGCACCCTGAGCAAAACCGAACTCGAAGACCTCTATCTGCCGTACAAGCCGAAGCGCCGCACGCGCGGGCAGATTGCGATCGAAGCGGGCCTTGAGCCGCTGGCCGACCTGCTGTGGAACGAGCCGTCCCACGATCCGGACACCGAAGCGGCGAACTTCATCGACGCCGACAAAGGCGTCGCGGACACCAAAGCCGCCCTCGACGGCGCACGCTACATTCTGATGGAGCGCTTCGCCGAAGACGCCGCCCTGCTGGCTAAGGTGCGTGATTACCTGTGGAAAAACGCGCACATCGTCTCTACCGTCGTGGCGGGTAAAGAGGATGAAGGTGCGAAATTCCGCGACTATTTCGATCACCACGAACCGATTTCTACCACGCCTTCACACCGCGCGCTGGCGATGTTCCGCGGCCGCAACGAAGGCGTGCTGCAGCTCTCCCTGAACGCCGACCCGCAGTTTGACGAGCCGCCGAAAGAGAGCCACTGCGAGCAGATCATCATCGACCACCTCGGCCTGCGCCTGAACAACGCCCCGGCAGACGGCTGGCGTAAAGGCGTGGTGAGCTGGACCTGGCGCATCAAGGTGCTGATGCACCTCGAAACCGAGCTGATGGGCACCGTGCGCGAGCGCGCCGAAGATGAGGCCATCAACGTCTTCGCCCGTAACCTGCACGACCTGCTGATGGCCGCCCCTGCCGGCCTGCGCGCGACCATGGGTCTCGATCCGGGTCTGCGTACCGGCGTGAAGGTGGCAGTGGTTGACGGCACCGGCAAGCTGGTCGCCACCGACACCATCTACCCGCACACCGGCCAGGCAGCGAAAGCGGCCGTTGTGGTTGCCGCTCTGTGCGAAAAATACAACGTCGAGCTGGTCGCCATCGGCAACGGCACAGCGTCCCGCGAAACCGAGCGTTTCTACCTCGACGTGCAGAAGCAGTTCCCGAAAGTGACGGCACAGAAGGTCATCGTCAGCGAAGCGGGGGCCTCGGTCTATTCCGCGTCCGAACTGGCGGCGCAGGAGTTCCCGGATCTGGACGTTTCCCTGCGCGGCGCGGTTTCTATCGCTCGCCGTCTGCAGGATCCGCTGGCGGAGCTGGTGAAGATCGATCCGAAATCTATCGGCGTGGGCCAGTACCAGCACGACGTGAGCCAGACTCAGCTGGCGCGCAAGCTGGATGCGGTGGTGGAAGACTGCGTAAACGCCGTCGGCGTGGACCTGAACACCGCCTCCGTTCCCCTGCTGACCCGCGTGGCGGGCTTAACCCGCATGATGGCGCAGAACATCGTCGCCTGGCGCGACGAGAACGGTCAGTTCCAGAACCGTCAGCAGCTGCTGAAGGTGAGCCGTCTGGGGCCAAAAGCCTTTGAGCAGTGCGCGGGCTTCCTGCGCATCAACCACGGCGATAACCCGCTGGACGCCTCTACCGTTCACCCGGAAGCGTACCCGGTGGTGGAACGCATCCTGGCCGCTACCCAGCAGGCGCTTAAAGATCTCATGGGCGACAGCAGCGCCCTGCGCAACCTGAAGGCCGTGGACTTTACCGACGACAAATTTGGTGTGCCTACCGTCACCGATATCATCAAAGAGCTGGAAAAGCCGGGCCGCGATCCGCGTCCTGAGTTTAAAACGGCGACCTTTGCTGACGGCGTGGAAACCATGAACGACCTGCTGCCAGGCATGGTGCTGGAAGGGGCGGTGACCAACGTCACCAACTTCGGTGCGTTTGTGGATATCGGCGTGCATCAGGACGGTCTGGTCCATATCTCATCCCTGGCCGACAAGTTCGTTGAAGATCCGCACACCGTGGTCAAAGCGGGCGAAATCGTGAAGGTCAAAGTGCTGGAAGTGGATCTGCAGCGTAAGCGTATCGCCCTGACCATGCGTCTGGACGAGCAGCCGGGCGAAACCAACGCACGCCGTGGCGGCAATGGCGGCGGCCGCGAGCAGCAACGCCCGGCAGCCAAAGCGGCAAAACCACGCGGACGTGAGGCACAGCCTGCGGGCAACAGCGCGATGATGGATGCGCTGGCGGCCGCGATGGGCAAGAAGCGCTAATCTAAACGCCCGGTGGCGCTACGCTTACCGGGCCTACGGTTTTGTAGGCCGGGCAAGCGCAGCGCCGCCCGGCAAGCAGGCCGCAAAGAATTAAACCAAATAGAGTGCATCCATATTTAAACTACTAATTATCACTTCATTAACAAATACCCTTCTTCTCTTTATCCCCGCATTTCAGCAAATATTGAGCAAGGTCAAACGGCCCGCAAATTAATACCGTAAACAACATTCCGTCACAGTTTTAATATTGCTGATAAAAACTATTCTCATTATCATCCCATAGTAGATAATTTAACCTTTCGTGGAATCAGGCGTTATGCAATTCACTCCAGACAGTGCGTGGAAAATTACCGGTTTTACCCGCGAAATTAGCCCGGCCTATCGGCAAAAGCTGCTGTCGCTGGGCATGCTGCCCGGCTCGTCATTTCAGGTCGTGCGCGTGGCGCCGTTAGGTGACCCGGTTCACATCGAAACCCGGCGCGTGAATCTGGTCCTGCGTAAGAAAGACCTCGCGTTAATAGAAGTCGAAGCCTTATCCCGATAACAAGCCAGCGGTTTCAGTGAGTCTAAAAAAATGAAAAAGTTAACTATTGGCTTAATTGGCAATCCTAATTCCGGCAAGACAACGCTTTTTAACCAGCTGACCGGGGCGCGCCAGCGCGTGGGCAACTGGGCGGGCGTGACGGTTGAGCGTAAAGAAGGCCTGTTCACGACAACGGACCATCAGGTCACCCTGGTTGATCTTCCCGGCACCTATTCCTTAACCACCATTTCGTCGCAAACCTCGCTCGATGAGCAAATTGCCTGCCACTACATTCTGAGCGGTGACGCGGACCTGCTGATCAACGTGGTCGACGCCTCCAACCTCGAGCGCAACCTCTACCTGACGCTGCAGCTGCTGGAGCTGGGTATTCCCTGCATCGTGGCGCTCAACATGCTCGACATTGCGGAGAAACAAAAGCTGCGCATCGACGTCGATGCGCTCTCCGCGCGCCTGGGCTGCCCGGTGGTCCCGCTGGTTTCAACGCGCGCTCGCGGTATTGATGCCCTGAAGCTGGCGATCGATCGCCACGCGGGCAATCGCGACGTTGAGCTGGTGCATTACGCGCAGCCGCTGCTGCGTGAAGCCGATCTGCTGGCGCAGGAGATGGACAAAAGCATGCCTGCGAAACAGCGCCTGTGGCTGGGCCTGCAGATGCTGGAAGGGGATATCTACAGCCGCGCCTACGCCGGGCATGCGGCAGATAAGCTGGACGCGACGATGGCTCGTCTTAGCGACGAGCTGGACGACCCGGCGCTACACATCGCCGATGCGCGTTACCAGGCCATCGCCTCGATTTGCGACGTGGTCAGCAACGCCCTGACGGCAGAACCCAGCCGCTTTACGGCTGCGGTGGATAAGGTTGTGCTTAACCGCTTCCTCGGTTTGCCCATCTTCCTGCTGGTGATGTACGTGATGTTCCTGCTGGCCATTAACATCGGCGGCGCGCTGCAGCCGATTTTCGACGCCGGTTCCGTCGCGATCTTCGTACACGGGATCCAGTGGGTGGGCTACACCCTGCACTTCCCGGAATGGTTAACCGTCTTTCTCGCACAGGGGATTGGCGGCGGTATCAACACCGTTCTGCCGCTGGTGCCGCAGATCGGCATGATGTATCTGTTCCTCTCGTTCCTGGAAGATTCCGGCTACATGGCGCGCGCCGCGTTCGTGATGGATCGTCTGATGCAGGCGCTGGGTCTCCCGGGCAAATCCTTCGTCCCGCTGATTGTCGGCTTCGGCTGCAACGTGCCGTCGGTGATGGGCGCTCGCACGCTTGATGCCCCGCGCGAGCGTCTGATGACCATTATGATGGCGCCTTTTATGTCCTGCGGTGCCCGTCTGGCCATCTTCGCCGTCTTTGCCGCCGCGTTCTTTGGGCAGCAGGGCGCGCTGGCGGTCTTCTCGCTGTACGTGCTGGGCATCGTGATGGCTATCCTTACGGGTCTGATGCTGAAGCACACCATTATGCGTGGGGAAGCGTCACCGTTCGTGATGGAACTGCCGGTGTATCACGTTCCGCATCTGAAAAGCCTGGTCATCCAGACCTGGCAGCGCCTGAAAGGCTTTGTCCTGCGCGCCGGTAAGGTGATTGTTATCGTCAGCGTTTTTCTGAGCGCGCTAAACAGCTTCACCCTCAGCGGACAGGCGGCGGATAATATCAACGATTCTGCCCTCGCCTCCGTCAGCCGCGTCATCACCCCGGTCTTCAAGCCGATTGGCGTACATGAGGATAACTGGCAGGCGACCGTCGGGCTGTTCACCGGCGCGATGGCGAAAGAGGTGGTTGTCGGCACCCTGAACACGCTTTACACCGCGGAGAACATTCAGGAGCAGGAATTTAATCCGGCAGCGTTTCACCTCGGTGACGAACTGCTGGGTGCCGTAGAGGAGACCTGGCACAGCCTGAAGGACACCTTCAGCCTGAGCGTGCTGGCGAACCCGATTGAGGCAAGCAAAGGCGACGGCGAAATGGCGACCGGTGCCATGGGGGTGATGGGCGAGAAATTTGGCAGCGCGTCCGCGGCCTACAGCTACCTCATCTTTGTTCTGCTCTACATTCCGTGCATCTCGGTGATGGGGGCGATTGCCCGCGAATCCAGCCGCGGCTGGATGGGCTTCTCCATCCTGTGGGGGTTAAATATCGCCTACTCGCTGGCGACGCTGTTTTACCAAACCGTTAACTTCAGCCTGCACCCGCGCTACAGCCTGATCTGCATTCTCGCGGTCGTGCTGTTCAACGTGGTTGTTCTTGGTCTTCTGCGCCGGGCGCGCAGCCGCGTCGACATCAACCTGCTGGCAAACCGTAAAACCGCCGCGACCTGCTGCAACAGCCCGGCGGGCGACTGTCACTAAGGAGCACTCCATGGCATCGTTAATTCAGGTTCGTGACCTGCTGGCCCTACAGGGGCGGATGGAGGCGAAACAGCTGAGCCTCAGCCTGAATACGCCGCAGCCGATGATCGATGCCATGCTGGAAAGACTGGAGGCCATGGGGAAAGCCGTGCGGATTCAGGAAGAGGCGGACGGCTGTCTCTCCGGCAGCTGTAAAAGCTGTCCGGAAGGCAAGGCCTGCCTCAGAGAGTGGTGGGCACTGCGTTAATAAAGCCAGGCAGCGATGCCTGGCTTTATCGTATTACTTGTAGACGTCCGCCGTTGCGCGTACGTTTTTGGTATATTTCTCGGCGCTGGTGATAACGTAATATTTCCCACCCAGCTCATCCGCTTTTTTAGACAATTCACGTTTCGCATCCATTGGAGCCGTGGTGTCTGACGTCGTAATTTCACCGACTTTAGTCAGTTTCATGCTGGCAACTTTATCTTTTTCCAGCTCTTTTGCCGCAAAGACGCCAAAGGACAGTGACCCAATAACCAGAGAAGTGACGATACCTGTAACAAGTTTCATAGCCTGACTCTCCATAGGATTGTTGTTTTGATTATCGTAGGCAGAACAACCGCAACGACATCTGGAGTATGGTTGCGGTGTGTTACTTTTTCCAGGCTGGATAGAAAATAATCAGTCTAAACGTTGACTTAACGCAACGAGCGCTGAACAAAACTCCGGCGGATGAGAGATAAACGGGGCATGCGCGGCTTTGGCAATGACCTGCGATTCGCTGTCCGGCCAGAGCGCATCCAGAAGCGGTACCACTTTGCGCGGCACCAGGCCGTCAAGATAGCCATAAATACGCAGATGCGGCATCGTCAGCGCGGCCAGCGGCTCGCGCAGGTCGACCGTTTTCAGGATCTCAAGCCCGCCGTTGAGTACCCCAACGTCCGGCATCGGCAAAGAGAGCACCACCTGCTTCAGCGCTCTGGCATCCTGTCGCGCGGTTTCCGTCCCCATCGTCTGCAGCGCGAGGAACCGCTCTACGGTGCGCTGGAAATCGTCGCTCAGCTGCTGCTGGAAGCCCGCCAGCACGTCAGGCTTAATACCGGGCCACGCTTCCTGCGCGCTAAAGCAGGGCGACGACGCCACCGTCACCAGCGCCTTTACGCGTTCGGGCCAGGAAAGCGCAATCTGGCTTGCCACCAGCCCGCCGAGACTCCAGCCCAGCCAGATGGCATGTTGTGGCGCCGCGTCAACCACCTCCTTCGCCATCTCTTCGAGCGTCATCGCACCATAGCCGTGGCTACGGCCATACCCCGGTAGATCAACCAGATGCAATGTAAATTGCGAGGCAAGTTCCTCGCTTATGCAATGCCACACTTCCGCATTCAGGCCCCATCCGTGCAGCAGCACAAGATGGCAATTTCCTGTCCCGACGGTCTGCCACCACAGCGTATTCATCCGTTACTGTTCTCTTTTTTGACATGGAGGTTGAACATGCTAACAGTGCCCGGCTTGTGCTGGCTATGCAAAATGCCGCTTGCCCTCAGCGCCTGGGGCATCTGCTCCGTCTGCACGCGCTCGCTGCAATGGCGAATCGGAACCTGCCCGCAATGTGGTTTACCGGCCACTAATCCCTCGCTGCCCTGCGGCCGTTGCCTGAAAAAATCCCCGCCGTGGCAAGCGCTGGTGGCGGTGGATGATTATATTCCGCCGCTGAGCGGGCTGGTTCACGCGCTGAAGTTTTCCGGGCAGAGCGCGCTGGCGCAGCCCCTTGCCCGCCTGCTGTTGCTGGCGATTTTGCAGGCACGACGTCACCGGGCGCTGGCGAAAGTCGACATGGTGGTGAATGTCCCCTTATACCGACGTCGGCACTGGCGGCGCGGCTATAACCAGAGTGACCTGATCTGCCGCCCCCTCGCCCGGTGGCTCGGCTGCCGGTACGAGGCCGGTGCGCTAACACGTGTACATGCCACCGCCATCCAGCATCAGCTCAGCGCCCGGCAGCGCAAAAGAAACCTCAAGAATGCCTTTCGCCTTGAATTGCCGGTCGACGGTCTCCATATCGCGATTGTGGATGATGTCGTCACCACGGGCAGTACCGTTGCTGAACTTTCCCGACTGCTTTTGCGAAGCGGCGCCGCGTCGGTTCAGGTATGGTGTCTGTGCCGTACCTTGTAGCCCTTCTTCAATGGGCGTATGATTATACCCAGGTAATTTAGTCAACTATTAGGCCAAAGCTATGATCCGTATTTCCGATTCTGCACAAGCGCACTTTGCCAAACTGCTGGCAAATCAGGAAGAAGGGACGCAGATCCGCGTGTTTGTGATCAATCCAGGCACGCCGAATGCAGAATGTGGTGTTTCTTATTGTCCTCCGGACGCCGTGGAAGCCACCGACACTGCCCTTAAGTTTGAACAGCTCACCGCCTACGTTGATGAGCTGAGCGCACCGTATCTTGAAGATGCGGAGATCGACTTCGTCACCGATCAGCTGGGCTCTCAGCTGACCCTGAAAGCACCGAACGCGAAGATGCGTAAAGTGTCTGACGATGCCCCGCTGATGGAGCGCGTCGAGTATCTGCTGCAATCCCAGATCAACCCACAGCTGGCGGGCCACGGCGGTCGTGTTTCCCTGATGGAAATCACGGAAGACGGCCTGGCGATCCTGCAGTTTGGCGGCGGCTGTAACGGCTGTTCAATGGTGGATGTGACCCTGAAAGAAGGGATCGAGAAGCAGCTGCTGAACGAGTTCCCGGAACTGAAAGGCGTGCGCGATCTGACCGAACACCAGCGCGGCGAGCACTCTTACTACTAAGCCGTCTGCCTTTGCCCGGTGGCGCTGCGCTTACCGGGCCTACAAAACACGAATCGTAGGCCGGGTAAGGCGAAGCCGCCACCCGGCTTTTGTTTTCCCCCCGCTCCTCCTCTATATGTTGACCTGCGTCTCATAATTCACATTTTGCCTTCCAGGGTGATTCTCAATCACGCCATGTTACCCGTATCATTCACATGGGCACTAAGCACACTCATAACAGCCGACTAAACTTTATGGTCTGCAAGGCATCAGTATTAGTGCCGTTACTTCTCTGTTCCCAGTTGGGACAATCGGAACGTGTCGTTGAAAAAATGACGTTACCCATAACAATTCAAAGGCCAGGTAAATCATGCCATTAGTCATCGTCGCTATCGGTGTTGTGTTATTACTGCTCTTGATGATCCGTTTCAAAATGAACGGGTTTATCGCTCTGGTTCTGGTGGCACTTGCAGTCGGTCTGATGCAGGGCATGCCGCTGGTAAAAGTTATCAGCTCCATTAAAGCCGGCGTCGGCGGCACGCTCGGCAGCCTGGCGCTGATCATGGGCTTCGGCGCCATGCTCGGCAAAATGCTGGCGGACTGCGGTGGCGCCCAGCGTATCGCCACCACGCTTATCGACAAATTTGGCAAGAAGAACATTCAGTGGGCAGTGGTGTTAACCGGCTTTACCGTCGGCTTCGCGCTGTTCTATGAAGTGGGCTTCGTGCTGATGCTGCCGCTGGTGTTCACCATCGCGGCTGCGGCGAGCATCCCGCTGCTGTATGTTGGCGTACCAATGGCTGCGGCGCTGTCCGTGACCCACGGCTTCCTGCCGCCGCACCCGGGCCCAACGGCTATCGCGACCATCTTCCACGCGGACATGGGTAAAACCCTGCTGTTCGGTACGATTCTGGCGATCCCGACGGTGATTCTGGCAGGCCCGGTGTATGCCCGCTTCCTGAAAGGCATTGATAAGCCCATCCCAGAAGGTCTCTACAGCGCCAAAACCTTCACCGAAGAAGAGATGCCTGGCTTTGGCGTCAGCGTCTGGACCTCTCTGGTACCGGTGATCCTGATGGCGATGCGCGCCGTGGCGGAGATGGTTCTGCCGAAAGGCCATGCGTTCCTGTCCGTCGCGGAATTCCTCGGTGACCCGGTGATGGCAACGCTGATTGCGGTGCTGATCGCGATGTTCACCTTCGGCCTTAACCGCGGCCGTTCAATGGATCAGATTAACGACACGCTGACCTCTTCCATCAAAATCATTGCCATGATGCTCCTGATCATCGGCGGCGGCGGCGCGTTCAAGCAGGTGCTGGTTGACAGCGGCGTGGACAAATACATCGCGGCCATGATGCATGAAACCAACGTGTCACCGCTCCTGATGGCCTGGTCTATCGCCGCGGTTCTGCGTATTGCGCTGGGTTCTGCAACCGTTGCGGCGATCACCGCAGGCGGTATTGTTGCCCCGCTGATTGCCACCACGGGCGTGAGCCCTGAGCTGATGGTTATCGCCGTCGGTTCCGGTAGCGTGATTTTCTCTCACGTTAACGACCCGGGCTTCTGGCTGTTCAAGGAGTACTTCAACCTGACGATCGGTGAAACCATCAAGTCCTGGTCCGCGCTGGAAACCATTATTTCGGTGTGCGGTCTGGTCGGGGTGCTGCTGTTGAATATGGTGGTTTGATGTCATAAGTCGGGTGGCGGCTTCGCCTTACCCGACCTACATGAGCACTACCGGATAATAAAAAACCCGCCACTGGCGGGTTTTTTATCACTTCTTACCGGCTGCTTTTCGCCGCTTGTCCAAATCCCTAATCAGCCTGTTCACCCCGTCATCGGCAAACATCTTCTCAAGCGTGGTGGACAATTTGCGACGCCAGTTCTTGTACTGATAGCTGGTCCCCGGGATGTTCACCGGCTCCGCCATATCAATCCAGTCTTCCGGCTGCAGGCCCAGCAGGGCGCTGTTGCTGTCGGCAATATAGCGCTGCAAGCCCCGATTGAGGGTGGCGGTCATCGACATCAATGACGCCTTATGCCCGGCACGTTTCGGCAGACAGCCCTGCTTGTGCAGCGCATCCAGCAGCCCCTGTTTGGAGAGCTCGCGATCCTGATACAGCCCGCGCAGCACCTCTTCATCAGGATAGAGGCCCAGCGTTTTACCGAGCGTCAGATCGCCGCTTTCCCAATAGCCACGAAGCGTAGGAAGGTCATGCGTCGTCGCGACTGCCATTGACTGTTCAGGGTACGCTTGCGGCGCGCGGAAGGTTTTCTCATGGTCGTTTTCAAAATAGAGCACTTTATAGGAGTAGACGCCGCTGTCGCGGAGCTTGCTGACAATTTCCACCGGCACGGTCCCGAGATCTTCACCGATCACCATGCACTGATGCCGCTTGCTTTCCAGGGCTAGGATCGACAGCAGATCGTCAACCGGATACTGCACGTACGCCCCATGATCCGCCGTTTCACCGTACGGGATCCACCACAGGCGCAGCACGGACATCACGTGGTCGATACGCAGCGCGCCGCAGTTCTGCATGTTCGCACGGAGCAGGTCGATAAACGGCTCGTAGGCGCGCGCCGCCATGACGTGCGGATCCATCGGGGGCAGTCCCCAGTTCTGGCCCAGCGGGCCCAGGATATCCGGCGGCGCCCCCACGGAGGCCTTCAGGCAGTAAAGCTCTCGGTCGCACCAGGTTTCCGCGCCGCCTTCCGCTACGCCCACGGCCAGGTCACGGTACAGGCCGATCGGCATCTTATAGCCCTGGCTTACCAGCCAGCAGGCGGCAAACTGGCTGTACGCCAGCCACTGCAGCCACAGGTAGAAGTCCACTTCGTCGGCATGTTTTTCACAAAACGCTTTCACTTCAGGCGTATCGACGGATTGATACGCTTCAGGCCAGACCGGCCAGCCCCAGCGCATTTCGTCCTCTTTCACCTGATACGCGTGCAGCGCATCGAACGCCGCCTGCCAGTAGAGGCTTTCCCCCTCCTGCATGACAAACTGGCGGAACGCGGCCATCTGGTCGTCATCGCGCTGCGAAAAGCCTTTCCACGCCAGACGCAGCGCGGCCATTTTCAGCGCCGTGACGGTGGAATAGTCTACCCAGTCGGCGTCGCGCGCCTGCTTCAGCGCCTGCTGGGTGGTGCTGAGCGTCCACCAGGCCTGCGCCTCTTTGCTGTTTTTGAAATCATCTAACGCGTTAACGTCGATATAAATGACGTTCAGCCAGCGGCGGGAGGACGGACTGTACGGGCTGGCGCTTTCCGGGTTCGCCGGATAGAGCGCGTGGATCGGGTTGAGGCCGATAAACGCGCCGCCGCGCTCGCCCACGGAGACCAGCATGTTCTTCAGATCGCCAAAGTCGCCGATACCCCAGTTGCTGTCGGAGCGCAGCGTGTAGAGCTGCACGCAGGCGCCCCACAGCTTTTTGCCTTCCAGCAGCGCCTGCGGCTCGTAGCAGCGTTTTGGCGCGACGATAACCCGACAGTGAAAACGCTCTTCGCCCTGGGTGAGCGTCAGGCTGTGATAGCCCTCCGGCAGCTTCGCCGGAAGGGTAAACGTTTTGCCGCCGGTGGCGTGACCTTTGTGCTGATGCCCCTCTTCGGTGGTGAGCAGCCAGCTAAACTCGCCGCGCCCCTCCACCGCGAGCGCCATCTTTTTGCCTGCGGTGAACACCTTCACGTTCGGCACCGGTAGCGCCGGCGCTTTCGCGTCGGTTTTGTGCATAGCGTCCAGCAAACGTCTTTTGGTGTCGGCGCCAATAGACTGTGGTTTGCCGTGAGCGTTAATGTAACTGAGGCTGATCCCCGCCGCCTGCGCGGCACTGTCCAGACGTTTACTCTCCATCGCGCTTCCTTAGCGTTTTGCCTGCCAGATACGAGCCTGATAATCACGGATTGAGCGGTCAGAGCTGAACATACCGCAGCGGGCGGTGTTCAGGATGCACGCCCGGGTCCACGCTTCCTGGTCGCGATACAGTACGTCGACCTGCTTTTGCGCTTCCACGTAGGCCGTGAAGTCTGCCATCACCAGATACGGGTCACCGCCGTGCTTGTCCATGCTGTGCAGCATCTGGTCAAACGCGTGCTTGTCGCCGTCGCTGTATTTACCGCTCTCCAGCTCTTTCAGTACGGCATCCAGCACTTTGTCTTTCTTACGCCATTTCACCGGGTCATAGCCTTTGGCCTTGATGGCTTTCACCTCTTCCACGGTATGGCCGAAGATAAAGATATTCTCTTCGCCGACCTTCTCGGCGATTTCGACGTTGGCCCCGTCGAGCGTGCCGACGGTCAGCGCGCCGTTCAGCGCCAGCTTCATGTTGCCGGTGCCGGACGCTTCTTTTCCGGCAGTCGAGATCTGCTCGGAGATGTCCGCCGCCGGGATCAGCATTTCAGCCGCCGAAACGCAGTAATCCGGCAGGAACACCACCTTCAGCTTGTCGCCCACTTTTGGATCGCTGTTGATCGCCGCCGCCACTTTATTAATGGCGAGGATGATGTTTTTCGCCAGGTAGTAGCCCGGCGCCGCTTTCGCACCGAACAGGAACACGCGCGGCACGCGGTCGGCCTGCGGGTTCTCGCGGATCTCTTTGTACAGCGCCAGAATGTGCAGCAGGTTCAGGTGCTGACGTTTGTACTCGTGCAGGCGTTTAATCTGGATATCGAAAATCGCATTCGGGCTGATCTCAATCCCGGTGCGTGCCTTCACGAACGCCGCCAGGCGAACCTTGTTCTCCAGCTTGATGGCACGGTACTGCTCGCGGAACTTCGCGTCGTCGGCGTATTTTTCCAGATTGATGAGCTGGTCCAGATCGTTGGCCCACTCTTTCTTCAGGGTCTTATCCAGCAGGCCGGCCAGCAGCGGGTTGCACTGCTTGATCCAGCGACGCGGCGTGATGCCGTTGGTCACGTTGTGGAATTTGGTCGGCCACAGCTGGTGATATTCCGGGAAGAGATCTTTGACGACCAGATCCGAGTGCAGCGCCGCCACGCCGTTTACCGCGAAGCCGCTCACCACGCACATGTTCGCCATGCGCACCTGCTTATCGTGCACCACCGCCAGCTTCGCCCAGACCGCCTTGTTGCCCGGCCAGGTTTTATCCACCTGCTTTTTAAACTTGTCGTTAATCTTGTTGATGATCTGCATGTGGCGCGGCAGCAGCGCTTTCACCAGCTTCTCGTCCCAGCACTCGAGCGCTTCTGGCATCAGGGTATGGTTGGTGTAGGCAAAGGTACGGCTGGTGATGGCCCAGGCGTCGTCCCAGGCCAGCTGATGTTCGTCGATCAGCACGCGCAGCAGTTCCGGGATGGCGATGGTCGGGTGCGTGTCGTTGAGCTGAATCACCTCGAAGTCCGGCAGCTGCGCCAGCTTGCGCCCCGCCAGGTGATGGCGACGCAGAATGTCCGCTACGGAGCAGGCGCACTGGAAGTACTGCTGCATCAGGCGCAGCTTTTTACCGGCCAGGTGGTTGTCGTTCGGGTAGAGGACTTTGGTCAGCTTCTCGGCGTCGATGCCCTGCTGCTCGGCGCGCAGGAAATCGCCGTCGTTGAATTTGGTCAGGTTAAACGGATGCGCGTGCTTCGCCTGCCACAGACGCAGCGGCTGCGCCACGCCGTTACGGTAGCCGAGCACCGGCAGATCCCAGGCTTCGCCGGTAAGGGTGAACGCCGGTTCCCAGAGACCTTGTTTCGTCACTTTCCCGCCAATGCCCACCTGCACGTCAAGCTGCGCGTTGTGGCGGAACCACGGATAGGTATTACGATGCCAGTCGTCCGGCGCTTCCATCTGATGGCCGTCAGCGAAGGACTGGCGGAACAGGCCGTACTGGTAGTTCAGACCGTAGCCGATCGCCGACTGGCCGACGGTCGCCATGGAGTCCAGGAAGCAGGCCGCCAGACGTCCCAGGCCGCCGTTGCCCAGCGCCGGGTCAATCTCTTCTTCCAGCAGGTCGGTCAGGTTAACGTCGTGTTCTTTCAGGACCTCACCGACCTCCTGATACCAGCCAAGGTTCAACAGGTTGTTACCCGTCAGACGGCCAATCAGGAATTCCATTGAGATGTAGTTCACATGGCGCTGGCCTTTTACCGGCTTTGCCAGAGGTTGAGCATCCAGCTGTTCTGCGAGCGCACCGCTCACTGCCTGCCACCACTGGTGAGGCGTCATTTCGTTTGCAGCATGAAGGCCAAAACGCTGCCACTGACGCGTCAGGGCAGCCTGGAATTGAGCTTTGTTGAAGGTAGGCTGTGACATAGGGGATCGGCATCCTTTAGAAAGAAAACACAAGTTGGCGCTAGTGTGCCAGGCTCATTTCCCCTCTTCCTCCTCCCGTGGGGGATTAGACAGGGAGGAGTAGCGGGGATGAGCATAAAAGTGTGATCGAGGCCACTCTCAGAGCATAGCTGGAGTGTGCCCGGAAGAGAAAAAAGTAACCGGGGAGAATGTCAAAGAAATGAAATGCGGTTTCGTGTGAAATTAAACCCCGCTGAAATAATTACTTACGTAGAATAATATTTCTGCAATCGGGTCATCGCTAAGACGATTATTCATTTCTCTTAACGTTACCAGGAGTATATTAAATTTGACGTCACTATCCCTTTCTGAAACCAGTTTCAGCGCAGCCGCAGCACAGCCATACAAGCCAGCATTGACGCGGCATCGCAGACCTTTTCGGAAAGTTCCATCCTCTGTCTGAATGTTTTGTGACAGAGTGCAAATTCACAGCCACCAAATCCAGACATAACTTGCAATAGATAACGTATTGGCCGAACTTATATCCATTAATTACGAAGCGCAAAAAAAATAAAATTTCTCGTTCCCCACAGTGAAGTGAAACCTATGTTGATTCCGTCTAAATTAAGTCGCCCGGTTCGCCTTGACCATACCGTGGTCCGCGAGCGTCTGTTGGCTAAACTTTCCGGCGCGCATAATTTCCGACTGGCGCTGGTTACGAGCCCGGCAGGCTATGGAAAAACAACGCTCATTTCACAGTGGGCTGCGGGTAAGAGCGACCTTGGCTGGTACTCCCTTGATGAAGGTGATAACCAGCAGGAGCGTTTTGCCAGCTATCTGATTGCCGCCATACAGCAAGCCACCCATGGACACTGCGTCGCCAGTGAGGTGATGGTGCAAAAGCGCCAGTATGCCAGCCTGTCCTCCCTTTTCTCTCAGCTGTTTATCGAACTGGCCGAATGGCATCGCCCGCTGTACGTGGTGATTGATGATTACCATCTCATCACGAACCCGGTGATCCATGAATCGATGCGTTTCTTCCTGCGCCATCAGCCGGAAAACCTGACGCTGGTGGTGCTGTCGCGCAACCTGCCGCAGCTGGGTATTGCCAACCTGCGCGTACGCGATCAGCTTCTGGAAATCGGCAGCCAGCAGCTGGCCTTTACCCATCAGGAAGCAAAACAGTTCTTCGACTGCCGCCTGAACTCGCCCATTGAAGCCGCCGAAAGCAGCCGTCTGTGTGACGACGTTGCCGGCTGGGCCACCGCGCTGCAGCTCATCGCCCTTTCTGCCCGGCAAAACAACAGTCCGGCGCATCAGTCGGCGCGGCGTCTGGCAGGCATCAACGCCAGCCACCTTTCTGACTACCTGGTGGATGAGGTGCTCGACAGCGTCGATCCCTCAACGCGTAATTTCCTGCTGAAAAGCTCCCTGCTGCGCTCCATGAACGACGCGCTTATCGTGCGGGTGACGGGCTGTGAAAACGGCCAGCTGCAGCTGGAAGAGATTGAACGTCAGGGCCTGTTCCTGACGCGCATGGACGATCCGGGCGAATGGTTTAGCTATCATCCGCTGTTTGGCAGCTTCCTGCGCCAGCGCTGTCAGTGGGAGCTGGCGGTTGAACTGCCGGAGATCCACCGTGCCGCCGCCGAAAGCTGGATGGCACAGGGCTTCCCGAGCGAGGCCATCCACCACGCGCTGGCCGCCGGTGATGCCAGCATGCTGCGTGATATCCTCCTCAACCATGCGTGGGGCCTGTTTAACCACAGCGAGCTGACCCTGCTGGAAGAGTCCCTCAAAGCCCTGCCGTGGGAAAGCCTGCTGGAGAACCCGCGTCTGGTGCTGCTGCAGGCCTGGCTGATGCAGAGCCAGCATCGCTACAGCGAAGTGAACACCCTGCTGGCGCGCGCCGAGCAGGAGATGGAAAGCGAGATGGATACCACCCTGCACGGCGAGTTCAACGCCCTGCGTGCTCAGGTAGCCATTAACGATGGCGACCCGGACGAAGCCGAACGGCTGGCGATGGTCGCCCTGGATGAACTGCCGCTGGCCAACTTCTACAGCCGCATCGTGGCAACCTCCGTGCACGGCGAAGTGCTGCACTGCAAAGGCGACCTCACGCGTTCGCTTTCACTGATGCAGCAAACCGAACAGATGGCGCGTCGTCATGATGTCTGGCATTACGCGCTGTGGAGCCTGATCCAGCAGAGCGAGATTTTATTCGCACAGGGGTTCCTGCAGGCCGCCTGGGAAAACCAGGAGAAAGCGTTCCAGCTGATTCGTGAACAGCATCTGGAACAGCTGCCGATGCACGAGTTCCTGTTGCGTATTCGCGCTCAGCTGCTGTGGGCGTGGTCGCGTCTGGATGAAGCAGAAAGCTGCGCCCGCCAGGGTGTGAATGTTCTTTCCAGCTTCCAGCCTCAGCAGCAGCTGCAGTGTCTGGCGCTGCTGGTACAGTGCTCGCTGGCGCGGGGCGATCTCGATAACGCCCGCAACCATCTTAACCGCCTGGAAAACCTGCTCGGCAACGGTCAGTATCATAGCGACTGGGTGTCGAACGCCGATAAGGTCCGGGTGATTTACTGGCAGATGACCGGCGATAAAAAATCCGCCGCCAACTGGCTGCGTCAAACCCCAAAACCGGAATTTGCGAACAACCACTTCCTGCAAAGCCAATGGCGCAACATTGCCCGCGCGCAGATCCTGCTCGGCGAACTCGAGCCCGCGGAGATTGTGCTGGAAGAGCTGAACGAGAACGCGCGCAGCCTGCGCCTGATGAGCGACCTGAACCGCAACCTGCTGCTGCTGAACCAGCTTTACTGGCAGGCGGGTCGTAAAAACGATGCCCAGCGCGTGCTGCTGGAAGCGCTGCAGCTGGCGAACCGCACCGGGTTTATCAGCCACTTTGTGATTGAGGGTGAAGTGATGGCGCAGCAGCTGCGCCAGCTTATTCAGCTCAACACGCTGCCGGAGCTGGATCAGCATCGCGCCCAGCGCATCCTGCGCGAGATTAACCAGCACCATCGGCACAAGTTCGCGCATTTTGATGAGAATTTTGTTGAACGTCTGCTAAACCACCCCGAAGTGCCGGAGCTTATCCGTACCAGCCCGCTCACCCAGCGCGAATGGCAGGTGCTGGGGCTGATCTATTCAGGCTACAGCAACGAGCAGATTGCCGGCGAGCTGGCGGTGGCGGCGACCACCATCAAAACGCACATCCGCAACCTGTACCAGAAGCTGGGCGTGGCGCATCGTCAGGATGCGGTGCAGCATGCCCAGCAGCTGTTGAAGATGATGGGGTATGGAGTGTAATTCATTGCCCGGCGGCGCTACGCTTGCACGGGCCTACGGGGTTTGTAGGTCGGGTAAGCGCAGCGCCACCCGACACAACCGCTAGCACAATTCCAGCTGCAGATTATTATCCTTAATCACCTGCATCACGCCCGCCGGCGGCATCACGTCGGTATAGACCGCATCCACCATGCTGATGCTGCCCATGTTCACCATCGCGTTACGGCCAAACTTGGAATGGTCCACCACCAGCATCACGTGGCGTGAGTTTTCAATGATCGCGCGCTTGGTGCGCACCTCGTGGTAATCGAACTCCAGCAGCGAGCCGTCGCTGTCGATGCCGCTGATCCCCAGAATGCCGAAGTCGAGGCGGAACTGAGAGATAAAATCGAGGGTCGCTTCGCCGATAATCCCGCCGTCGCGGCTGCGCAGCTCGCCGCCCGCGAGGATGATGCGGAAATCGTCTTTTTGCATCAGGGTGTTGGCGACGTTCAGGTTGTTGGTCACCACGCGCAGGTTCTCGTGATCCAGCAGGGCATGGGCGACCGCTTCCGGCGTGGTGCCGATATCAATAAACAGCGTCGCCCCGTTGGGGATCTGGCTTGCCACTTTACGGGCAATGCGCTCTTTCTCCGCCGTCTGCGTGGCTTTACGGTCGTGCCAGGAAGTATTGACCGAGCTGGACGGCAGCGCCGCCCCGCCGTGGTGGCGGAGAATACGGTTCTGATCGGCCAGGTCGTTCAGGTCACGACGGATGGTTTGCGGGCTGACGGCAAACTGCTCTACCAGCTCTTCGGTGCTGACGTATCCCTGTTTTTTGACCAGTTCGATAATGGCGTCATGACGTTGTGTTTGTTTCATCAATTATCCCTGAGAATTATGTTCGTTTTCGCGCATGGAGCGTGTCGGCAAACGCCATCGCCAGCCCCACGGCCAGCCCGGCGACGTGCGCACCGTTGGCGATAGACATACCAAACAGATCAAACCATCCGGCAATTAGCCATATTAACGCAAAGGTTATTAATCCGCGTTGCAGATAGATGCCGCTTTCCGGATCGCGCTCCCCGCGAAGCCAGACGTAGCCCATCAGGGCATATACGACGCCCGACAGCCCGCCGAACCACGGCCCGCTGAACTTGTGCTGTACGTAGCCGCTCAGCAGGGCGCTGATAATTGTGATAACGATCAGCTTGCCGCTGCCCAGACGCTTTTCAACGGCACCGCCGAGATACCACCACCACAGCAGGTTAAAGAGGATATGCATCACCGAGAAGTGCATCAGCGCGTGGGTAAAGTAGCGCCAGACGTCAAACTCAAGAGACGGGTCATAGGGCCAGGCCAGGGCAATCATCACGCTCTGGTCGCCCACCACGTTCATGATAATGAAGACGATAATGCAGGCCGCCATCAGCAGCAGCGTGAACGGGCCCGCGCGTTCGCGAATGGTGGCAAGGAAGGGAAAGCGGCTGTAGTGCAGCCCGCTGCCGGTCTGGCCAGACTGCCAGCTTGCCGCGAGATAGCGCGGGTCACCGGGATTTTCAAGAAAACGCGCCAGCTCCTCGTTTACCCGCGCGGCCTGGCTCTCATCGGCCAGCCAGACGTCGGTCTGCGTATGTTGCTGAATAGTCAGAATAATGCCCTGCGTCGCCATATAGTCGACAAACGCCTGGGCGACGCGCGGGTTGGTAAAAGAGGTGATCATCAACATGGGCAGCGGTCGCTTATTTCCACACAAAAGGGGACAGTATAGCGGGATTAGCGCTCAAACGCGTATTCCACTTCCGCCGGGAAATGACGATGCCAGGCATCGAAACCGCCGTCGACGCTATAAACCGCGTCATAACCCTGCTGAAGCAGGTACTGCGCCGCGCCTTTGCTGCTGTTGCCGTGATAGCACATGACCATCACCGGCGTGTCGAAGTCGTTATCGCGCATAAACGCGCCCAGCGTGTCGTTGGTGAGATGAAACGCGCCCGGGGTATGGCCCATCGCAAAACTCTGCGGATCGCGGATGTCCACCAGCACCGCTTTTCCCTGGTGCATCTTCTGGTGGGCTTCTTCTACGTTAATACATTCAAACTGATCCATGGTGTTCTCTTAACAGTGGTCAACGACAAGATTTTACCCCGTAGTGTACGTCCTGGCGGCGGGTAAACGCCATTATGTTATCCATATCACTCTAAATTGTTTTTTTGATGTTACCAAAAGCGCGTTCCTTTGCTATTATGAGCGATATCGAACATTTCTGAGCTTTAACGAAAGTGCATGAGGGTGTTATGGAAACCAAAGATCTGATTGTGATAGGCGGTGGCATCAACGGTGCCGGTATTGCGGTCGATGCCGCAGGACGCGGTTTATCCGTACTGATGCTGGAAGCTAACGATCTCGCCTGCGCGACGTCGTCCGCCAGCTCCAAACTGATTCACGGTGGCCTGCGCTACCTGGAACACTACGAATTCCGCCTGGTTAGCGAAGCGCTGGCCGAACGTGAAGTGCTGCTCAAAATGGCCCCGCATCTGGCGATTCCGATGCGCTTCCGCCTGCCCCACCGCCCGCACCTGCGTCCGGCATGGATGATCCGAATTGGTCTGTTTATGTACGATCATCTGGGTAAACGCACCAGCCTCCCGGGTTCGAAAGGGTTGCGTTTTGGCTCAGAATCGGTCCTTAAGCCTGAAATCGTGCGCGGTTTCGAATATTCCGACTGCTGGGTAGACGATGCGCGCCTGGTGCTGGCGAATGCGCAGATGGTAGAGAAGAAAGGTGGCGAGGTGAAAACCCGCACCCGCGCGACCGCTGCCCGTCGTGAAAACGGCCTGTGGATTGTGGAAGCGGAAGATATCGATACCGGCGAGAAATTCAGCTGGAAAGCGCGCGGCCTGGTGAACGCCACCGGTCCGTGGGTGAAGCAGTTCTTCGACGACGGCATGCATCTGCCTTCGCCGTACGGCATCCGCCTGATCAAAGGCAGCCACATTGTGGTACCGCGCGTGCATACCCAGAAGCAGGCCTACATTCTGCAGAACGAAGACAAGCGCATCGTGTTTGTGATCCCGTGGATGGACGAATTCTCGATCATCGGCACCACCGACGTGGAGTACAAAGGCGATCCGAAGAACGTCGAGATTGACGAGAGCGAAGTGAACTACCTGCTCAAAGTGTATAACGCGCACTTTAAGAAACAGCTGTCGCGCGACGACGTGGTCTGGACTTACTCCGGCGTGCGTCCGCTGTGCGATGACGAATCTGACTCTCCGCAGGCGATTACCCGCGACTATACGCTCGATATTCACGACGTTGACGGCCAGGCGCCGCTGCTTTCCGTATTTGGCGGCAAGCTCACCACCTACCGCAAGCTGGCCGAGCACGCGCTGGAAAAACTGGCGCCTTACTACAAAGGCATTGGCCCGGCATGGACCAAGGGCGCGGTGCTGCCCGGCGGTGATATCGGCGATAACCGCGACGATTACGCCGCGAAGCTGCGCCGTCGCTTCCCGTTCATCACCGAAGGCATGGCGCGCCACTACGCCCGCACCTACGGCAGCAATACCGAGCTGTTCCTGGGTGAGGCGAAGGACATTGCGGATCTGGGCGAGCATTTCGGCCACGAGCTGTACGAAGCCGAGCTGCGCTATCTGGTTGAGCACGAGTGGGTGCGTCGTCTGGATGATGCTATCTGGCGCCGAACCAAAGAAGGGATGTGGCTCAACGCCGAACAGCAGTCTCGCGTGGCGCAGTGGCTGCTGCAAAATGCGGGAAAGCGTGAGCTGTCGTTGGCGTCGTAGTTGGAAAAAAAGCCGGGTGGCGGCTCCGCCTTACCCGGCCTACTCGATCCCGTAGGCCCGGTAAGCGCAGCGCCACCGGGCTCTGTTTTTACAACCGCACCGGATCAATATGCCAGATCGTCTCGGCATACTCCTTAATGGTCCTGTCTGACGAGAAATAGCCCATATTGGCGATGTTGTACATCGCGGCGCTGGTCCACTTCTCCTGCTGGCGATACAGCTCGTCCACCTTGTCCTGACAGTCCACGTAGCTGCGGTAATCCGCCAGCACCTGGTAGTGATCGCCAAAGTTAATCAGCGAATCGACCAGATCGCGATAGCGGCTCGGTTCATCAGGGCTAAACACGCCGGTCGCGATCTGGGTCAGCACCTGGCGCAACTCTTCATCCTCTTCGTAATACTGACGCGGCGAGTAGCCTTTCCTGCGCAGCGCCTCCACCTCTTCCGTCGTATTACCGAAGATAAAGATATTTTCTTCGCCCACGTGCTCCAGCATCTCGACGTTCGCCCCGTCCAGCGTGCCGATGGTCAGCGCGCCGTTAAGGGCAAACTTCATGTTACTGGTGCCGGACGCTTCCGTCCCCGCCGTGGAAATCTGCTCAGAGAGATCCGCCGCCGGGATGATCAGCTGCGCCAGGCTTACGCTGTAGTTCGGAATGAAGACCACCTTCAGCTTGTCGCCAATGTCCGGATCCTGGTTGACCACCTTCGCCACGTCGTTGATGAGATGAATGATGTGCTTCGCCATGTAGTAGGCGGACGCCGCCTTACCGGCGAAGATCTTCACGCGCGGCACCCATTCGGCCGTCGGATCGGCCTTGATGCGGTTGTAATGGGTGATCACGTGCAGCACGTTCATCAGCTGACGCTTGTATTCGTGGATGCGTTTGATCTGCACGTCGAACAGCGCTTTCGGGTTTGCCACCACGTTGAGGTGCATCGCCAGCCAGACCGCCAGACGCTTTTTGTTCAGCAGCTTGGCTTCGCGCACGGCCTTGTTCACCGTCGGGAAATCAATGTGCTGTTCCAGCTCGCTCAGCTGGCTCAAATCGGTACGCCAGGTGCGGCCAATGTTCTCGTCCAGCACCTCGGAGAGCGGCTGGTTGGCCAGCGCCAGCCAGCGGCGCGGGGTGACGCCGTTGGTCACGTTGCAGAAACGCGTCGGGAAGATCTTCGCGAAGTCCGCAAACAGCGACTGCACCATCAGGTTTGAGTGGAGCCCGGATACGCCGTTGACCTTGTGGCTGATGACAACCGCCAGCCAGGCCATGCGCACGCGGCGGCCGTTCGATTCATCAATGATCGACGCGCGGCTCAGCAGGCCGGTATCGTTCGGATACTGCTCCTGCAGCGTCTTGAGGAAGTAGTCGTTAATCTCAAAGATAATCTGCAGATGGCGCGGCAGGATTTTGCCGAGCATGTCCACCGGCCACGTCTCCAGCGCTTCGCTCATCAGCGTGTGGTTGGTGTAAGAGAACACCTGGCAGGTCACCTCAAAGGCGTCGTCCCAGCTGAACTTATGCTCGTCGATCAGCAGGCGCATCAGCTCGGGAATAGAGAGCACCGGATGGGTGTCGTTAAGGTGGATCGCGGTTTTCTCCGCCAGGTTGGCGTAGGTTTTGTGCAGCTGGTGGTGGCGGCTGAGGATGTCCTGAATCGTCGCCGAAACGAGGAAATACTCCTGACGCAGGCGCAGCTCGCGGCCGGAGTAGGTCGAGTCGTCCGGATACAGCACGCGGGAGACGTTCTCGGAGTGGTTTTTATCTTCCACTGCCGCAAAGTAGTCCCCCTGGTTGAATTTACCGAGGTTGATTTCGCTACTCGCCTGGGCGCTCCACAGGCGCAGCGTGTTGGTGGCATCGGTGTCGTAGCCGGGGATGATCTGGTCGTAGGCCACGGCCAGGATCTCTTCCGTTTCCACCCAGCGGGATTTTTTTCCTTCCTGCTGAATACGTCCGCCAAAGCGCACCTTGTAGCGCGTGTTGTGGCGCTTGAACTCCCACGGGTTGCCGTACTCCAGCCAGTAGTCCGGGGACTCTTTCTGTCGCCCGTCGACAATGTTCTGCTTGAACATGCCGTAGTCGTAGCGAATGCCGTAGCCGCGGCCCGGCAGCGCCAGCGTCGCCAGCGAGTCGAGGAAGCAGGCGGCAAGACGTCCCAGGCCGCCGTTGCCGAGGCCCGGGTCGTTCTCTTCGTCAATCAGCTCTTCTAAATCCAGCCCCATCTCTTCCAGGGCGGTTTTGACGTCGTCGTAAATGCCGAGCGACAGCAGCGCGTTGGAGAGCGTGCGGCCAATCAAAAATTCCATCGACAGGTAGTAAACCTGACGCGTTTCCTGCGAGAGCTGGGCGCGGTTTGAGCGCAGCCAGCGTTCAACTAAACGGTCGCGCACCGCAAACAGGGTGGCGTTCAGCCACTCGTGCTTGTTGGCGATGACCGGATCTTTCCCGATGGTGAACATCAGCTTGTAGGCGATGGAGTGCTTTAACGCCTCAACGCTGAGCGTGGGTGAAGAGTAGCTAAATGGAGCGTTCATATCAGTAACTTCGCCTCGTTACATCAAGCGTTGATAGAGATCGCGGTACGACTGCGCCGCGACGTGCCAGCTAAAGTCCATGGACATCGCCTGACGCTGAACGTAACGCCAGAGCGATGGGCGGGACCACAAGACGAAAGCACGCCGAATCGCCCGAAGCAGCGACCAGGCATTACTGTCCTCAAAGACAAACCCGCTGGCGATACCGTCCGCCAGGTTTTCCAGAGAGCTATCGGATACGGTATCCGCCAGCCCGCCCGTGCGGCGCACCAGCGGCAGCGTGCCGTATTTCAGGCCGTAAAGCTGCGTCAGGCCGCAGGGTTCGAAGCGGCTGGGCACCAGGATAACGTCCGCGCCGCCCATGATGCGGTGCGAGAACGCCTCGTGGTAGCCAATCTGCACGCCCACCTGCCCCGGGTGTTCCGCCGCTGCAGCGAGGAAACCTTCCTGCAGCACCGGGTCGCCCGCGCCGAGCAGCGCCAGCTGGCCGCCCTGCTCCAGCAAACCGGGCAGCGCCTCCAGCACCAGATCCAGCCCTTTCTGGCTGGTCAGTCGGCTGACCACCGCAAACAGCGGCACTTTGTCGTTGACCTTCAGTCCCATCGCAATCTGCAGCTGGCGTTTGTTTTCCGCCTTGTCTTCCACGGAATCACGGCCATAGCGCGCCGCCAGCAGGAGATCCGTTTCCGGGCTCCAGATCTTTTCATCTACGCCGTTCAGAATGCCCGACAGGCGGCCTTCGCGATGGCGCTGCTGCAGCAACCCTTCCATGCCGTAGCCAAACGCCGGCTGGGTGATCTCACGCGCGTAGGTTGGGCTTACGGCAGTAATGTGATCGGCGTAATAGAGCCCGGCTTTCAGGAACGAGATCTGCCCGTTGAACTCCAGCCCGTGCATGTTATAGAACGACCATGGCAGATCGATGTCATTCATATGGTGCGCGTAGTACATCCCCTGGTACGCCAGGTTATGCACGGTGAAGACCGATTTGGCCGGGTGGCCGCGCGCGGCGAGATACGCCGGGGCAAGCCCGGCGTGCCAGTCGTGCGCGTGCACCACGTTCGGGCGCCAGAACGGATCCAGCCCCGTCGCCATTTCAGCGCCGACCCAGCCGAGCAGCGCAAAGCGCAGCACGTTATCGGTGTAGGCGAACAGGTTCGTATCGTGATACGGGCTGCCCGGTCGGTCGTACAGGTGCGGCGCGTCGATCAGGTAAATCCCTACGCCATTGTAGTGTCCAAACAGCAGGGTAATGCGTCCGGCAAACGTTTCACGGCGGGTCACAACCTTTGCATCAGGTATGCCGCGCCGGATATCCGGAAAGGCGGGCAGCAGGACTCGGGTATCCACGCCTCCGGCGATTTGCGCTGCCGGTAATGCACCCAGAACATCTGCCAGACCGCCCGTTTTTAACAACGGGAACATCTCAGAACATACGTGTAAAACCTGCATCATCGCTCCTGTTTGATCTGCAGCTTCCGCAACATTTCCCGTGTAACTAACACGATCCCCTCTTCCGAACGGTAGAAACGACGCGCGTCTTCTTCCGCGTTTTCACCGATGACCATCCCTTCAGGGATGACGCAGGCGCGGTCGATCACGCAACGACGCAGACGACACGAGCGCCCTACCCAGACATCCGGCAATAAGACTGCCGAATCGATATTACAGAATGAATTTATCCGCACGCGCGGGAACAGCACGGACTGCACCACCACCGAACCGGAGATAATGCACCCGCCGGACACCAGCGAGTTCAGCGTCATGCCGTGGCTGCCGGAGCGGTCCTGCACGAACTTGGCCGGTGGCAGGGACTCCATATGGGTTCGAATCGGCCAGTTCTGGTCGTACATATCCAGCTCAGGCGTGACCGACGCCAGGTCGAGGTTCGCTTTCCAGTACGCTTCCAGCGTGCCCACGTCGCGCCAGTAAGGCTCCGCGTTCGGGTCGGACTGCACGCAGGAGAGCGGGAAAGGATGTGCATACGCCATGCCAGCTTTCGTGATTTTCGGAATGATGTCTTTACCGAAGTCGTGGCTGGAGTTTTCGTCTTTGTCGTCTTCTTCCAGCAGCTCATAAAGATAATCTGCATCAAAGACATAGATCCCCATGCTGGCGAGCGATTTGGTGTCATCGCCCGGCATGGTTGGCGGGTTCGCCGGTTTTTCAACGAAGTCGATAATTTTGTCGTCAGCATCCACATGCATCACGCCAAACGCCGTCGCCTCGGCAACGGGCACCGGCAGACACGCCACGGTGCAGCGCGCCCCTTTTTCGACGTGGTCGATCAGCATGTGGGAGTAATCTTGCTTGTAGATGTGGTCCCCGGCGAGGATGACGATGTATTCCGCGCTATAGCGACGAATGATGTCGAGGTTCTGCGTCACCGCATCCGCCGTCCCGCGGTACCAGTTCTCGCCGTGAACGCGCTGCTGGGCAGGCAGGAGATCGACAAACTCGTTCATCTCCTCGCTGAAGAATGACCAGCCGCGCTGAATATGCTGAACCAGCGTGTGCGACTGATACTGCGTAATGACGCCAATGCGGCGAATGCCCGAGTTCAGGCAGTTGGAGAGGGCAAAATCGATGATGCGGAACTTACCACCAAAGTGAACAGCCGGTTTAGCGCGCTTGATGGTCAAATCTTTCAGACGGGTACCGCGCCCGCCCGCAAGTATCAGGGCAACCGTTTTTAAGGGTAGCTGGCGTGCCAACATTAAGGGATCGTTCTTCTCTAATCTAACCATGACTAACTCCTTTTTTATCATCTTTGGAATACGCACACTCCGTGCGCAGGCCCGTGCCAGACAGCCATTACTACCGGATTATCCGCTCCGGCAAAGGGGGGAACGGCGCGCCACTCCCCGTCAGGTAAAACAATCTCTTCGACGTCATCCGTCGCGTTCAGCGTCACCAGCCACTTATCCGACAGCAGGATTTGCAGGCGTGGGACGCCGTGTTGCCACTCTTGCGCGCTTAACGGCTGCGCGTCTTTATTCAGCCAGCGAACGTTGCCGTCCCCCTCCTCCCACCAGCTGTTGGCGGTCAGGGCGGGGATCTGCTGGCGGAGATGGATCAGCGCGGCGGTGAAATGAATCAGCCCGCTGTTGGCCTCCCCCCAGTCAAGCCAGGTCAGGGGGTTATCCTGGCAATAGGCGTTGTTGTTGCCGTGCTGGCTGTGGCCGTGCTCATCGCCCGCCAGCAGCATCGGCGTGCCCTGCGACAATAAAAGCGTGGTCAGCAGCGCATGAACGCTGGCGCGTCGCCGCTCTATCACATCCAGACTTCCGCCTAACCCTTCTATACCATGGTTAAAGCTATGGTTATTGTTAGTCCCATCGCGATTCTCTTCGCCGTTTGCCTCATTGTGTTTCTGATTGAAACAAACGCAGTCCCTGAGCGTAAAACCGTCATGCGCCGTCAGCAGATTAACGGTGGCCGACGGGCGTTTGCCGTCGCGCTTAAAGAGATCGCTGGACGCGGCAAAGCGCCCGGCAAATTCCCCCAGCGAGAGATTCCGTTCCAGCCAGAAGCGGCGCGTGGCATCGCGATAATGATCGTTCCACTCGGCAAACAGCGGCGGGAAATTCCCGACCTGATACCCACCTTCACCAATGTCCCACGGCTCGGCAATCAGCTTCACCTGCGAGAGCACCGGACAGTTTTTTATCGCCTCAAACAGCGGCGCCTGCTGGCTGAACGCTGGCGTGCGCCCCATCACCGGTGCCAGGTCAAACCGAAAGCCGTCGACGTGGAACGTCTCCACCCAGTATTTCAGGCATTCATAAGCAAAATGCGTGACCGCCGGATGGCTGAGGTTGAGCGTGTTGCCGCAGCCGGTCCAGTTCTCATAATCGCCATCCTGCCTGATCCAATAATAGCTACGGTTATCAATTCCGCGCATGGAGAGCGTCGGGCCGTCGAGATCGCTTTCTGCGCTGTGGTTCAGCACCACGTCCAGAATGACCTCAATGCCCGCCGCGTGGAGCGCCTTCACCGCATCGCGGAACTCCTCTCGCGCCTTTTCCGGATGGACGGCATAGCGCGGTTCGAGCGCAAACATCGCCAGCGGGTTGTAGCCCCAGTAGTTGCTCAGCCCGAGCCGCTGCAGGCGGGGTTCGCTGGCAAAATGGGCGACGGGGAGCAGCTCCAGCGCGGTGATGCCGAGGTGTTTCAGGTAAGCGATCATGGTGGGATGCCCGAGCGCCTTATAGGTGCCGCGCATCTCCCTGGGGATCGACGGGTGCAGCCAGGTCAGCCCTTTGACGTGGGCTTCATAAATGACGGTATTGCCCCACGGCGTGCGCGGCGGAGCATCGTCTTCCCAGTCGTACAGATCGTTCACCACCACGCTTTTGGGCACGACGGGCGCGCTGTCGCGGTGGTCGGGCTCGCCGTAGCCCACGTGGAAGAGCGGGTCGTCTTTAAACTCGCCATCGACGCGGTGCGCGCACGGGTCAATCAGCAGCTTCGCCGGGTTAAACCAGTGGCCCTGCGCCGGTTCCCACGGGCCGTGTACGCGAAAGCCATAGTGCATGCCTGGCCGTCCTCCTGCCAGGTAGCCGTGCCAGGTATCCCCCGTGCGCGCGGGGAGATCGTAACGGTGCTCGTTACCTTCCCCGTCAAACACGCACAGTTCGACCCGCTCAGCGTGAGCGGAAAAGAGGGTGAAATTGACCCCCTTTCCGTCAAAGCGCGCGCCGAGCGGTTCGGGTTTACCTGCCGTAAGCTGCGTCATTCGCCCTCCCGCATCAGCCAGATGGTGGCAAGCGGCGGCAGCGTGAGGCTCAGGGAGTTTGGCCGCCTGTGGCTTTCGATGGCGTCGCTCTGTACCAGCCCGCCGTTACCGGCGTTGCTGCCGTGGTAGTGCATCGAGTCGGTATTGAGGATTTCGCGCCACTTGCCCGGCTGGTTAATGCCGAAGCGGTAATGCTGGCGCGGCACCGGCGTAAAGTTGCTGGCAACGATGATCTCGTTACCCGCTCTGTCACGTCGCACGAAGATAAACACCGAGCGCTCGTGGTCGTCCACCACCAGCCACTCAAAGCCGTACGGATCGAAGTCGAGCTCGTGCAGCGCTTTGTGATGGCGATAGGTCAGGTTCAGGTCGCGCACCAGGCGCTGCACGCCGTGGTGCCAGTTGTCGCCGCCTTCCAGCAGGTGCCAGTCAAGGCTGGTGTCGTGGTTCCACTCACGCCCCTGCGCGAACTCGTTGCCCATAAACAGCAGCTTTTTACCCGGGAAGGCAAACAGCCAGCCGTAGTAGGCGCGCAGGTTGGCAAACTTCTGCCACGCGTCGCCCGGCATGCGGTCGAGAATCGACTTTTTGCCGTGCACCACTTCATCGTGCGACAGCGGCAGCATGAAGTTTTCGGTGTAGTTGTAGAGTATCCCGAACGTCAGCTTATCGTGATGGTACTTGCGGTGGACCGGATCCAGCTTCATGTAGTCGAGCGTGTCGTGCATCCAGCCCAGGTTCCACTTATACCAGAACCCCAGGCCGCCTGAGGACGGCGGACGGGAGACGCCCGCAAAGTCGGTCGACTCTTCCGCCATGGTCACGGCACCGTCCACCTGCTCGCCGATAATACGGTTGGTATTGCGCAGGAATTCAATGGCTTCCAGGTTTTCACGGCCGCCGTACTCGTTCGGGATCCACTCGCCCTCTTTGCGGCTGTAGTCGCGGTAGATCATCGACGCCACCGCATCCACGCGCAGGGCATCAATGCCGAAGCGCTCGATCCAGTACAGGGCATTCCCGACCAGGTAGTTTGAGACCTCACGGCGACCGTAGTTGTAGATCAGCGTGTTCCAGTCCTGGTGATAGCCTTCGCGCGGGTCGCTGTGCTCGTACAGCTTCGTGCCGTCAAACTCTGCCAGCGCAAAATCATCCGACGGGAAATGGCCCGGCACCCAGTCGAGGATCACGTTCAGCCCGGCGGCGTGCGCTGCATCAATGAAATAGCGGAAGTCATCGCGCGTGCCGAAGCGGCGGGTCGGCGCATACAGCCCGGTAGGCTGGTAGCCCCAGCTGCCGTCGAACGGGTGCTCGTTGACCGGCAGCAGCTCCAGGTGGGTAAAGCCCATCCATTTGGCGTACGGCACCAGCTGGTCGGCAAGCTCCCGGTAGCTGAGCCAAAAGTTGTTATCGGTGTGGCGACGCCAGGAGCCCAGGTGTACCTCATAGACGGAGATGGGGGCATCAAAGCGGTTGGCCTGTTTACGCTCCTCCGTCTGGACCACCTTCTCCGGCAGGCCGCAAATCAGCGACGCGGTATCCGGGCGCATCTGCGCTTCAAAGGCATACGGGTCGGCTTTAATGCGCAGCTTGCCGTGGGCGTCGATCATCTCGAATTTGTACAGCTGCCCGTGGTGCGCCCCCGGGATAAACAGCTCCCAGATGCCGGTTTCCCGACGCAGGCGCATCGGGTGACGGCGACCGTCCCAGTAGTTGAACTGGCCGACCACGGAGACGCGCTGGGCGTTAGGCGCCCACACGGAGAACCGCGTGCCGGTAATGCCGTCCATGGTATCGGCATGGGCACCCAACGTTTCATAAGGGCGAAGATGCGTTCCTTCGGAGAGCAGCCAGGCATCCATCTCCTTCAGCAGAGGACCAAAGCTGTAGGGGTCGTCAATCAGGTTTTGCTGGCCGTGCCAGAGAACGGCGAGCTGATAGCGAAAAGGGTTTTTACGGCGGGGCATTACGCCCGAGAAGAAGCCACGAGAATCGAGGCATTCAAGATTACCGACCTTGCGGCCGGTTTTGGGCTCAATCACCCAGACTTCGGTGGCATCCGGTAACAGCGCCCGAACTTCCAGACCCGCCTCTGTACGGTGCATCCCCAGCACGGAAAAGGGGTCGGCAAAATGACCCGCAATAAGCGCATTAATCACGTCTCTATCCACACGATCGGACATGGTATTCATCCTGTTTTTTATGTCGTCCTTTTTAAGCGCTCCGGGACGACTTTTAATGTGACCTGAACGGGACAGCACTAAAATGTGCATCCATTCTGTTCCGTTCGAACCTCAGGTAAGAAATGACTCTTCCTTAAAGCATAGCCAACGCTCTAGATGACTCCTGATAAAAAATAAGACATACGCGTGTTACTCCATGTAGTACGCAAAAAAAAGGGGTGAAAATCACCCCTGGTCGTTAACAAATTATTACGCGAGCTGGCGCAGCATGCGGCGCAGCGGCTCGGCGGCGCCCCACAAAAGCTGGTCGCCGACGGTGAACGCGGAGAGGTACTCCGGCCCCATGTTCAGCTTGCGCAGACGGCCAACCGGCGTGGTCAGCGTGCCGGTCACGGCAGCCGGGGTCAGCTCGCGCATGGTGATATCGCGATCGTTTGGCACCACTTTCGCCCACGGGTTGTGCGCGGCCAGCAGCTCTTCCACGGTCGGAATAGACACATCTTTTTTCAGTTTAATGGTGAAGGCCTGGCTGTGGCAGCGCAGCGCGCCGATACGTACGCACAGACCGTCAACCGGAATGGTGTTCGCGGTGTTAAGGATTTTGTTGGTCTCGGCCTGGCCCTTCCACTCTTCGCGGGTCTGGCCGTTATCCAGCTGTTTGTCGATCCACGGGATCAGACCACCGGCCAGCGGTACGCCGAAGTTATC
Source organism: Enterobacter sp. PP-008-ECC_S150 (assembly GCF_045257065.1). Lineage (NCBI taxonomy): Bacteria > Pseudomonadati > Pseudomonadota > Gammaproteobacteria > Enterobacterales > Enterobacteriaceae > Enterobacter > Enterobacter sp. PP-008-ECC_S150. The sequence goes on along the minus strand of NZ_JBJHHG010000012.1, from coordinate 70,240 downwards.
CACCGGCAGCTCGCCGCTGCGGGTCAGTTGAGTCACTTTACGCTCAATATCCAGAATAGCGGACGCCGGGTTTGCCAGCTCGCCCGCAACGCTCTGGTGCAGCTGGCCCATCTGGGTCAGCAGCTCGCGCATGTGGCGCGCGCCGCCGCCGGACGCGGCCTGGTAGGTCGCCACGGAGACCCACTCCACCAGATCCTGCGCGAACAGGCCGCCGAGGGACATCAGCATCAGGCTGACGGTGCAGTTACCGCCGACAAAGGTTTTCACGCCGTTGTTCAGACCGTCGGTGATAACCCCCTGGTTCACCGGGTCGAGAATGATGATGGCATCGTCCTTCATGCGCAGCGAAGAGGCCGCGTCAATCCAGTAGCCCTGCCAGCCGCTTTCACGCAGCTTTGGATAGATTTCGTTGGTATAATCGCCGCCCTGGCAGGTCACAATAATGTCGAGTGCCTTCAGCGCTTCCAGATCGTAAGCATCCTGCAGCGTGCCTGTGGTACCACCAAAGGACGGAGCAGCCTGGCCGAGCTGAGAAGTGGAGAAGAAGACCGGGCGGATAGCGTCGAAATCGCGCTCTTCAACCATGCGTTGCATGAGTACAGAGCCGACCATACCGCGCCAGCCGATAAAACCAACGTTTTTCATAGCATTTTTTTCCTGCTGAGGGTGTGTGCTGATTGTGCAAGCCAGTATTGAACTGGGATATGCTTCACATTACAAAATGCTGCCAAAGTCGCAAGCGAAATTAATCGATGATTGCCCGGCAATCAGAAAAAGCGCTAATCATCGAAATAACACTACTAAGTATCAGGGATAATTTAAAGATGAGTGAAATCATTTCCGCGGCGGTTTTATTGATCCTGATTATGGATCCACTCGGAAACCTGCCTATCTTCATGTCGGTGCTAAAGCACACCGAGCCGAAGCGTCGCCGGGCGATCATGATCCGCGAGCTGCTCATCGCCCTGCTGGTGATGTTTATCTTCCTGTTTGCGGGGGAAAAAATTCTCGCGTTCTTGAACCTGCGCGCTGAAACCGTGTCGATTTCCGGCGGGATCATTCTGTTCCTGATTGCCATTAAGATGATTTTCCCGAGCGCGGAAGGCAGCAGCAGCGGACTGCCGGCGGGTGAAGAGCCGTTTATCGTACCGCTGGCAATTCCCCTCGTCGCGGGGCCAACCATTCTTGCCACGCTGATGCTGCTGTCGCATCAGTATCCGAACCAGATGAGCCATCTGGTGATTGCCCTGCTGATCGCCTGGGGCGGGACGTTTATTATCCTGCTGCAGTCATCCCTGTTTCTGCGCCTGCTGGGCGAGAAAGGGGTAAACGCGCTGGAACGCCTGATGGGGCTGATTCTGGTAATGATGGCGACGCAGATGTTCCTGGACGGGATTCGGGCGTGGATGAAAGGCTAGGTGTTTGCTCCCTCTCCCCGTGGGCTGAGGGATCCCCAGTAATTTTTAAACCTGAAGCAATGTATGTGCCATCAGGGTTATGAATGCCTTACAGCGATGCCCCGGTCCGGCTGTAAATCGCCTAAGCGTTTCCGGAAGGCCGGGGCGAGGCGCAGGGATGCGCCGAGAGGGCGTGGCCTGCAGGGATGCAGGCTCATGCCCGACCCGAAAGCCTGAAGGAATAAGCTGAGGGTACCGCGAAGCGGCGATTTACCGCCGGGAGCCCGGGTCGCCAGGGTGGTGGCGATTGAGCCACCCTGGCACGTTCACCGGTCATGTTGTCACAGAGTAGCAAGGATCATGAAGTGAACGGAATGGCCACTACAGCCGTATGTTCCCCCCTCACCCCAACCCTCTCCCTCAATGGAGAGGGGGCCGAATGTGCTGACATTATTTTGTGGGGATCCCTCAGCCCCGTGGGAGAGGGCTTCAGGCCGCAGGGGCTGTATTTTTGCCGGGTGGCGGCTTCGCCTTACCCGGCCTACAACTGCTCTAGTCCCGTAGGTCGGGTAAGCGTTAGCGCCACCCGACTTTTTTCACAGTGGCAAGATGCCTTCATTTGTACGTAGCCAGCGCGGTGCTTTCAACATACCGCTATACAGCCCAACTAAGCCTTGCAACAAATCTCCAGCCACTCTTTCATCACGCTCTGAAAGTGAACGAGCCAACAGCAACTGTGTCAATAGCTGGCAATAGCTTCCCAACTGATCAACTTCCGGTTCGAAGGCAGGGACGTCCAGCGGCAGGTCATCTACCGTTAAACTCGCTTTTAAATATTCAGGAACAGGTTCAAGCAATGTTGGCTGGAGAAGAGCCAGACAGGCGGAAAGCCGCCCGCACAGCGCAATCTTCTGTGGCCGATCTTCGCATTCAGCCATTGCGTCAACAAACCGCTCGCAGTTGTCTGCAAGTTTGGTGAAATCGGTGGTGAGATCGAACGGAATAGTGAATAAAGAGTGAGAAACGTTAGGGGTAGTAGTCATATGACCGCCTCCAAAGAGTAGTTTTTATCCACCACTGGAGAGGCTAATCCTGGCGCCTGATTTTGCAGGCGCGGCAAGAAGATACAGCTTTGCCGATCGGGTGGCAAGAGAGGCTCTGGAAGGCGGCTCGCAAAACGAATGATTATTTATGATGGGTACGGCCTGATACCCTCAACCTCTCCCAAATAAGTGAGTGCTACCCCTTGCGAATCAAATACCGGTACGGCAGCGCGTCGGTCTGCTGTGCCACCAGCTCATGCTCCATAAAGGTACAAAAACCGGGAATATCGCGGGTCGTGGCCGGGTCGTCGGCAACGATCAGCAGCGTTTCACCGGTCTGCATGTTGCGCACGGTTTTACGTACCATCATTACCGGTTCCGGGCAGCGAAGGCCCTGGGCATCAAGGGTATGGTCTGGGCTGGAAAACAGGTCGGTCATGGTCTTCTCGGTCTGGTAAAAACGGCTGTAGTTTACGCCCGGTTGCGCGCAATGCAAACCAGGTTAACGATTGCGTAAAAACTAACCATTGCAATGTCCTGCCAAAGCAGTATCATGCTGCGGTTTTTATTGGGTTCCCTCACCCCAACGTATAAAAAGGTCACAATATGACGCAGTTTTCTGAATCACAGCGCGTAAAAGCGTTGTTCTGGCTTTCCCTTTTCCATTTGCTGGTGATCACCTCCAGTAACTATCTGGTGCAGCTCCCGATCTCCATCTTTGGTTTCCATACCACCTGGGGCGCGTTCAGCTTTCCGTTTATTTTCCTCGCCACGGATTTAACCGTGCGTATCTTTGGCGCCCCGCTGGCTCGCCGGATTATTTTTGCAGTCATGCTTCCGGCGCTGTTCATCTCGTACGTAGTGTCGTCTCTGTTTTACATGGGAAGCTGGCAGGGCGTTGAGGCGTTAACCCACTTCAACCTGTTTGTTGCCCGTATCGCCGCGGCAAGCTTTATGGCCTACGCGCTGGGGCAGATCCTCGACGTGCACGTGTTTAACCGCCTGCGTCAGAATCATCGCTGGTGGATGGCGCCCACTGCCTCCACGCTGTTCGGAAACGTGAGCGATACGCTGGCCTTCTTCTTCATTGCCTTCTGGCGCAGCCCGGATGCGTTCATGGCCGAACACTGGATGGAAATCGCGCTGGTGGACTACTGCTTCAAGGTCCTCATCAGCATTGTTTTCTTCCTGCCGATGTACGGCGTGCTGCTGAATATGCTGCTGAAAAGGCTGGCAGATAAATCTGAAATCACCGCATTGCAGGCTGGTTAAGGGTTCGCTTTGCCAGTTGTGATAAGATGAGCGAATGAGCCGCTATGGCCGTTTATCGAAAGGAAGAAGTCAATGCGCAATCTGGTTAAATATGTCGGGATTGGCCTGCTGGTTGTGGGTCTTGCAGCCTGTGATAACAGCGACACGAAAACGCCTGCTCAGGGCGCATCCGCTGAGAGCAACGCGACCGGCCAGCCGGTGAATCTGATGGATGGCAAACTCAGTTTCTCTCTGCCAGCCGATATGACTGACCAGAGCGGCAAGCTGGGCACCCAGGCGAACAACATGCACGTTTACTCCGACGCCACCGGGCAGAAAGCAGTGATTGTGATTGTGGGCGACGATACCAGTGAAGATCTGGCCGTGCTGTCCAAACGTCTGGAAGACCAACAGCGCGCCCGCGACCCGCAGCTGCAGGTCGTCACCAATAAATCTATCGATCTGAAAGGCCACACGCTGCAACAGCTCGACAGCATTATCTCTGCCAAAGGCCAGACCGCGTACTCTTCTGTAGTGCTGGGCAAGGTCGATAACAAACTGCTGACCCTGCAGATCACCCTGCCAGCGGAAGATCAGCAGAAAGCGCAGACGGCCGCTGAAAACATCATTAACACCATCGTGATTCAGTAACGCTTTACGATGATGACGTGGCCTCCGGTGCCTGCACCGGGGGCCATTTTTTTAGCCGCCACGTCAGCAGCAGCGCAATCACCACCAGACCCGCCGCGGCAAGGTAGATCACCGGCACGCCTGCCCAGGCCATCACCAGCCCCGCCAGCGGGCCGGTAATGCCTAAAGACATATCCATAAACACCGTGTAGGTCGCCAGCGCCGCGCCCTGATTTTGCTGCGGCACGGCTTTTACCGCCACCACGCCCAGCGCCGGGAAGACCAGGGAAAAGCCTGCTCCCGCGAGAAACACGCCCACCTTCGCGACCCAGGGCACCATCGCTATTCCGGTCAGCAGCAGCCCGACGATCTCTATCGCAAAGCAGATCATCGCTACGTTCAGCCCGCCCAGTCGGTTGATGCCGTTAGGGAAAAGCAGGCGCGCGCCAACAAAGGCACAGCTGAACAGGGTTAACGCAAAGGCTGCGCCGTCCCAGCCTTTGGCGTCGTAGAACAGGGTAATGAAGGTCGCAATGACGCCGAAACCGGTGGTCGCCAGGGCCAGGGCCATGCCGTATGGCCAGACGCGTCCCAGCACCGCCCGAAACGGCAGCGGCTTGCCCTTGCTGGCCTTCACCTTCGGGCGCGGCAGCGCAAACAGGATCGCCAGCAGCGCAACCGCCATTATGGTCGCGGCCAGCCCATACAGCCCGCCAAGCGCATAGCAGGCCACGCCGAGCGGCGCCCCGAGCGCCATCGCGCCGTAGGTGACAATCCCGTTCCAGGAGATCACCCGGCCAATGTGCGGCGCGCCAACCACCCCCACGCCCCACAGCGTCGAGCCGGTTCCCGCCAGGCTTTGCCCAATGCCGAGAATAACGCGCCCCAGGCAGAGCAATGCCAGACTGACCAGCGGCCAGTGGCTGGTGGTGGCCGCCAGCAGATAGCTCAGGCCGCTGAGGAAACAGCCGCACAACCCCACCACCACGATGCTTTTGGGTCCAAACAGGTCAGCGTAGCGCCCGGCATGCGGACGGCTGAGGAGCGTGGCGAAATATTGCAGGCTAATCACCAGCCCCGCCCAGAAGGCGCTAAAGCCCATCACGTCATGGACATAGCCCGGCAGGACCGCCAGCGGCAGGCCGATGGTCAGATAGCTGGCAAAGTTAAAAATCACGACGGAAACGATGCGCAAATTGAGGCGCAGTCCGCTCAGTGCCGGTTCAGCGGCGGGTTCGGGCATGGGTTCTACCTGGATTTTTACAACAGTGTTTCACTATTACCACGGCGCCATAAGAAAATCAGCCCCGACTTTCAGATTAACGGTGCCAGACGAAGCGAGGCCCGGGCACTACACTTACCGGGTCATCATATTAAGGAACACGCATGATCGCTAACCCGTCCGACAAAGCAGGACTCCACATCTTATTAAAACTCGCCTGCCTGGTGGTTATCCTTGCGGGTATCCATGCTGCCGCCGACATTATTGTTCAGCTCCTGCTGGCGCTCTTTTTTGCCATCGTGCTTAACCCGCTGGTCACCTGGTTTTTACGCCGGGGGGTCAGCCGGCCGGTTGCCATCACCATCGTCGTCATCGTGATGCTGATTGCCCTGACGGCGCTCTTTGGAGTGCTGGCGGCATCGCTGAGTGAATTCTCCACCATGCTGCCGCAGTACAACAAAGAGCTGACGCGTAAGATCGTGGCGCTGCAGGAGATGGTGCCGTTTCTTAATCTGCATATCTCCCCCGAACGGATGCTGCGCAGGATGGATTCCGAGAAGGTCATGACCTACGCCACCACGCTGATGACGGGGCTGTCCGGCGCGATGGCCAGCATTTTGCTGCTGGTGATGACGGTGGTATTTATGCTGTTCGAGGTTCGCCACGTTCCCTACAAGCTGCGCTTTGCACTGAACAATCCACAAATTCACATTGCTGGCCTACACCGGGCGCTGAAGGGCGTCTCTAAATATCTGGCGCTGAAAACCCTCCTGAGCGTCTGGACGGGGGTGATTGTCTGGCTGGGGCTGATGCTGATGGACGTGCAGTTCGCGCTGATGTGGGGCGTGCTGGCCTTTCTGCTGAACTACGTGCCCAATATTGGCGCGGTGCTTTCCGCCGTGCCGCCGATGATTCAGGCGTTTCTGTTTAACGGGTTCTACGAATCTATGCTGGTCGGCGCGCTGTTCCTCGTCGTGCATATGGTGCTGGGGAATATTCTTGAGCCGCGCATGATGGGACACCGGCTGGGCATGTCGACGCTGGTAGTGTTTTTATCCTTACTGATTTGGGGATGGCTGCTGGGGCCGGTCGGCATGCTGCTTTCGGTCCCGCTGACCAGCGTGTGTAAGATCTGGATGGAGACCACCAAAGGCGGCAGCAAGCTGGCGATCCTGCTGGGGCCGGGACGACCGAAAAGCCGGTTGCCGGGGTAAGCCGCTGGTCGGGTTAGCCATCACCGGGGACAATAGATTATAGTAATGGTTTCGCTGCGCAACTTTGCGACGCGCTGTTTTGACTGAAGGCCAGACGTTATATGTACCAGGTTTTTCTGGGAAAAATCTCCTCGCTGAGCACCAGCCGCTGGGCTGACGCGCTCTCCCGACACGCGCCGGAAGGCACCCAGCGCGCGCGCTGGCTGGCAGGTCGCGGGCTGCTTTCGCGTCTGCTGGCCCCGGCGTCGCTCCCGGAGATTATCCACAACGAACAGGGGAAGCCCCTTTTTGCCGGCGACTTTCCGCTGTGGTTCAGCCTTAGCCACTCGGAAGATGACATTGCGTTAATTATCAGTGACGAAGGTAACGTGGGCTGTTCCCTGGAGCGTATTCGCCCGCAGGATAACTGGCGCACGCTTGCCAATGCCGTCTTCAGCGGCGCCGAGCACGAAGAGCTGGAAAAGGAAACGCCAGAGCATCAGCTTACGGCATTCTGGCGCATCTGGACGCGGAAGGAAGCGATCGTTAAGCAGTGCGGCGGCCACGCCTGGCAAATGGTGAGCATTGACAGTACCGCCAGCGCGTTTCACTCGGTCAGCCACTGCCGGATAGACTCGCTGAGTCTTGCGGTCTGTACCGCGACGCCTTTTGAACTCAGCGCCGGGATCATCCATTCTGCTGACGACGTGCTGGCCGAAAAATCGTTAACACGCCCAGAATAATGAATCCCACGCCCACCAGCCCGTGCCAGGAGAAACGCTCCTCCCAGCCCGGCAGCAGGATCGCGGCACCCCACACCAGGATATAGCTGAGGCTCAGCAAGGCATACGCTTTGCTGAGCGCCATGCGGTGCAGCGCCAGATACCAGCAGCCCATGGAGGCCACATACCCTATCAACCCTAACAGCAGCGCGCCGGTGCCGGATGAGAAGTGCCACAGCGCGGAAATAAGCGCCAGAACATCGCTGACCGGCGGCAGTGCCTGCATGGCATCGCGCAGCAGCAGCTGCGCCGCGCTGACCAACAGCACGCTGCATAACGCCCAGAACGTTCCTTTCACAGGCTCCCTCCCAGAACGACAATCCCAATGATGATCAACCCGACCCCCAGCCAGTGGTGTGACGCGACGTTTTCACGCCAGAAAACCTTCGCCGCCAGCGTCACCCAGACGAAATTGAGGCTCAGCATCGGGTAAGCAATGCCGACGGGCAGGCGCTGCAGCACCACCAGCCAGACCAGCATGCCGCAGCCCAGCGCCATCAGCGCCAGGCCAAGCCACAGCGCGATATGCGCCCCACGCCGCCCGGCTTTCGCCGGACGGGTAGCCTGTTTCTGGCACAGCTGCCCAGCGCAGCTGAGCAGGCTTGCCAGGATCAGCCAGATCCAGGTCATCACTTCGGCAGATACTGCAGGTAGGCCAGACGCCCCTGTATATACAGGCTATCCGGCTCTGGCAGATTTGCGCGCGCCAGTTCGTCCTGTTTTGACAGGAGAATTACCAGCGAGATGCGCCCCTGCTGACGATGCGTCGCCAGCCACTGCGCGAAGTCATCTTTATCGACAAAACGATCTTTCGCATCAGGATAAGCCAGCCCGTAGCGCAGCTCGCCGCTCTGATCGAACATCGTGATGTCATTGCGCTTCAGCTCCCACGCCAGGCCCGCGGCCACGCCCACGTTATTGGTCAGCACAAACCGGCTGTCCTGCAACGGCTCGCGCACGGTGTCGACCAGCGACTGCGGCTGTTTGGAATCCACCACCAGGTTAGGAATGGCAAAACCAATCAGCAACGCCAGGCCCGCAGGACACAGCGCGGCCAGCCACCACCGCTGCTGACTCTGCCTGAGCGTAAACCAGCCTACCGCCGCCCAGACGAGGAACGCGACCACCGCGCAGAACACTTTATACAGTTCGACCGAGGTCCAGACCGGATGCTTGGTCAGCCCCCACGGCGAGACCACCAGCGCCGCCACCACGCCGATAACGCCAAACGCCAGGTTAATCCCGCCGTTAATGCGTAACGCTTTGGCGCCCTTTTCCGCCGCGAGGCAGGCATAGCGAGCCATCAGGATAGCCAGCGGGGCAAAGCACGGCAGGATATAGGTCGGCAGCTTGCCCTTAGCGATGCTGAAGAACAGCAGCGGCATCACCACCCAACCCAGCAGATAGAACCCACCGCCCGTGCTTTGTCTGTCATTCCAGCCGAGACGAATCGCGCCGGGCAGCAGCGCCAGCCACGGCAGGCTGCCCGCAATCAGGAACGGCACGTAGTACCAGAACGGGGCTTTATGCTGCGCGTCGCTCTGGGCAAAACGCTGAATATGCTCAACCCAGAAGAAGTAACGCCAGAAGTCAGGCTCACGCTGCGCAATGGCCAGCCCCCACGGCAGAACAATCAGCACGCAGCTCAGGATCGCGAGCCAGCCAAAAATCAGCACCTCTTTCCAGCGCTTCTGGGCAATCACCCACGGCAGCACGCCAATCACCGGTACCGCCAGCGCCAGGAAGCCTTTGGTCATCACCCCCATCCCGCAGGCCAGCCCGAGCAGCACATAGCCACCCGCTTTTCCGGCCACGGTTTGCGCCTGGGACGCCAGCCAGAAGCTGCACATCGCCGCCACCAGCCACAGGGTGATGATGGGATCCAGCACCGCATACGTGCCGATGCCATACACCAGGAACAGGGTCAGGAAGATAAGGCCGGAGAAAATGGCTACCCGCTTATCCTGCCAGAGACGCCAGGCCATCCAGATCACCAGCAGCGCCGCAACCCCGGTGGAGAAAATGGACCCGGCGCGCACGGCGAGGTTCGTGTGCCCGAAGAGCATCTGCCCGATGCTGTTGATCCAGTAGCCAGCAATCGGTTTTTCAAAGTAACGCAGCCCCAGAAAATGCGGGACAATCCAGTCTCCGGAGGCCAGCATTTCGCGGCTGATTTCCGCATAGCGGGTTTCATCAGGCTGCCACAGCAGGCGGACATCGACAGGAATGAGGTAGTAAACGATAAACAGTGCGAGAAGCGCTAAGCCATAACGGGCTGTTTTCATGGGACCGGACTCACGGTTTGTTGATAGCCAAGCCAGCCTTCCCGGCCAGCCATTTCATTACGCACAACTTTGCCCACGGGCAGGGTGCTGAGGTCGTTTGGCAGCAGCTCGCTCAACGGGCAGAATTCAATGCCCTCCTGAGCGGCCATCGTCAGCAGCTCGTCGAAATCATGCTGATACGCAATCCCCTCAACTTCGGCATGGATCGTATACACCGGCGTACCGGCGTCACGATGAATGCGGTCCAGAATGAAGCGATTGAACTCATCGGCCTTCACCTCGCGCCCGACCACTTCATCCCAGGTGGGAAGCGTGACCGGAATTTGCACCGTACCGTAGCGATTTTCACCTAACAGCGGCAAAAAGGGCCCGGTTCCGCGGCAATCGCTGTTGTAGCGAAACGCGAAGGCCTCTTTGGCCTTCACGACGCGCTGATCCGCGCGCCATCCCGCCACGGCGGAACAGCGCACGGGCTGGCCGATAATGGCCTCCAGCTCCAGCATCCCACGCTCAACCTCACGGGACAGGCGCGGGATATCCCAGACGCCCGCCCAGGCCTGCCAGGCATGGTGATCCCAGGCGTGCAGACCCACCTCATGATGCTGCGCCGCCTCACGGATAACGGCTTCATTACCCGCGCCGATGCGTCTGCCGGGCCAGGCGGTGCCGGCCAGCAAAATATCCCAGCCGTAGAGAGATGCTGCGCGCGAGCGCAGCATTTTGAACAGAAATGCCGGTTTAATCAGACGCCATAAATGGCGTCCCATGTTGTCAGGCCCCACGCTGAAGAAAATGCTTGAACGCACGTCGTGCTTGTTCATCAGTTCCAGCAGTTTGGGTACGCCGTCACGCGTTCCCCTGAAGGTGTCGACATCAATGCGCAAACCGACTTTTTTCATGAGACCTGTTCCGACAGCTCCACGGTGCGCAGGAAGAAATCAAGCGTTTCATCAATGGTCTGTTCCATCTTCACGGTCGGCGTCCAGTTCAGGCAGCGCTTCGCGTTGCGAATGCTTGGCTTACGGTGCTCAACGTCCTGATAGCCTTTACCGTAGTAGCTGCTGCTTTCCACTTCGCGGAAACCGGCAAACGGCGGGAACTTATCGCGCAGCGGATGGCGCTCAAAGCTGGCCAGCAGCATCTCGGCCAGCTCGCGAATGCTCGCTTCGTTGTCCGGGTTACCGATGTTGATAATTTGACCGTTGCAGCGGTTATCTTTGTTCTCAATGATGCGGAACAGCGCTTCGATACCGTCGCTGATATCGGTGAAGCAGCGCTTCTGCTTGCCGCCTTCGATCAGCTTAATCGGCGAGCCTTCGACCAGGTTCAGGATCAGCTGGGTGATCGCACGGGAGCTGCCGATACGCGCCGCGTTCAGGTTATCCAGACGCGGGCCCATCCAGTTGAACGGACGGAACAGGGTAAAGCGCAGGCCCTCTTTCTCACCGTAGGCCCAAATCACGCGGTCCAGCAGCTGTTTGGAAACGGAGTAAATCCAGCGCTGTTTGTTGATCGGCCCGACCACCAGGTTGGAAGTGTCTTCATCGAAGTTCTTATCGGTACACATGCCGTACACTTCAGAGGTGGACGGGAAGATGATGCGCTTGTCGTATTTCACGCAGTCGCGGATGATCTTCAGGTTCTCTTCGAAGTCCAGCTCGAACACGCGCAGCGGGTTACGGGTGTACTCGATTGGCGTGGCGATGGCGACCAGCGGCAGCACCACGTCGCATTTCTTAATGTGGTATTCAATCCACTCGGAATGGATGCTGATATCCCCTTCCACGAAGTGGAAGCGCGGGTTGTCGAGGAAGCGGCTGATGGCATCGGAGCCGATATCCAGACCGTAAATCTCGTAGTTATCGTCCTTAAGCAGACGTTCGGTCAGGTGGTTACCGATAAAGCCGTTCACGCCGAGGATCAGCACGCGGGTGCGGCGTTTGATGGCAACCACCGGTGCGCTGGTGATCAGCGCACCGGCCACCAGGCCCAGGGACTGCGCCAGCTGAGTGCCCTGAACGTACAGACCGTTGTCGGTTTGTCCGGTAACGATCTCCAGCGCCTGCTCGCCGCAGCTCACTACCAGCGGGGAGACGGAGACGACGGTGCCCGGTTTCGCGGCAGGAATGTCGTCACGCACGCGGGATTTCCAGACGATGAATTTGCTTACGCCCGCAAAGCTGTACGCGCCCGGCCACGGATCGGTCACGGCGCGCACCAGGTTGTGCAGCTGGCGAGCCGGTTTGTTCCAGTCCAGACGACCATCTTCCGGCGTGCGGCGACCAAAGCAGCTTGCCTTGCTCTCGTCCTGCGCGGTCTCGCTGAAGGTGCCGCTCAGGATGGCGGGAAGGGCATCACGCAGCAGCGTCTGAGCCGTTGCGTTCAGCTTTTGGTGCAGCTGCAGCGCGGTCTCGTCCGCATCAATAGCGACTTTCTGCTGCGCCACGATAGCCCCCGCATCCGCACGATGCACCATGCGGTGCAGCGTGACGCCGGTTTCCGTTTCACCGTTTACCAGCACCCAGTTCAGCGGGGCGCGGCCACGGTAGGCTGGCAGCAGAGAACCATGAAGATTAAAGGCGCCTTTTGCGGCCAGGCCTAAGATCTCATCGGAAAGCAGGTTGCGATAGTAGAACGAGAAAATCACGTCAGGCGCGAGCGCGCGAATGCGATCTACCCACAGCGGGTGGTTAACGTCGTCCGGCGCATAGACCGGGATCCCGCGCTCGGCGGCGATACGCGCCACGGATCCGAAAAAGTTATTCTCTCCGGCCGTGTCCGGATGGGTAAAGATTGCCGCAATGTCATAGCCCGCTTCCAGCAGGGCCAGCGTGCCCGTGCACCCCATATCGTGATACGCAAATACAACAGCTTTCATGGGTGAATTTCCTCTTGAGATGCTTTGTGTTCCTGACGGACAACACGTTGAATAAAGTAGCGCGGACGCGCGCGAACATCGTTATAGATACGGCCAATGTATTCACCGAGAAGGCCCATTCCGACAAACTGGGCGCCGATGAACATAAACAGCACGGCAAAGAGCATGAAGACCCCTTCCGCCGCCCACTGAGGGCCAAAGACCAGGCGCAGTACCACCAGCAGGACAGAAATCGCAAAGCCCGCCAGCGCGATAATGCTGCCGAAAACGCTCAGCAGACGCAGCGGCGTGGTGGTCAGGCAGGTGATGAGGTCATACATCAGATTGATGAGACGCATAAAGCTGTACTTCGATTCCCCGTGCTCGCGCTCGGCGTGCAGAACCGGAATTTCCGTTGCCTTACGGGCAAAGGTATTCGCCAGAATCGGAATAAAGGTGCTGCGCTCGTGGCAATGCAGCATGGCATCGACAATATGGCGGCGGTAGGCGCGCAGCATGCAGCCGTAGTCGCCCATCGCTTTACCGGTCGTGCGCTGGATCAGACGGTTGATGGTACGCGAGGCCAGCTTGCGGAACAGGCTGTCCTGACGGTTCTGACGGACCGTGCCGACCACGTCATAGCCTTCGTCGGCTTTGGCCACCAGGCGCGGGATCTCTTCTGGCGGGTTTTGCAGGTCAGCGTCCAGGGTGATGATGAGATCGCCCGTGACGTGGCTGAACCCCGCCATAATTGCCGAGTGCTGGCCGTAGTTGCGGTTGAGCAGCACGGCAACGACATGGCTGCCTTCAGCCTGCGCGGCCTCTGTCAGCATCTGAGCGGAATTATCGCTACTGCCATCATCCACCAGCAGAATTTCGTAAGCCTTGCCCATCGTGTCGCAGGCGGCCGTTGTGCGGCGGATCAGTTCGGGCAGGCTCTCCTGCTCGTTATAAACCGGGATTACCACGGAAACTTTTTGTACAGGCGGTGCACTGAACATATCAATGTCCTGCGAGCTGATGGAGTGCGGTAATGACGCGGGTTGTGTCGTCATGAGTCATGTCCGGGAAAAGAGGGAGAGAACAAATACGCGCGCTATTCCATTCAGAATTCGGGAGCGATACATCAGGAAAACGCTCGCGGTAGTATTTTTGGGTGTGGGCCGCGCGGAAGTGGAGACCGGTACCAATGCCTTTCTCTTTCAGCGCCGCCATCAGGTTGTCGCGTGAAATCCCGCAGCGCGCTTCGTCAACGCGAATAATAAACAGGTGCCAGGCGTGCACGTGCGGCCATGACGGAATGGTGAGCGGCTGGAACGGCGTATCGGCAAGCTCCCGCAGATAGCGTTGAGCTATTTCCTCACGGCGCCTGTTGGCCTCTTTCAGTTTGCCTAACTGCACCAGCGCCAGCGCGGCGTTGATGTCTGCCAGGTTGTATTTATAGCCCGGCGCGATCACTTCCGCCTGCGGCGCGCGGCCGTGCGTCTGGCGATCATAGGCGTCTACGCCCAGGCCATGGAATTTCAGACTGCGGATCCGCTGTGCCAGCTGCGCGTTATCGGTGACCACCAGGCCGCCTTCCGCGCAGGTCATATTTTTAATGGCGTGGAAGGAGAAAATCGCTGTCCCTTTCCAGCCCACATGGCGGTTCTTGTAGTACGTTCCGGCGGCGTGGGCCGCATCTTCAATCACCGGAATACCGTGACGTTCACCAATGGCATGAATAGCGTCGATGTCACACGGCGCACCGGCATAATGAACGGGGATAATGGCTTTGGTACGCGGGGTAATAGCGGCTTCAACGGCTTCTGGCGTCACCATTAATGTGTCTTTGTCCACATCAATCATGACCGGCGTGGCACCCAGCAACACGATCATATTCAGCGTGGAGACCCAAGTCTGGGAAGGGGTTATGACTTCATCGCCCGGGCCAATATCCAGCGCCATCAGCGTGACGTGCATGCCTGCGGTGGCTGAACAGACGGCAATCGCGTGTTGATTCCCGGTAAGCTGACAGAATGCCTCTTCGAGTTCCTGATTCTTAGGCCCAGTGGTGATCCAGCCCGACATCAAAACGTCCTGAAGCGCCGCAATTTCCTCAGCGCCCATCGACGGTCGCGAAAAAGGCAGAAAATCACTCATTATTAATTTCCTTGCTGTATTAAAGGCGTCATCTTTTACTGCGCTGTCGTAATGGGCAGCTCAATGGGATCATGCAAGATGGTTATTAAATAAAGACCAAATAAAATTAAGTCGCTATAACAGTTATGTCAACAAACCATCAACTGAAGCAAAAGTAGCGTCGTTTTCTTAGGAAAAAATTAAGACAGGGGATAAGCAGGGGAGTAACAGCACAGGAAAAAGAATAAGAAGTCGTTTTACAACAGTATGATAGTGAATTTTGCTATTTTTTTTATTTTTTGTGGGGTGACTCACAGCAGTAAATCTATTATTTCATTTCGTTTACATTAAAATTATAAGAAAAGTAAATGGATACTCAACCAAAATAAAAATCCCGGAAGTTTGGGCGGGAATTCCGTCCTCCTCCGGGAACTTTTTATTAATTTGAATTGTCGCGGATTCAACTGTCGCGCTTAGTTAAGATTAGCAGGGAAATTATCCGGCAGTTCGCTGGCGGCGCAGGCAATCACGCTTTCGTTATTTGCACCGCAGTCGCGTACAAAGGTGATGGTGGCAAATTCATCAATCACTTCCGTTGGATATGCCGGGCCCGCATCGCGATAGCTGTTCATCAGCGGAATATGATCGTTCTGGAAGCAGACGGTTTTCTCCGGATTGTTCATGACCCAGCGCGGGAAGAAGATGGTGCCGTGGAACAGTTTGTCGCCCAGGTTCGCAATCAGGCTCACGTCGGTGCCGGTTGGCTCGGTCCAGGAAATTTTATAGATATTCTCCCCAACGCGGACGATGTACGCCTGCTGATCTTTCACCCAACGGTTTGCCACAAGGCCGCTGTGGATACGGTAGTCGAGGGTGTTCTCATTTTTGACGTAAATTTCGTAGTTCCAGCCGTTATCGTAGGTATAAACCAGATGTTTGCCGACGAAGCCGCTTAAGTCATGTTTGTCGAAGTTGCTCATAATGTGTCTCCTTTGTTTTGATGAACGTATCGTACCCCTTCAAAAAATGAATTAATAACGCTATGTTTGAATCAAATTAATTCAAAAATTAGATATGTCATGCATAAAACAACCCTTGAACAGTGGTCATTACTTGAAAAAGTGGTCGAGGCCGGGAGTTTTGCCAAAGCGGCAGAACAGACGCACCGCAGCCAGTCTTCCGTCAGTTACAACCTCTCTTTGCTGCAGGAGCGCCTGGGCGTTGCGCTGCTGGTAGTGGAAGGGAGACGGGCCGTCCTCACGCCCGCTGGAGAATTCTTGCTGAATCAGGTGAAACCGCTGCTTAAGGCGTTCTCTTACGTTGAGACGCGCGCCGCGACGCTGCGCAGCGGTATGCGAACCCGAATCGATCTGATCGTAGACAGTATTTTTCCCCGCCGCAGGCTGTTTGCGATTTTAAGACAATTCCAGCAGCGGTATCCGCAAACCCAGGTGCATCTCACCGAGGTGCTGGAAAATAGCCGCGTGGACACCCTGAACGACGAAGCGGACGTGATGATCTTAACCCGCCGCCAGGACATGACCGGGCTTGGCGAATGGCTGATGAATATCGACTTTGTTGCCGTGGCCCATCACCAGCATCCCCTCTTTCACCTCGACGCGCCGCTAAATGATGAGATGCTTCGCCCGTGGCCGCTCATCCAGATTGCGGACAGCCAGCCCGCCGCGCCTGCTGCCGGCGAGTCGTGGACCTTCTCCACCATCGACGCCGCCATCGAGGCCGTCGTCTCTCAGGTTGGCTACGGCTGGCTGCCAGAGGAACGCATCCAGACTCTGCTGGATCAGGGCGTTCTGAAACGCCTGCCGCTGAGCCACGGCGCACGCAGGGCAACGCCGCTACACCTGATCGTTAAGCGTACCCTCGCCCCGCTTGATGAGCAGGTTGAGACGCTGCTGCGCCTTTTTAGCCAGGAGCCGCCATCCTCACCTGCTACGCTTTAATGTCCGAACGTTAAAACGATAGGGAGCAGATGATGAAAATCGACTTTGCGGGGAAAGTGGCGCTGGTCACCGCCTCAACCGGCGGGATCGGGTTCGCCATTGCCAGAGGGCTGGCAGAAAGCGGTGCGGAAGTGATCGTCAATGGCCGCAGCACGGAATCGGTGAATAAAGGGATTCAGCAGCTACAGCAGGTGGTGCCGGGCGTGCAGGTGCGGGCCGCGATTGCCGATCTCAGCACCCCTGAAGGGGTTGAGTCGCTTCTGAAGGTGGCGAACAACGTCGATATCCTGGTTAACAATGCCGGGATTTACGGTCCTCAGGATTTCTATGCCACCGACGATGAGACCTGGGAACGATACTGGCAAACCAACGTGATGTCCGGCGTGCGTCTTTCCCGCGCCCTGCTGCCGGGCATGGTGCAGAAAGGCTGGGGGCGCGTGGTGTTTATCTCCTCCGAGTCGGCCTGCAATATTCCGGCGGACATGATCCACTACGGCGTGACCAAAACGGCGCAGCTCTCGCTGGCGCGCGGCCTGGCGAAATTCGTGGCCGGAAGCGGCGTAACGGTCAACAGCGTATTGCCGGGCCCGACGATGTCTGACGGTTTCGCTGAGATGATGAAAGATGAAATCGAGAAAACCGGCAAATCGCTGGATCAGCTGGCGAAAGAGTTTGTAATGGCCAACCGCCCAAGCTCGGTTATCCAGCGCGCGGCCACGGTGGAAGAGGTCGCCAATATGGTGATTTATGTCTGTTCGCCTCAGGCCTCCGCCACCTCGGGCGCGGCGCTGCGCGTCGACGGTGGCGTGGTAGATGACATCATCTGATGCTGTCAGGCCGCACTGCCCGCGACGCGACGAGCGGTAATGTAGTGCGCTTGCCAGTAATCATCCGTCAGGGTTGAGACCGTTACCCCCTGGCTGCTTGAGGCGTGAATAAACTGGCTATTGCCTATGTAAACGCCGACGTGCTGGCGGTTTGGGCCCGTCTGGAAGAAGATCAGATCGCCGGCTTTCAGACGGTACTGCGCCACCTGCACGCCCCGATGGATCTGCTCGCGCGTGGTGCGCGGCAAATCAAGGTGCGCCGCATCGCTGAACAGGTGCTGCATCAGCGCGGAGCAATCGACCCCGCGATGCGTGGTTCCGCCCCACCGATACTGGGTGCCTTTCCATTTCTGGTATTGATCGAGAATACGCGCGCGCAGCGGGCCGGATTCCTGATGCAGCAGTGCAGACTTCGCCGGCGATGCTGCCAGTTCACTGTTCATCGATAACATCGACGCGGGTAATTGAAAGCTGAACGCAGAAAACGAAGCAAAACTTAACGTGAGGATTGAAATAAGCGATCTCAGAGTCATATTAAGAAAGAAGTAGTGAGTGAGTTTTTCCTTACCTGTGGGGGCCAATGGTTCCCCTAAAATCGTGCGATGTGGCGATAATATAGACAGCTCGTTTTTTCACCAATTATTATCGAGACCAAAATTGGACTCACTTTGAGATCGCAAGATCGCGAAAAAAATGGTGGTGATATAAGGACTGTCCAGGTAAAGCAGGTAAACTGATCCCCAGAATGTGTATTTCAGCTAAGACGTATTTATGACCAATATGATTGCCGACGAGACGGTGGCAAAATCCAACGTGCTCTCTGTCTTTGACTTTGATGGGACGTTAACGCACCACGACAGCTTTATTCCTTTCCTGCGTTTTGCCTTCGGGAAACGTTACTTCGCGGGCCGCCTGGTGCGTATGGCGCTCCCCACGCTCCACTGCGTGCGTCGCAAGCTGACGCGCGACGAGCTGAAGGAAGTGCTGATCAAAACGTTCCTGACGGGCGTCGACGAGCACTGGCTGCGCCAGCAGGCGGAAGCCTTTTGCGAAAAATACTGGAACAAGCTGATGCGCCCCGAAGGGGTGCTGGCGGTGGCGGCGGAGGTAAATTCCGGTGCGGAGGTGACCATCTGTTCCGCCTCCCCGGCGCTGGTGCTCCAGCCTTGGGCGGATAAGCTGGGCATTAAGCTGATTGGCACGCAGCTGGAAGTCAAAGACGGCAAGCTGACGGGACGTATCACGGGCAATAACTGCCGCTGTGCCCAGAAGGTGGCAAGGCTGGAAAAAGTGTATGGCGACCTGAACGCCTATCATCTGCGCGCCTGGGGGGATACCCGCGGCGACCACGAGCTGCTGGCGGCGGCGCAGGATCCGCACTGGCGGCACTTCCATCACCCGCGCAAGCGCCGTAATTCACCGATTAAGTAGCCTTTTGCCGGATGGCGGCTGCGCCTTACCCGGCCTACATTCGATCCGTAGGCCCGGTAAGCGAAGCGCCACCGGACGAGACATCAGGCAGTACGTTTTCCCGGGAACATCACGCTCGCGATAATCCCCAGCGCCAGCACGCCCAACACCACAAACAGGCTGGCCGTCGCGCCTATGCTGTAACCGTGATGCCAGAAGTGATCGGTGGCATTTAGCCCCAGCTTGAACGCCACAAAGAACAGCAGCAGCACCACGGCTTTTTCGAGGTGCACCAGATACTGCTTCAGCGCTTCCAGCACGAAGTAGAGCGTACGCAGGCCGAGGATGGCGAACATCATGGCGCTGTAGATAATCAGCGGCTCGCGGCTCACGGCAATAATGGCCGGCACGGAGTCAAAGGCAAACATCACGTCAGAGAGCTCGACAACGGCCACGCACAGCAGCAGCGGCGTCGCATAGCGCTTCGCCTTCTTCACGCGCCCCACCATCACGTCCTGGTTTTCCGGCTTCTCAAGCTCCGCATCCACCTCTTTCTGCGTCAGAAGAAAGGCGTTGCTGCTGATTTTCGGCCACACCGGATAGAAGCGCTTCACCAGGCGATAGGCGAGATGACCGGAGTAATCTTCGACTTCGTCACTCTCTTCATTGCGTCTGAGCATCATCACCGCCGTCCAGCCGACGACCAGCGCGAAAATTACCTCAACGTACGGCCCCAGGCTTAACAGGCTGGTGCCGATAGCCACAAAGATGCCGCGGAAGACAATCGCCCCCAGCACGCCCCAGTAGAGGACGCGGTGGCGGTACTTATCCGGCACGCCGAACCAGGCGAAGATCGCCATCATGACGAACAGGTTATCAACGGAAAGCACCTCTTCCAGCGCATAGCCGGTGAGGAACAGGCTTGCCATCTCGGCACCGTGGTGGACATACAGGAACCCGGCGAACGCCATCGCCATCATGACCCAGAACAGAGACCACATGGCGGCGCTTTTCAGCGAGATGGGCTTGTCGTGACGGTGCATAAAGAGGTCGATAAACATCGCCCCAGCGGCCATCACCACAAAGACAACAACGGTTTCCGTGGGGAAACCGAGATGAGCAGCAGACATACATAACCCTTTTATAGAGGCAAAGAACAACACCATGCAGGCTGGCGTCAACCAGCAGAGAAAAAGGGTGGGCTGTTTCTTCACATCCCCCCTCAAAACCGCAGCGCCAGGGCCGCGCAAGGTGTGTACTTTACCTCACAACGTGGGGTGGCGCATCTGTCGTTTGGACGCTTTGCGTAACCCGTTCTATCTGTGAGTTACCTCTTATTTACATCATTTAAACCTGCCATTAACTGGATAAAAAGAATGCACCGCCGCTATAGTGGTTTTGTTAAATAAAACTTAGTTGTACCTGATAAAACCAATAAGAAACCCTGCGAGGACACAATGACAGAACATTTACGTAATGGCGCCACCGCCAATGAGGACATAGAACGAGAGACGATGCGGAAGGTGATCTGGCGTATTCTCCCGTTTCTGATTGTCAGTTACCTGGTTTCCATTATCGATCGCGGGAATATCGGCATGGCTTCGCTGCAGATGAATGAGGACCTTGGCCTCAGCAAAGCGGCGTTTGGCTTCGCGAGCAGTCTTTACTTTGTGGCCTATTTTTTGTTTGAGGTGCCCAGCAACCTGGCCATGCAGAAAGTGGGGGCACGGCTGTGGATCCCGCGCATTATGATCAGCTGGGGCATCGTCTCCATGTGTATGTCCCTGGTGCAAAACACAACTTCGCTTTATATCGTCCGCTTTCTTCTCGGGGCTGCAGAGGCGGGCTTCTTTCCGGGCGTCGTGCTGTATCTGACCTGGTGGATCCCTTCCCGCTACCGCGCACGCATTATTGCGTCCTTTATGGTCGCCATCCCGCTCGCCAACTTCATCGGCTCCCCGCTCTCCGGGTTGATTTTGTCCCTTGATGGCTGGCTGGGCCTTCGCGGCTGGCATCTGCTGTTTATTATTGAAGGCTTACCGGCCGTCATGCTGGGCATTGTCGCCTGGTTTATTCTTCGCGATCGCCCTCATCAGGCGAACTGGCTTAGCAGTGAACAGAAACAATGGCTGGAAACCACGCTCGAGAGTGAACGTCAGCAGCAAAAAAATATCGGCCATCAGACAACATGGCAGCTGCTGAAGCATCGCCAAATCTGGCTGATGGCGCTGATTTACGCGGGCGCATCTTCAGCGGGCACAACGATCAGCGTCTGGTCCCCTCAGCTGCTCAAAACGTTTCATCTCGATAATCTGGAGACGGGTCTGTTCAACGCCATCCCCTACGGTCTGGCGTCCGTCCTGATGATTGTCTGGGGACGAAGTTCTGACCGGACCAACGAACGCCGCTGGCATACCGCGCTGACGCTCTTCATGATTGCAGCGGGCGTCATTGCCGCGTTCATGAATGCATCACTGTTTGCCACGATTGTGATACTCAGTATCATCTTGATCGGTGCTTATTCCATGAAGGGACCGTTCTGGGCGCTGGCATCTGGCTGGATGAGCAGCACCTCAGCCGCCGCAGGCCTCGCCGCGATTGGGGCCATCGCCAACCTTATTGGCGGTGCGGTGATGGTCAATGCTTACGGCATTATTAATGAGCATACGGGCAGCAGTACCCTTGCCATGCTTCCTCTGGCTGGGCTGTGCGTAGCGGGTGGTATCGCGGTGCTGGTGATGGGGCGTCAGGCGCGCAACGCAGGCGTGCATAAAAAGCAGGTCACAAACTAGTCAAAACCAGAGCGGGACGCCTGTCCCGCTTTGCCCGTCAGGCGTTCTCTTCCGTCGTATCGCTCGTTTCACCATAAAACTGCGTGCAGAAGGCTTTACTCGCCCCCATTTTCTGCGACAGACGGCTGGCAGCCGCATTCATCAACTGGCCTATCTCCTTCTCACGGCGATCTTCCGTCAGCCGTGAGATGGGGCCGGTCAGGGCTAACGCCGCGACCAGCTTGTCGTGAACGCCAAAGACAGGCAACGCGAACGCCGCGGTATGGGGATCGCGCGCGCCTGACGTGTAGAGAGGAAGTTCAGCATCGCCTTCCGGCAGGCTCTCGTTCAGCCCCCAATGACGCAATACCTTACTGATGGCCGAATCATCGAGTGGAAACTGGCTGCCGGGAAGATTGCTGTGTCGCAGGCCATGCGACGCTTCAGCGCGAAACAGGCAAAGACGCTGCCCTCCTTCCAGCACATACCAGCTGGCACTCTCCTCAGACGCCAGGGATAAGGCCTGAAGCTCTGGCTGCACCACACGGGAAAGATGGAAGGACTGTTCGTACAGCTTGCCGAGGTATAGCAGACGTGGGCCAAGCGCATAATTGCCGTCTTCATGCCTGACGACGTAATTCATCCGTTCCAGAGAATTCATCAAGCGGTAAACCGTGGTTTTGTGATAACCCGACAGCTGTGCCAGCGCGGTCAGCGTCAGGCTCTCTTCACCTGGACGGAAGCAATCCAGTAAAGCCAGCGCTTTTTCAACCGCTACAACGCCTTCATTCCCCATCATTATCTCCTTGTTAGCCCGGCAGTGAGTGTACCTCAAATTTTGTGAGTCACTTCGTGTTTACATCACAAACGCTGCCTCGGGTCTGGCTAAAAGGAAAGCAACACCGCTATAGTTGTTTTGTATTGTACACCTGCATTGTACACAGTAAAACAATATGGAGGCATTCATGTCCGTTTCTGAAAAACAACCGATTAACCGCCAGTTCGAACGCGTCTCTGCTGAGGATGTTCGTCGGGCTGCCGATTATCAGGCAGCGATTCTGGCCGACGTGGCCGGTCGCCGCGGTACGCTTCATGGCCGTATCAAACCGCTTGCACCCCACATGAAGGTTGCGGGTCCGGCCATCACCGTTGAAGTTCGCCCGGGTGATAACCTGGCGATTCATGCCGCGATGGCGGTTGCACAGCCCGGCGATGTCCTGGTCGTCGATGGCAAAGGTGACCTGAGCTGCGCGCTGCTTGGCGAAATCATGGCCACTCAGGCCCGGGCGAGCGGCATTGCGGGCATCATTATTGACGGCGCTGTACGTGATGCCGATACCCTGAGCAAAGGTGACTACCCCGTCTTCTCTGCCGGCCTGAACCCCTGCGGCCCGACAAAGTTAATTTCTGGCCGGGTTAATCATCCCATTTCGGTCGCCGGGGCGACGGTTCAGGCCGGGGATCTGGTCGTTGCGGATATCGACGGCGTGGTCGTCATCCCGCGCGGTGAGGTTCAGGAGGTTATCGCGCGGGCAAAAGGAAAGCTGGAGATGGAGACCCGGCGTCTTGTCGCCATCCGTGAAGGCGATTTGCGTCCGCACTGGCTTGATGACGCGCTTCGCCAGGCGGGGATGTTAGCTGACGGGGAGGCGCTGTGATGGGGGGCAAAGACGTTATTCTGGTTACCGGAAGCGACCTGGCGGAGCAGGCGATGGAGATGTTACAGGGCTTTGAGGTGGTGTTTGCAGGTCGCCAGCCCACGGAAGATGATCTGATCGCGCTGTGTAAACAACATAATCCCGTGGCGATTCTGGTGCGTTACGGCAGGATCACCGCGAACGTCATGGATGCCGCCCCGGCTCTGCAGGTGATTTCCAAGCACGGAAGCGGGATCGATGTGATAGACCAGGCGGCAGCGGCCGAGCGCAACATCGCCGTTCGCGCTGCGCCGGGCGCAAACGCGGCGGCCGTGGCTGAACACACCTGGGCGCTGATCCTCGCCTGCGCAAAGTCCGTGGTGCCTATGGACAAGCGGCTGCGCGACGGGCACTGGGATAAGGCAACGCATAAATCCATTGAACTGGAGGGCCTCACGTTAGGGCTGATCGGGTTGGGTGCCATCGGCTCGCGCGTGGCGAATATTGGTCACGCCTTCGGCATGAAGGTGCTGGCTTACGATCCCTATGCTAAATCCATGCCTGCCGTGTGCGAACGCGCCGAAACGCTGACCGGGCTGCTTTCCCGTGCCGATGTCATCTCGCTGCACTGCCCGCTGACCGATGAGAATCGGGGGATGATCAATAGCCAGACGCTCGCCCACTGCAGGCGGAATGCCATTCTGGTGAATACGGCACGCGGCGGACTGATCCACGATGAATCGTTACTGGCGGCGCTCCGGGACGGCACGCTGCACAGCGCGGCGCTGGACAGCTTTACCCATGAGCCGCTAACGGCGCCGCACGTCTGGCAGTCCGTAGAAAACGTGGTTATTTCACCTCATATTGGCGGCGTTAGCGCAGCGTCATATATCAAGATGGGAACCGTGGCCGCGAGCAATATTCTGGCCGTGACGGACGCCACCACCGTCACCCCGTAAAACCAACCGCGACGGGTGGCAGCGCGCTTAGGTCACTTGTCTTCTGCTGTGTAGAGACATTAAAGTTGTCTCCTTTAACATGAAAAAGACTTTAAAGTTGTAAAGTTTTAAAAAAACACATACAAAACATGATGCTAAGTGTGTATCACACGCTGTTCCAACATTATGCCTTGATGTTCTTGCAGGAACTGCAATTTACAGGAGGAAAAAGGTGTTTTTGTAGTTATCTGGCGTTACGTGACAGTGTTGGTCAGATACTTCCACCTCTTCAGAGTTAAAGTTTGATATATGGGAAAAAAAACGCTCCCGGACGGGAGCGTAAGCCAGTGACTTCGGCGTCAAATGAGGGTCTAACAAGTGGAGCTGCGGGTTAATTCTGGGTGATCTGACTGCGATGCTTATCAGCCTGCTGCTGGTGAACAACGGAAGACTGACCATTATTCGCCTTCTCATGTACAGCTGCGGCCTTCTCATGCTCGCTCATTTCAGAAAATGACTTTGCTGTTTCGTTGGTAGCTCCGGGTTTAGCTTTCATCATTTTTTTATGCATTTCAGCCATGTCCTGGTGGGCAGCAGAATTGCTGTTTTGCATCATGTCATGGGACATTGCGGCCTGATCGTGACTGCTCATATCCATCATTGTCATGCTGTCTCCCTGAATTGCACTTTTTTCAGCAGATGACTGCATCTGGTGGGCAGGTGCCTGTGCATTATTTACCTGGTCATGCATGTTCATTGTCTCTGCAGCCATGGCAGATGAAGCGGCAGCCATAATGGCAACAAATGATACGAGAATCTTTTTCATGGTTGGGTCTCCGGTGTTTACATACCCAAACAATCAATGGCTTATAACAGAGAAAGCAGTTGATCTCAGGGCGGGTTAATCATCACTCCAGGAACCAGGTGATTGTGTTATCACGCTGCTCCTGATTTATGAATAATTATAAAAAACCGCCTCTGTTTATCGCGTGACTGAATGATGACAATTTTGTCACCTTCCAGGTTTCTCCTGAACAACGGGATTAATCCATTAACAGGCGCACTTTGAACACAATTTCACGCCCCTGCTGTTCTGCTGACAGCTCGCCGCCGTGAGCATGAATGATCGACCTTGTAATTGATAATCCCAGCCCCGCGCCTTCCGTGTTGTAGAACCTTGATGAGTCTGCGCGATAGAACCGGTCAAACAAACGTTCCAGATTAGCGGGAACCTGGCCGGACATCGTATTCGTAATCATCACGTTCACACAGTCACTGTCACGCTCAAGGTGTATCGCTGTACAGGTGTTATCGGGAGAATACTTGATTGCATTGGAAAGCAGGTTACTGAAAGCACGTCGGAGCATATCGCTGTCTCCGGCAACAACGCCCTCTCCTTCAACCGTGATTGTCTTTCCTGTTTCGTCTGCCAGGGGCTCGAACAACTCACGTAATTCATTCAGTTCGGCTGCCAGATCCACATCATGTTTATCCAGCCGCAGCAGACCATGCTCTGAACGTGCCAGAAAAAGCATGTCACTGGTCATTCGTGACAACCTTTTCAGTTCTTCCAGGTTAGCGAATAAAATTTCGCGGTAATGCGAAACATCCCTTTCCTTAGCCAGTGCAAACTGCGTCTGCATCATCAGATTACTGACTGGTGTGCGCAGCTCATGCGCGATGTCAGACGAGAAATCTGACAGTTTCCGGAATGCCCCCTCCAGGCGATCAAACATATTATTGAACTCCTGCATGGTCTCAGAGATTTCCGGCGGAGCCAGATCGGGATTTAGACGCTGATCCAGGCTGTGTACGGTCATGGAGGAAGCCAGACTGGTCATTTCCCGTAGCGGTTTCAGACCAATACGTGTGGTCAGCCAGCCCAGAAAAACAGAAATAAAGACCAGACCGATATTGAACCAGAACAGCCAGGTACTGAGTTTGTCCATAAACAGGGTGTGATACCCAGTATCCGTGGCAACCGTAATGATGACATGTTTGCTTTTACCCTGTTCCGGCGTCACGGCAACCCGCCGCGAGATACTGCGGTACACGGTGTTATTTTCTTCCGTCTGGATCATATAGTCGAGAATATCACCCGACTTATTAAGCAGGACCGCTGGAACAACAGAATTTTTGGCATAGAGTTCAACAATTTTTTCATTTTCCATGTTTTTTATAGAAATGAATAAGCCATTGTGCCCCACCATCGCATCGTTTATTTTTTCTGATAATGACTTAATATCCGTTTTGTTCCTGAACGTCTCTGTTTTAAGAAACTCTTCGGTGAGCTGAAGTTTACCTGTCAGAAAATCGCGGTCCTGATTATCGAAATAGCCATTAAGGGTGCTAATCAGGATAAAACTTGATAACCACCATACCGTAAGCATCACCGCAGAAAAAATCAGGCTCAGGCGTGTGGTCAGGGAAATTTTGAACCTCACTCTTCTCTGATCTCCAGGACATATCCGGCACCGCGAACGGTATGGATCAGTTTTGGCTCAAAGTCATCATCAATTTTACTTCTCAGACGTCTCACGGCGACATCAATCACATTCGTATCACTGTCAAAATTCATGTTCCAGACCAGGGACGAGATAAGACTCCTGGGTAACACTTCTCCGGTGCGTTGCAGCAGCAACTCAAGCAGAACGTATTCTTTACCGGTGAGATGGATCTCCTTCCCCGAACGGATCACGGTCCGGCGCACCATATCAACGGTCATATCGGCGATGGTGCAGACTGTTGCGGCCTGCGAGCGTGCCCGGCGCAGTAGGGTTCTTACACGTGCAACCAGCTCCGTAAAATCAAAGGGCTTAATCAGGTAGTCATCTGCGCCAAGCTCCAGTCCTTTCACTTTGTCCCGCACGTTGTCCTTTGCGGTTAAAAACAGGACCGGTTCTTCGTGCCCGGACTCCCTCAGTGCGCTGATGATTTGCCACCCGTCGAGGAAAGGCAGCATCACGTCCAGTATTATCAAATCATACTGTCCCTTCGACGCGGCCCCGAGACCATCGCGGCCATTATTAAAGAGATCGGCCTGATAGCCTTCCTCAACCAGTCCCTGCTGCAGGTAACGACCTGTTTTTTGTTCGTCTTCAACGATTAAAATACGCTGCATGGTCAACTCGCTGATATGAAAGTAAAAATCTCACGCATGAGCTTTGGCTGTCCCCTAGCTGACCTGAGACGGAGCAAGCATTCCGAGCCACGCTACGGCGCCCAGAATGATAATCGCAACAACGAATTCTGTCAGGATGCTGTTTCGCATCAGGGCAACGCTGCGATCATAATTCCCTTCCCTGACCATAACTTCAAGCCGGGGACCCAGGTGAAACCGGTTTGCTGCAGCCAGAAGAAGCATCAGAACAAACAGAGCCGTCTTGGCAAGCAATATCCTCCCCCAGGAACTGTTGAATAAGGGAGTTAAGTTACCCTCAGCAATATACAGATAGTTGACCAGCGCACTCAGGATCAGGGCTACAACAATCACCGTTCCTGCCGTGGCAAATTTTGCCAGGGAGTCAGATATCACAATGACGCTCTGTGCATTATGCTCGTTTCTGCGCATCAGCAGGATAGCAAATGCAACCAGAGCACCTGTCCAGGCACCTGCAGCGCCGAGATGGGTCAGATCGCTCAGTAAATGGAGATAGTAATGCAGACCGTCATGCATAACGGCGTGTCCTCCCCAGGCAAGTGTAGCCAGCGCCACGCCCCCACTCATCGTCATCAGCAGGCAGGACAATACTCTCTTATTAGTGTAAAGGAACAAAGCACCGAGTGTGGTAAACAGGGCACAGAGCCTGACAATCCAGCTAATACCCACATCAGTTTCTTCTATCACCATCTCGATAACATGGATGGATAATTCTCTGAGGTCAGTTACTCCACTCATGGCATTAGATACCAGGAGCATATTAATGCCAGTAAGAATGATGCCTGTAACAACAGCAAAAGTTATAAACGACCTGAAATTAGTCAGGTTATAGGTTTCATGTCTGACACCGCTTATTCCATATATCTGAAAAAATGGCAATCCAAATATTACCATCAAATCCAGATAAAGAAGAAAACGAATAACAATCATAATCAGGTCGTTCATAATATTACTTCACTGTAAAGGTGTAATTACCGGTAATAGGGTGCGTATCTGAAGAAACCGCGCGCCAGTCAACACGATAAGTGCCAGCGGGTAAAGGCTCTCGCGGAATAATGACCATCGATTTAGGGTCAGCGCCTGGCGCCACTTTTGCCGCGACCGGCATCGGAGAATGTGATGACATGCCTTTCATACCCGTCATCGTTAATTTTGCACCTGAGAATTTCACGGTCAGATTTTCCGAGAAATTAAGCTGAATCTTTTCCGGGGCCGCTACGGCTGAATCAGCCTGTGGCACAGAGCTTTTTAATTCCGGATGGGCCATAGCAGAGAAAGCAACGCCCATAACGAGGCCACCTGTAAGAATGGCTTTATTTAAAATCGACATTTTATTTACCTGTTTAGTTGAGTGTTTTATATCAGTGCGTTAAAACCAGATTCTGGCTCCCGCCAGGAATACTACCTGATGGTCTTTCTCACCTTCTCTTTTCGCCATATCGGATGTTTTCCCGTAAAGTTGATTCCAGGAAACGCCTATATAGGGTGCAAACTCACGGCGTATTTCATAGCGCAGCCGGAGCCCCAGCTCTGTGTCAGTCAGTCCCCTGCCGCGACCCCGCGATTCATCATCCTGACTGTAGAAATTCACCTCATAGGATGGCTGGAGTATGAGCCGGTTAGTCAGTAAAACGTCGTATTCTCCTCCCAGACGAAGGGCTGCTTTTCCGCCATTACTGACAAAACCCGTAATTTCAGACTCAAAATTATAGAGTGCCAGCCCCTGAAAACCGACAGCAGCCCAGGTCCGGGCAGAAGCAGGTCTGAAATCCTGCCTGACACCCGCAACCAAATCCCACCATGGGCCAACCGCATGTCCCCAGAGTAACTGCGCTTCAGCCGCCTCCGTTTCCCCATTGCTTCGTTCACCTTCACTCTTTAGCCAAATCCGATCTGTGTCGCCTCCAATCCAGCTGTTAACACTCCAGCTGAAATTGTTGGTGTTATCCGACCGTTGCCATTCCAGTTGATCCAGCAGAACCAGATAATTAATCGCACTGTCGTGAATCGCATGCCCCTGTAAATTGCCGAATGCAGCCTTCCGGTCGGCATCGGTAACAGGCGGAATTGGCGTTCTGCTCTCAGTTACAATGGGCTCCATTGACGTCATCTCAGTGAAATTCTCATCTGCTGGCATCTGCATGGCAGACATGTCGTGCCCGGCGTGGGGATCTGCAGAGACGGAGCCCGCCGCAATAGAAAGCTGTGAGGTAAACAAACCGGCGACCAGAACAGGTATGGCCTTCAAATTTCTCTTCATTCGCATCATTCCTCCACCCGGACTTCACGAAACATTCCCATTTCCATGTGATAGAGCAAATGGCAGTGATACGCCCAGCGGCCAAGCGCATCTGCTGTCACTCTGTAACTGCGTTTTGTACCAGGGGGAACATCTATTGTGTGTTTACGAACCATGAAATTACCGTTTTCATCTTCCAGATCGCTCCACATACCATGCAGGTGAATGGGGTGAGTCATCATGGTATCGTTGATCAGCGTGATCCTGAGCCGCTCACCGTATTTCAGCAGCACCGGTGCGGCATCTGAAAACTTGATTCCGTTAAATGACCAGGCAAACTTTTCCATGTGGCCGGTTAAATGCAGTTCTATGGTACGGCCAGGTTCACGTCCGTCAGGATCCTCAAAGCGGCTTTTCAAATCCGCGTACGTGAGAACCTTTCTTCCGTTATTTCGAAGACCAATACCCGGATCATTTAATTTCGGAGAGACGCTCATCGCCTGCATATCAACCAGTGGGTTATCCGTTTCTGACGCAGGATGACTTTGCATACCCGGCATTCCGGCCATCCGGGAATGATCCATACCGGCCATGCTGCTGTGATCCATGGGCGCGGAGGATGTCCCGCTATCCGGAAGGTCAGCACCGTCCATAGACATCATCTCTCCGCTGTTACCCATGCCTCCCATCTGGCTGTGGTCCATTCCTGCCATATCATGTCCCATTCCCCCCATACCCATATCTTCCATGGTCAACAGAGGACGGGGATCGAGGGGGGGAACGGCAGCACTTAACCCCTCTCTCGTGGCCAGTGTCCCTCGAGCGTAACCGGTCCTGTCCATGGATTGTGCGAAGATGGTATAGGCCTCACCCTGAGGCTCCACAATGACATCATAGGTTTCGGCAACGGCAATCCTGAATTCGTCAACGGTAACCGGGTTTACATACTGGCCATCTGCAGCCACGACCGTCATTTTCAGCCCGGGGATACGGATATCGAAATAGGTCATTGCCGAGCCGTTGATAAACCGTAAGCGTATCTTTTCACCGGGACGGAACAGTCCGGTCCAGTTTTTCAGCGGGGCCTGCCCGTTCATGAGATAGGTGTAGGTGTAGCCACTGACATCCGCGAGGTCAGTCGGATTCATTTTCATTTCAGCCCACATTTTCCGATCGGCAATGGTGGCTGACAGCCCCCTGGTATTCACGTCGCGGAAAAAAGAGCCAACGGTTGGTTTATTGAAATTGTAGTAATCCGACTGTTTTTTTAATTTTTTCAGCAGGCTGTGAGGATTTTCATCGGTCCAGTCAGACAACATGACCACATGCTCACGATCGTAAGTAAACGGTTCTGGCTCCCCGGCATCGATGATAATGGCACCGTATACCCCCTCCTGTTCCTGCAGACCGGAATGGCTGTGGTACCAGTAAGTCCCGTTCTGCTTAACCTTAAAGGTGTAAACGTAGGTATCATCAGGCTCTATGCCCATAAAACTCAGCCCCGGAACACCATCCATATTGGCCGGAAGAATAATGCCGTGCCAGTGAATGGACGTCTGTTCATTAAGACGGTTTTTGACCTTCAGGGTAATGGTGTCACCTTCTTTCCAGCGAAGAACGGGCCCCGGCAGGCCTCCATTGATTGTTTTGGCCTGACGCTCACTGCCCGTGATATTGACGGCCGTTTCACCAATGGTCAGGTCAAACTGAGTACCCTGCAGGGATGCGGCAACTGGCAGGCTCAGACTGGAACGCGCATTGAAACTCCATACGCCAAGACTTCCGGCTACGCCAGAGAGGGTTAACCCCTTCAGGAAAGTTCGTCGAGACGTTTTCAACAGCATGCGCATTCCCTTATTTAAAGTATGGTTACTGACAGAATTCGAGAACCGATTTAAATTAAATTACTGGTTCATCCACTTACAATGAAATGAATCTAGCACACCTTAAGAAACAAATTCATTACAATCGTGTAATGTACATAGCTGTATTACATTTACGTCATCTTCCCCACAGGTTGATTATTTTTATATATGATCATAAGGACATCTTTTATGTACCTCAGAAGGTAATTACACATGAATATATTAATCACGACCACTGCGTTTACAGCTTTATTTTGTGGGGCAGCTTTTGCTCAGTCCAGTGATATTGCCCATGAAGCACATCGATTTGTTAATAATGCCTCAGCCGTCAGTCATGTGAATTCCTCGACGCATGAAAACTTACCGGACAGGGTTAATAAAAACAACACGCCCTCATTCTCTGAAATGAATGAACATGAAAGGGCCATTGTTGCTCATTCATTTATGAACAACAGCGCGTCCTATGCGCATCAGAAAATGATTGAGGAACATAAAAAAATGCTGTCCGGCAGTGATGCAAATTCAAAGACCTCGTCTTCTTCTTTTAACGAACTGAATGCCGGAGAAAAAGCCGCTCTCGTGCATGAGCAGGTCAATAATGCCGGTGCGGAAGCACATCAGACGCAGGCAAGAAAGCTTCGCGGGCTGTATTCGACCAGGTAACTGCAGGCGGGTTAGTGCTTAGCGTCAGGTGCGCAGCAGGGCTTTACTGACGGGTTACGTAGCAGGACATGAGCCCCATATTGCTCTGCCGTAACCTGTTTCAGTCCCGTTAATCATCACCGTCGGGCTGGTCATACAGTTCCCAGAGCTTCAGGAGCAAACGGGAAACAAGATATGTTACAAAAATGACGACCATCAACGGTGCTCCCGATTAACTGACAGATGACACGCCTCCTGAAAACCCCTAGCATACGCCGCAGTGTTCATGCTAACGGCGAATTCCAGTAAATGTATTCTACCGATGTCGTAAAAGAAAATGCCTACCTTTCAGCCACCCGCTCGGGGCTGGAATCGAACGAGATCGCTACTCTTCAGCGCTCCTTGCCTTCCCGGTTTAATCTGCGGCATTTGAAAAAAAATGAATCATTAAAACTCGTACTGCAAAAGAAAGCGGGAAAATCACGTGTCGTGGCCTATAAATTTACGTCCGGTTCATTTAATTACACGGCGTATCGTATATCAGATAAAAAGTTCTATAACCTTTCCGATACTTCCGGGAAAGGCAGTCTCGATTATCCGTTACCGGCCACAGCAAGACTCAGTTCGCCTTTCAATCCTGCAAGACTTAACCCGGTATCGGGAAAAGTGAGTCCCCATAATGGCATTGATTATTCCATGCCCATGAACACGAAAATAGTCAGCGTCATCGACGGAAAAATCACCCGGGCCGAATACAACAGTACCATGGGATATTTTGTTGAAGTAACGGGAAAAGCCGGTGTTAAAACTCGCTATCTCCACCTCAATAAAATACTCGTTACTAAAGGGGCCAGGGTTACACGGGGAGGTGCTATTGCGTTATCCGGTAACAGCGGACGTTCATCCGGTCCTCATCTGCATTACGAGCTGGTCATCAATAACAACCCTGTTAACTCTCTGGCGTTCCGGGCAGCGGCACCCGCTGATAACAAACTCGAACAGCATGCCTTTGCGCATGCCAGAGACTACGAACGATACCTGGACTGATAACGGGACCGCGACGCGGCCCCGTCTGCCGGATTAATTTTTTTTATCGTTTTCACTTCCGTGATGTTGATGATCTCCATGCCCTCCGTGGCCGTGGAAAAGATGCATTAGCGGGCAGACCAGCAATAACAGATATGGCCAGTAACCTGCCACATGTGACCAGTGTTCGCGCAGGAGGGCAAATGCCGCGATCGCGGCGACAGCAATAAGCGCATAGGTGGTACTTTTCATACTGGACTCCTTCTGTTCGTAACTGACCCTTCACTCAGTGTTATTTCCCGAGCCTGACACTTTTCAGACGCAACGCATTCACAATGACGCTGACGGAGGAAAGAGCCATGGCCGCCGCCGCAATAACTGGCGACAGCAGTATTCCATACACAGGATAAAGCAGACCTGCAGCCACAGGCACGCCAAGTGCGTTGTAGATAAATGCAAAAAACAGATTCTGACGGATATTTTTCATGGTGATCTCTGACAGATGACGGGCCCTGTTCAGTATCATCAAGTCGCCTTTGAGAAGGGTGACTCCGGCACTTTCAATTGCCACATCTGTACCCGTTCCCATGGCTATACCCACGTCAGCCGCTGCCAGCGCCGGGGCATCATTCACACCGTCTCCGGCCATCGCAACCACATGGCCAGACTCTTTCAGTCGGGTTATCACTGCTTTTTTGCCATCCGGCAGAATTCCGGCTTCAACCTCATCTATTCCCAGTTTCCGTGCGACTGCTTCAGCAGTAAGCTGGTTATCCCCGGTGAGCATAACGATGCGGATCCCCGCCTGACGCAAAGCTTTAAGCGCATCCGGCGTGGTTGTTTTCACGGGATCCGAGATAGCTATCAGGCCTGCAAGGTCCCCGTCTGTGGCCACATAGATAACGGTAGCGCCTTCCATCCGCAACGTATCCGCAACGGCCTTTTGATTATCAATAACTATACTGTTTTCCTGCATAGCCAGTTCATTACCAATAACAACCCGTTGACCTTCGACATCGCCTGAGACACCTTTACCCGACGGTGCATCGAAATGAGTGACTGCGGGTATTGCGATCCCCTTTTCCTGTGCTGCTTTAACTACTGCCATACCCAGCGGATGCTGCGAGCCTTTTTCCACTGCGGCTGTTACACGCAAAAGAGATGTTTCCCCACCCGGATTGAGACTGATAATCCCTGTCACCGTAGGCGAACCTTCCGTGAGCGTGCCTGTTTTGTCGACAACCAGCGTGTCCACTTTTTCAAGACGCTCAAGGGCTTCGGCATTCCTGATTAACACCCCGGCCTGGGCTCCTTTGCCCACCCCCACCATTATCGACATCGGCGTGGCCAGCCCCAGCGCGCAGGGACAGGCAATAATCAGGACCGACACAGCCGCAATGAGACCGTGCGCCATCCTGGGCTCGGGCCCCCAGACAGACCAGATCACGAAAGCAACAACCGCGATAAGTATCACCAGAGGAACAAACCAGCCTGAAACGCTGTCAGCCATTCTCTGGATGGGGGCACGCGAACGCTGTGCATCAGCGACCATCTGAACAATTCGTGAGAGCATTGTTTCATCACCGACTTTCTCTGCACGGATGATGAGACTCCCTGTCTGATTAATGGTCCCCCCGATGACAGGGTCACCCTCCGTTTTGGTAACCGGCATAGATTCCCCGGTCACCATCGATTCATCAACGGTTGTTTTGCCTTCGATCACGATACCGTCGACCGGAATACTCTCTCCAGGTCTGATGCGGAGCTTATCGCCAGGCAGGACATCTTCCGCATTAATATCCGTTTCATGACCGTCATGATCCAGCCGTCTGGCGGTTTTGGGGGCAAGGTTCAGAAGCGCAGTAATGGCGCCTGAGGTTTGTTCCCGTGCCCGCAGCTCAAGAACCTGTCCCAGCAGAACAAGCACCGTAATAACTGCTGCGGCTTCAAAATAAACGGCCACCAGGCCATCCATGTTTCTGAACGATGCAGGAAACCAGGAGGGGAAGACGGTTGCAATGACGCTGTAAACCCAGGCTACGCCGGTCCCCATTGCAACAAGGGTAAACATATTCAGGGAGCGGTTACGTAACGACATTCCGGCCCGGGCGAAGAATGGCCAGCCACACCACAACACGACAGGGGAGGCCAGAAGCAGCTGCAGCCATGTGTTGTACTGTGGCGGTACTGTATTCCTCAACTCGGGAAACAGATGAGATCCCATTTCGAGTACCAGAACCGGAAACGCCAGCAACAACCCCAGCCAGAAGCGTCTTGTCATGTCGTGAAGTTCATCACTCGGCCCCGTGGATGCCGTAGCTACGAGCGGCTCCAGTGCCATTCCACAGACAGGACAGCTTCCGGGACCACTGCGGCGTATCTCCGGGTGCATCGGACATGTCCACACACCTTCAGAATTCTCTTTTTCCGCCTGGTGGTGAGGCTGTTTTATCTGATCAGGGCTGACTTCGTGATGATCGTGGTGATGGTGATGGGAATGTTCACTGGCATCTTCGGTAAGATAACGATCGGGATGGGCTTTAAATTTACTCTCACAGCTGGCGGAGCAGAAATAAAGTTGGTGGTCCTGGTATCGAATGCTGCTGTGCGCCCTGTCGGGCAGGATGGCCATCCCGCACACGGGATCTCTCACCTTATGCAATACGTGGCCCTCGTCCGGGGATAATGTCTGCTCAGAAGCAGTCTGGTTGTTGTGTTGCACTGCATTGTCATTTTTCACAGTAACTCTCCTTATGCATACCGAAGCATCTTCTGTCTTCAGGGTATGTCATGGATGCGATTACCACGAATATCGCCGGCACAGGAGTGCCTGCTACCGGCGTCCCGTTATCAGCCGTTCCGCTGACTATTCGATTCGCTGGAAGACTTTTTTACTTCCATCCGGTGAGAATGCGATAACATCGTAAGCCTCTTTTCGGGCTCCCATCTCCATTCCAGGACTTCCTGCTGGCATACCGGGGGTGGCGAGACCGTATATACCTGAACCAGACTGCATTGCCTTATGTATCGTTGTCGCAGGCACATGGCCTTCAATGATCAAATTACCGGCAACCGCGGTATGACAACTTCGCAGTCCTGCAGGAATAGCATGCTTTTCTTTCAGGGCTGACAGCGCCTGATCATTCATGACGTGAGTTCGTACTTCAAACCCGTCTTTTTCCATCGCTTTGCCCCACAGGGAACAACAGCCACAGTTTTCAGATTTGTACATATCAATCACTTTTTCACTCGCCATCGCGGGCAGTGAAAGGCCGAGAGCCAGCGCCATCAGAACCACTTTTTTCATACTCACCTCTGTATATTATCGATTTAAACCCTGACGTCAGGGTGAATCAGTAAAGAAGGACACCCACAGGGGTGCCCTTTCAGGTTCAGGACACGCTTTTTTTATGTCTGCGCAGCCAGATTAATTTGTAGGCGGCAGGAATAATGAACAGGGACAGCAGCGGAGCCGTGATCATCCCACCAATCATGGGTGCCGCGATACGGCTCATGACTTCTGAACCTGCACCGGTTCCCCAGAGTATTGGCAGCAGACCCGCAATGATCACCGCCACGGTCATGGCTTTCGGCCGGACACGCAGTACGGCACCATGATAGAGGGCTTCATCAAGGCCTTCCGGTGTGAACGTCTCTTTACGGGACAATTCCGGGTGCGCTTCAATGGCATGACGCAGATACATCAGCATGACCACGCCAAACTCTGCTGCCACCCCGGCCAGAGCGATAAACCCCGTTCCGGTTGCGACAGACATATGGAAGCCCTGCCAGTACAGGAACCATATCCCGCCAACCAGGGCGAACGGCAGGCTCATCAGGATCAGCAGGGCTTCATCAACCCGGCGGAATGCCAGATACAACAGGATGAAGATGATCATCACCGTCATCGGCACCATCAGCTTCAGTTTCTTGTTGGCATGCTCAAGCAGTTCAAACTGTCCGGAGAATGACACGCTGGTACCCGGTCTCAGTTTCACTTTCTGACTGATCGCCGTTTTAATGTCATTAACCACCGACACCATATCCCTGCCGCGCGCGTCAATGTAAATCCAGCTGGCTGGACGGGCATTTTCCGTTTTCAGCATAGTCGGCCCGGAAACGACCTTAATATCCGCAACATCGCCCAGCGTGATCTGCTGCTTCATCGGGGTCAGGATCGGCATCTGTTTCAGGGCCTGCGGGCTGTTCCGGTAATCCTGCGGATAGCGGATATTAATCGGGTACCGGGCCACGCCTTCAACCGTTTCCCCTACCGTCGCGCCGCCGATGGCTGATGAGATGAACAGCTGCACATCGCCCACCGTCATTCCGTAGCGGGAGGCTTTTTCCCGGTTGATATCCACATCAATGTAGCGCCCGCCTTCCAGTCGCTCTGCGAGAGCAGACACTACGCCGGGTACGGTTTTGGCGACCGCTTCGATACTCTGCGCCGTTGCATCGATATCGGACAGAACCGTTCCGGACACCTTGATACCTATCGGGCTTTTGATCCCGGTTGAGAGCATATCAATACGGTTACGGATTGGCGGCACCCAGAGGTTTGCCAGCCCCGGTAAACGGACGGTCCTGTCGAGTTCTTCAATAATCTTGTCAATCGTCATGCCTGGACGCCACTGATCCTCAGGTTTGAGCTGGATCGTGGTTTCAACCATTTCGAGCGGTGCGGAATCCGTGGCGGTCTCTGCTTTACCGGTCTTGCCAAATACAGAGGCCACTTCAGGAACGCTTTTGATTAACTTGTCCGTCGTCTGCAGGAGCGCTGCAGCTTCAGCCGGAGAGACACCCGGCAGGGTCGACGGCATATACAACAGGTCGCCCTCGTTAATCTTCGGCAGAAACTCACCGCCCACCTGGCTCAGCGGCCAGATAACGGTGAAAATGGACAAGGCCGCAACCAGCAGGGTTGTTTTTGGCCAGTGGAGAACCCGCAACAGCAATGGATGATACGCTTTGATCAGTACCCGGTTCAGGGGGTTACTGGTCTCTGCAGGAATTTTCCCCCGGATCCAGAATCCCATCAGAATCGGAATGACGATGATGGCCAGCGCGGCCGCGCCCGCCATGGAGTACGTTTTCGTGAATGCCAGCGGGCCAAACAGACGTCCTTCCTGACCTTCCAGGGTAAAGATAGGAATAAAGGACAGGGTGATGATCAGCAGGCTGATAAACAGTGCGGGTCCCACTTCAACGGAGGCATCGGTAATCACCTTCCAGCGGGTGGCGTTGTCAATCTGCTCACCCGGATGCTGATGATCCCACTCCTCAAGCCGCTTATGCGCATTCTCAATCATCACAATGGCGGCATCCACCATCGCACCGACGGCAATCGCTATCCCTCCCAGCGACATGATATTGGCGTTCAGTCCCTGGAAGTGCATGACGATAAAGGCGATACACAGACCAAGCGGCAGAGAGATAATCGCCACCAGGGCAGAACGTACGTGCCACAGGAACAGGGCACAGACGATGGCCACCACGATAAACTCTTCCAGAAGTTTGGAACTGAGGTTATCAATCGCCCGGTCGATGAGCTGGCTGCGATCGTAGGTGGTCACGATTTCAACGCCTTCCGGCAGGCTGGCCTTCAGCGTCTCAAGTTTATCCCTCACTGCCGTGATAACGTCGCGTGCATTTTTACCCGACCGCAGGATCACCACGCCGCCAGCGACTT
The DNA here is from genome assembly GCF_045257065.1 of Enterobacter sp. PP-008-ECC_S150. NCBI lineage: Bacteria > Pseudomonadati > Pseudomonadota > Gammaproteobacteria > Enterobacterales > Enterobacteriaceae > Enterobacter > Enterobacter sp. PP-008-ECC_S150. Next base: position 31,291 of record NZ_JBJHHG010000012.1, on the reverse strand, counting down.
CGCCCTGGCCGTTCAGCTCGGCAATACCACGCCGCATTTCAGGCCCGGTCTGCACGCGGGCAACATCCCGCAGATAAACCGGCACGCCGTTCTCGCCTGTTTTCAGGACGATGTTATTAAAATCATCAATGCTCTGAAGATAACCGCTGGCACGGACCATATACTCAGCTTCGGCCATTTCAACGGATGAGCCACCGGCCTCCTGGTTAGACGATTCAAGGGCCTGTTTCACTTCGGGCAGGCTGATACCATACTGAGACAATTTTACCGGATTGACCTGAATCTGGTACTGTTTCACCACGCCGCCAACCGAAGCGACCTCAGCCACGTTCGGGATGGTTTTCAGCTCAAATTTCAGGAACCAGTCCTGCAGAGAACGCAGTTCTGAAAGGTCGTGTTTTCCGCTGCGATCGACAAGGGCATATTCAAATATCCAGCCCACCCCCGTGGCGTCCGGACCGATTTCAGAACTCACACCGGCGGGCAGTTTTCCCTGTACCTGGTTCAGGTACTCCAGCACGCGGGAACGGGCCCAGTACAGATCGGTGCCGTCTTCAAAAATGACATACACATACGAATCACCGAACTGTGAAAAACCACGCACGGTTTTTGCGCCAGGCACGGACAGCATGGTGGTGGTAAGTGGATAGGTGACCTGGTTTTCTACAATCTGCGGGGCCTGGCCGGGATAGCTGGTTTTGATAATGACCTGCACATCTGACAGGTCAGGCAAGGCATCGACAGGCGTGTTAATAATCGTCCATGTGCCCCAGATGCTGAGAAACAGGGCCCCCATCATGACCAGGAAACGGTTGGCGACAGAGCGCCGGATAATCCATTCAATCATCGTCGTCTCCTCAGTGCCCTGAATGCATATTTACAGGCTGGTCAGACATTGCTGGCATACTGCTTTCTGTTTTTTCAGGGTGGCGCATACGTTCCAGTGCGCCCGTAATATTGGCTTCAGAGTCAATGAGGAACAGGCCACTGACCACCACGGTATCGCCTTCATTCAGGCCGGAGCCGATGCCGGACTGTTGCTGTGACTCATGCAGAACGTGGATCTGTTTCGGCACAAACTTGCCTTCATCATCAACAGTAATCACGCGCTGTTCTTTGCCGGTATCGATAACGGCCTGGCTTGGTATCAGCAGCATCTCCTGGCTTCTGGTATTCAGTTTCAGATAGGCATTCATGCCCGGCTTGAGAAACTCATCCTTATTAGAAACCTGGAGACGGACCTGAAGCGTACGGGTTGTCTGATCCACGCTGGGAAGAATATTCCATTTTTCGACATGGAATGTTTTATCCGGATAAGCCGGTACCGAAATTTCAAACTGCGACGTATCTTTCAGCAGATAGGCGATAGATTCTGGCACTGCAGCGCTGATCCAGACCGGGTCCATTCCCTGAATCTGAGCCACCACCTTATCTTTCGAAATATTCATGCCGGTGCGCAGGTCAAATGCAGTAATGACACCATCAATAGGTGCTTTAATGGTAAAACGGGTCTGAATGCTCCGGGTAGAACGCAGTCTCTGAATATCCTCTTCCGGCATACCTGCCAGGCGAAGCCGTTCCAGAACGCCTTTAATTTGCGTGGAAGTACCACCGGTGCTGGATAACAGAAGGAATTCACTCTGTGCTTCCACCCAGTCCGGAATGGTAATATCGATAAGTGGCGTCCCCTTCTTCACATGATCGCCAATCGTCATGGGGTAGACTTTTTCGACAAACCCGTCAGAACGCGCCTGCACAATAACAAACTGATACTCGTTATAGCTGACATTAGCCGGGATTGTCTGAGAATAATTCAGCATTCCTCGCGTGACTTTTTGCGTTTTTAATCCCAGATTCTGAACCTGGGTTGGGTCGATACGGATCCCGCCACTGCTTTTATCGCCACTGTCATCAGCATATTTTGGCACCAGGTCCATATCCATAAAGGGCGATTTTCCGGGTTTATCAAATTTGGTATCCGGTTTCATTGGGTCATACCAGAAAAGCACCTTTCGTTCCGGTGCCTTTTGTTCTGTTTTTTCAGTCTTTTGTGCTGAGTTTACATACTGCCAGGCAGTAACCGATATCAGCCCCCCTGCTATGAGGCTGCTGATAATTATTGCAGCATATTTTATCTTTAAAGAAGCCATACAATTTTCCGCTAAAAAATCAAAACACCTGGCATATGCGCCTGACGGTTAACTCACACATATACCTATGTGAATGTACAGGCGCACAGGATGTAATCGCTCCGGACAGCCAATCAGGACTGCGTCACGTTAATGCTTTTGAGTAAGGAGATATTGCCCTGCTGAATAAACGAGAAATCGACATGGTTGCCTGTTTTCAGGGCATTAATAGCATCGTCTGCATTAACAAAAGTAAAGCGCATGGTCATTGCAGGCCAGCCCACCGCTGGAATTGCTTCATGCGAAATGGTGATTTTCTTAGTATTCATATCAATGTCTTTAACGACACCGGTGCCCTTGATAACTTGCTGTACCGAAGCATCACTGGCAGTATTCATATCGCCATGCTGATGTGTTTCAGCATGAAGACCGGCAGAAAACATGACAGAGAAGGCACCAAATAAAACGGCTTTAAGTGAATTACGCATTTTAATTTCCTGATTAATTAAATAAATTTACTCTACCCAACCGCCACCCAGCGCGGTAAACAGATTAATTTCGTTAACCTGCCGGGAATAGGTAAGATCGAGAATGGTTTGCTGGGTAGCGAAGAGGGAACGTTCTGCATCCAGCACTTCGATGTAACTGACAGCACCACTTGCATACAATCCTCTGGCACGCTGGAGAGTTATCTGAAGTGAATCAAGATAACGCTGCTGTGACTCAAGTTGCTGGCTAAGGCTGTCGCGCAGCGCAAGCGTGTCGGAAACATCCTTAAAGGCTGACTGAATTTTTTGTTCGTAATTAACCACCGACTGTTGCTGGCGAATTTCAGCCAGCTTCAGATTGGCTTTATTCCTGCCAGCATTAAATATAGGAATTTCAATTTTAGGGATAAAATTCCACATTCCACTTCCTGACGTAAACAGGCTGGACAGCTCCGTACTGCTTGCGGAAAGACCACTGGTCAGGGTAATTGAGGGGAAAAAGGCCGCTCGCGCTGCGCCAATATTGGCATCAGCCGCTTTCAGCTGATATTCCGCTTCCATAATATCCGGTCGCTGCAGCAAAATTTGTGAAGACAGATTTGGTGGCAATTTTACTGGGGCTATCTCCCCGCCTTTCATCCCTTTTTCTGACGGAAGTGCGCGGTACGTTCCCAGCACCAGTTGCAGGGCATTGTTTGCCTGAGCCAGATCGCCTTCTCGTTTGGCTATTTCGGCGCGGGTACTTTCGATTTGTCCTCGCGCCTGTTCAAGTGCCAGAACGTTCGTACTCCCGGTCACGAGCTGCTGCTCAACGAAAGCATAGGACTGTTGATAATTTTTCAGCGTTTCCCGCGCAATACGAAGTTGTTCGTACGCCAGTTGCTGGCTGAAATAGCTTTGTGAAACGTTGGATACCAGCAGGATGTGTACGGCCCGACGGGCTTCTTCGCTGGCAAAGTAGTTCTGGCGATCAGCATCACTCATGTTCTTAAGTTTGCCGAAAAAATCGAGCTCATAGCTGAGCTCCAGTCTCGCGTCGTACTCCTGTGTGGTCGGCTTGTCACCTTTCAGACCACCGCTGTATGTTATCCCGGATGAGGCATTCAGCTGGGGATAACGATCTGCATCCGTGACGTTGAACTGGGCTCGGGCCTCTTCAACCTTCAGGGCAGCCATTCTCAAATCACGGTTATTAGTCAGAGCTTCACCGATCAACCGGGTAACCTGGGGATCGACAAAAAAGTTACGCCAGCCCGTATCCTGATAGCCATTTACCGCTGGCGTCAGGCTGTTATGGGACAGTGAAAACTGCTGGGGTACCGGTGCTGCGGGCCGCTGATATTCAGGCGCAAGCGACACGCAGCCTGCCAGGATGAATATCGTGCTAATGCTGAGTAATTTTAATTTGAACATAACGCTTCTCGTCCAGGCAGACCTGGTAAATGGTTCAAATGAAGTCCAGAGTATTGATAGGGGTACTTTACCTAACGCTCTCTGTTTGCCGGGTGACAGGATAATGACAATGTTGTCATTTTTGCTGTAATCCGTTGATAACGATCGTGGGCGCAATAGAATGACATTAGCAGCCAGCCGGGGAGCAAGATGAAAATATTGATCGTCGAAGACGAAATTAAAACAGGTGAATATCTCAGCAAAGGGCTTACAGAGGCAGGGTTCGTAGTGGATCACGCTGATAATGGTCTTACCGGATATCATCTCGCCATGACAGCCGAGTATGATTTAGTCATTCTGGATATCATGCTACCTGATGTGAACGGCTGGGATATCATCCGCATGCTGCGCACTGCCGGAAAGGGTATGCCGGTCTTACTGCTGACAGCCCTCGGCACGATCGAACATAGGGTCAAAGGACTGGAACTGGGTGCGGACGATTATCTGGTTAAACCCTTTGCGTTTGCCGAACTGCTCGCCCGGGTGAGAACCCTTCTGAGGCGGGGAAACACGATGATCACGGAAAGCCAGTTTAAGGTGGCTGACCTCTCGATTGATCTCGTATCCAGAAAAGTCAGTCGCGCCGGAAACCGCATTGTGCTCACCAGTAAAGAGTTCAGCCTGCTGGAATTCTTCATTCGCCATCAGGGAGAGGTTCTTCCCCGCTCCCTGATTGCCTCTCAGGTCTGGGACATGAATTTTGACAGCGACACTAATGCGATCGATGTCGCAGTAAAGCGACTCCGCGCTAAAATAGACAACGATTACGAGACAAAGCTGATCCAGACAGTCCGGGGCGTGGGCTACATGCTGGAGGTCCCGGATGCATAGCAAACCTTCCAGACGCCCTTTCTCACTCGCTCTGCGGCTGACCTTTTTTATCAGCCTGTCCACGATACTGGCTTTTATCGCATTCACCTGGTTTATGCTGCATTCTGTTGAAAATCATTTTGCCGAGCAGGATGTCAGCGATCTTCAACAAATCAGCACCACACTGAACCGTATACTGCAGTCCCCGGTGGATCCGGATGATAAAAAAATAAGCAAAATAAAGGAATCAATTGCCAGCTACCGCAACGTTGCCCTTTTGCTCCTCAATCCCAGGGGGGAAGTGCTCTTTAGCTCAGCTCAGGGGGCGGCACTACGCCCGGCAGTGAATTCAGCAGATTTTAGCGAGCACAGCCGCGCACGGGATGTCTTTCTCTGGACGGTGGAGGAGCCTGCGGGACCGATGGATACCGGGTCCGAAATGAAGATGGAAACATACAGGATTATCGCCTCCTCTGGTCAGGCGATATTTCAGGGCAAACAGCAGAACTATGTCATGCTGACTGGCCTATCCATTAATTTCCATCTCCATTACCTCGATGCGCTGAAAAAGAACCTGATTGCGATTGCCGTCGTGATAAGCCTGTTGATTGTTCTGATCATTCGAATCGCTGTCCGTCAGGGGCACCTGCCCCTTCGTAATGTCAGCAATGCCATTAAAAACATCACCTCCGAGAATCTTGATGCGCGACTGGAACCGACACGCGTTCCCATTGAGCTGGAGCAACTGGTTATCTCGTTCAATCATATGATTGGAAAGATTGAGGATGTCTTTACCCGCCAGGCCAATTTCTCTGCCGATATCGCGCATGAGATCAGAACGCCCATCACCAATCTGGTGACGCAGACTGAAATCGCACTGAGTCAGGATCGAACACAGAGGGAACTTGAGGATGTCCTCTATTCCAGTCTTGAAGAGTATAACCGGATGACCAAAATGGTCAGCGATATGCTGTTCCTGGCACAGGCAGATAATAATCAGCTGATACCTGACAGGGTCATGTTTGACCTCAGAGCGGAAGTCATGAAAGTCTTCGAGTTTTTCGAAGCCTGGGCCGAAGAACGCAATATCACGCTCAAATTTAACGGGATGCCCTGCCTGGTTGAGGGAGATCCACAAATGTTCAGAAGGGCGATCAATAATCTGTTATCCAATGCCCTGCGTTATACCCCGGAGGGACAGGCAATCACCGTCTCAATAAGAGAGCAGGAGAGCTTTTTTGACCTTGTGATTGAAAATCCGGGGAAACCAATCCCTGAAGAGCATTTATCAAGGTTGTTTGACCGTTTTTATCGGGTGGATCCGTCCAGACAACGAAAAGGAGAAGGCAGCGGCATCGGCCTTGCGATTGTGAAGTCAATCGTGGAAGCACATCACGGAAGAGTGCAGGTGGAATCGGACGTACACTCAACGCGTTTTATCTTATCCGTGCCCAGACTGGAGAAAATGATTCCGGACACCCAGTGCTGGGAATAAAGATTTAAATGACAAAGATGTCATTAGCCTGTCATGCAGCAAACAGAAGCCATTCGATATAATTAGTGCAACTTATCAGGAAGGCTGGATTGCTTTATCAATATCCGGCGTCAGTGGACGCCAGGAAATGAATATCCAGTCCCCTCCCGGAGAAATAAACACTTCCGAACCTGTTTCAGTTATGGAACTGAAAACACCGGTTGTACTCCCCCGGACATCACTAATTAAGAAATGGAGAGTTATCATGAAAAATATCGTATTAGCATCCTTGCTGGGCTTTGGCTTAATTTCTTCGGCCTGGGCCACTGAAACCGTGAATATCCATGAGCGGGTCAACAATGCACAGGCACCTGCTCACCAGATGCAGTCTGCTGCGGCTCCTGTCGGGATCCAGGGGACTGCACCTCGTATGGCCGGTATGGACCAGCATGAACAGGCCATTATTGCTCATGAAACCATGACGAACGGGTCGGCGGATGCGCACCAGAAAATGGTGGAAAGTCATCAGAGGATGATGGGAAGTCAGACCGTTTCCCCTACCGGGCCGTCGAAGTCATTAGCGGCAATGAATGAGCATGAAAGAGCTGCAGTTGCCCATGAATTTATGAATAACGGTCAGTCTGGCCCACATCAGGCCATGGCCGAAGCGCATCGTCGCATGCTCAGTGCAGGCTGACGGCGAGGGAAGTATCTGTGCTGTCCTTATTTCCTTGATAGATTTTTCCGTAACCGGATATATGGCAACATCTTTGCCCCCTACAGGGGGCATTTTTATCAGATTCTGCTACAGTTAACGGGCATCAACGCTAAAAGGATATTTTTTATGAAAGCCAGAAACACTTTATTTGCAGTATTAATGTTATCCCTGCCAGCGATTTCAGCAGAACATTCAGAAATGAAAATGACTGATATGTCTACCTCGGCTTCGTCACAGGAATATATGGCTGGCATGAAAGACATGCATGACAAAATGATGGCTGCCGTAAATGAGTCCGATCCCGACAAGGCTTTTGCGAAAGGCATGGTAGCGCACCATGAAGGGGCAATAGCAATGGCTGAGACCGAGCTCAAATACGGAAAAGATCCGAAAATGAGAAAGCTCGCGCAGGACATCATTAAAGCTCAAAAAGGTGAAATTGAGCAGATGAATAAATGGCTTGATAGTCAAAAGTAAACATTGTAGAAATGTCACGACAAGCGTGATTTTACATCGTTCCTGGGCGCGGGAGTCGGTTAATCTTTATATAATTCAAACCCGATTAATTTCGGGTTTTTACTACTCTGTACTCCGGTCCTTTGTTGAGGACCGGAATATATGCACCTGAGATGCTTATTTAATACATTATCTCGTCATGGATACAATGTCGCTCAGGATCTCAACCAGCTCGCTTCTCTCCTGCGTTCCGTCATGATAGGTTGATCTTGAGATGATTCTTTCTGATGTCATCTGAGGCCAGAATTTATCTAGTACATTATCGGGTTTCATTCCCACAGCCCGGCCGATTATTTTTTTAGCGTCACAGGTGTCCGTAAACGTGACGGCTACACCAGTAATTTCCTCGATAAGATCCGGGCACAGATAGTTTTCTATCTCACGTTTGCGCGTAGCGAAAAATACCTTACCGGCCTCCTCTACTTCTTTTTTACGCTTCTGGATGGACAGAACCTGTGCAGGGTCTCCCCCAATATCGGAGTCCAGAAATACGCACCAGGGAAGCCCCAGATCTTTGGCCAGATTCAATGTAACCCAGTGTTTGACGCTACCACACCCTCCTATGAGGACTGGCACTATTTTCACGTCCTCCAGAGAGGCTGGCAGCGCACCTGACTGTTTTAATGAACTGGCCGCATGCCTCAGGAAAGTAACATCCGACTTTCCCTCTACCAGAACAATCCCCTGCGCCCTTTCCATACCGGTCTCTGGCAGCACCCCCAGGCTTTCAGTGGCTTCCTTCAGCACTGCGTCATCCGGCATTTTTACTACGGGTTCACCCGCCTCATTTCGGGTAACATAACGTACGCCTTCGACAGGGATTAATCCGGCCAGCGCCGGGACATGGGTGGTGACGATAATCTGACGGTGCGGCTGGCCTGCCAGTGCCAGTAACGCTTTCATCAGCATCATCTGATAGTTCGGATGCTGTGACGTTTCAGGCTCCTCTATGGCATAAATCACATTTCTGGGCGTCCCCGCGACATTCTTTTCAGCCTCAGCCCGAAAAAAATTCAACAGGATAAGCCTCCTTATCCCGCTGCCGCGCTTATTGATGGGGATGCCATTTTCCCCGTCCAGGGTGAAATTGAAGGTCCACTTGGGTTTCTCCTTAAATCGTGGAGTCAGTTCACTGGCGAGTTCGGGGGCCATTTCACGTAATTTATCCAGCGTTCTCTGTGCGACATCCAGGACGCTGTCCTGAATCTCATTTTCCAGCGCTGTAATTTTGTCCTGCAGCGCAGCCTGAGCGTCTTTTACGGCCTGCTGTAAGGGGTTTTTAGCTTCGGAATCCCCGTCGCTGCTTTCCCTGTCGGCTTTGAAAATCGCATACGTGGGCAGCAAATCGAGGATCTTACCCCATAATGATTTTGTGTCGGTTCCGAACTCTTTATCGACATCCAGCATAATTTCCGAACAGGTATAGGGGGCTGCGGCTTCCCTGATGGCCTGACGCCATAACGATGCAGTGCGTTTATCCGCCACATTTTTTTCAACTTCTTTTCCCACCGCCTTGAGCTCAGAAATTTTCATGCCCAGTAAATTTCTCAGGGGCTCCTCATCCGGGTGGATGCAGCGGATGCAGGTCTGCTCCGGTTTTCCTGAGGTCGTTGCTTTAAACGTTTTGACGATTTCAAAATTGCCGTCCTCATTCAGCAGATGTTCTGAGGCGAGCGTGGTCTGCACCCTGTCGTCGATCATGATAAAATCGGGCAGGTCATCAAATTCACAGGCTATTTCAAAACGGCCGTCCCCTTCTCTTAGGCTGAAACAGTTCATGTCATTCTTGTCAGCCTTCATTCCTTCTGTTTCAAAAAAAATAGCCAGCGCTTCCAGAAGCGTTGATTTCCCAAAGTCATTACGACCGATAATACCCGTCATGCTTTCATCAATAATGATTTCAGTAGAGTTTCTGTAGCCTCTGAAGTTTTTCAGTTTTAATTTTCTGAGCCGCATATGAAGTCCTGTGTGTAAGAAAGCGTTTTGCTGCAACCTGAATACAAAATATATTTTCAAATGCCTGCCAACAAGCAGGGATAACCGTTATTCAGAATATCTTAACGACATTTCGGGATTATGATCTGGTCGCGCTTTCAGAACTTTACTGCCCCTCAAAACACCGGAAACTAACTTGTGGTTGGTTACATGGCAAAGTTAAAACTCCAGAATCACGGGTAATGATTTCAATGCTTATTATATTTTTTGGAATTGACTCATGAGCTTTATAATTTAAATGATAATAATAACCATTCTTTTATGCGTAATATTTGCTACTGACACTGATGAATTTAAAAGAAGATAGATTTTCATTTACGGATTATTTCCTAAATTCATCGATAATGTGATCGACATAAAATTTTCACTGAAGAATGAAGAGATAATTTAAGGCCGAGCGAAATAGCTCAAAATGGTGTATTTAACATAACAGAAGAAATGAAAGGCTCTATCGCAACCTGATACTTCAGGCCGCTAAGGGGTTAATCTTGTTGAAGAAAAATTAGACCGGGAAGCGCCAGGCGTCACCATTTCTCCCGCCTGGCTGGAAGTGAAGAATAATTGTGCATAGCTCCGTATTCGGGCTTTGCATCTGACAATGGTTCCCTGGATGAAAGTACGATCTCCACTCCAAGGACGCTGAACACCCTAAACAAACGCTCAAAACCCGCACTTGCAGGGTTGGCCTCTAGTCGGGCATAAGTTTGCTGTGTTATACCCAAACGTTCAGAAACATCTTTTTGCGTCAGTCCATTGGCTTTGCGAAAGCCGATTAAAACAGGACGTAACTGATTCAAAGTCTTCAAAGCGTATTGAGTGTTCATAAGTGACCTTCCGTATCGACGAGTTAACAAGCATAACGCAGGGATTTACAGCATATAGGCTGTAATGCTCATTAACAGACTATAGGCTGTAATACGAATCCTGCCAAGATGCGGCATCTTTCAAATACAAGGCCGTATTGGGTAAGCAGTACACCGTTATATAGCACCCCTTGCCCCTTTGCTGGAGAGGGACCCACGTGATCGCAGGTCTTTTAGACGTTGTTGCTAACCGGCATCATACACAGGTGGTAACCCCCAGGGAAACTCTATGAGTGATAATTTATTCCTGCCCCAGTCAAAATATAAAACCTTATCTAACTAGCTTTCTTAGTATTTTATAAATGAAGTGAAATTAGCGAAGAAGTTTTACATTGTAAAGTGAGCAAAAATATTTACCATTCAACTGGCAAAATTTACAATCTGCAGCCCTTAGCCTGAGAAAATGCACATTAACAGAATAATCATCAAGTCCGATAGAGGCATAACTTACGTCCTCAAAAATATCAGAAATAAATGAGTTGAAATTACAAAAATTAACTTCACTTAACATCTTGAACACCGCAGAAATATATCTATCATGCATTATCTTGACTTCGATAACCTTAGATAAACTTGAATGCGACTTACATTTGAAGAGATCAAAGAGAAAGTAAATCAGCATATTTTTATTGTCCGAAATCCATTTTAAAATTTTATTACGTGCACATGGTAATATATACACTGGATTTTTGAAAGGGTTTGAAACGTCAACCACAAGGGAACAATAACCATGAGGATTTATTCCACTTATAATTAAGTCACTAAGTCCTTTCACTGCATTCAAATAGTTATCAAAACAAACCTCATATAAACTGGTACTATGAACTGCACATTTAGATTCAAACAACCATCTATGACGCAGATAACCAATGCCTTTAGAGTGTATATCTTCAACAATACATTTGTGACAGTAACGAATGTTTGAGATGTTTACCAATGGATATGAATTAGTTATGTGAAAATTTTTCCGACAGGCATCTTCAACAGCGTTAAAATACCCGTAAACACCAGAAGATAACGACACTATATTGGAAGTTAGTATATAACCATTTCTAGTGGCAAGAATGTCATATATATCCTGCAAGCTATGCAATTTGTACATATCAATCAGTTCGAAACGAGGAAAGGCATCGTACCTTAGTGCGCCATGCTTTGATATTATGTTCCTGCAATTGGATAAGTTATACATTATCTGTGAACGCAGAAGAAAACTGTGCCACAATTCATTTTCGTAAACCATATAACTCCCTCTTATTTAATTAGTTCCATTTTTCTGAGAAGTATCATTGTCATTGGTAGTTTATCTCTGTATTTCAAAAGCCAGCCATGCCCTCCCAGTAAAGCATCTAGACTTGTAAGTGACATCGAGTACTGCCCCTGAGATAAAACATCATTTATTAATGATGATGAGATAATATCTCTCTCGCTCCAGTCTACTCTTTTATTTTTATAGCATCGTATTGTTTTAGGAAGACAGGAATTAAGCCAGTCACATTCATGTTTATTTAGCCAATAGAAACTTGCATAACAACTTTCTTTGACTAACTTTCGTGTTATAGAAACGGATTGATTATGTATAAATCTTAATATTTTCTGCTTATGACGCCGTCTTAAAGAATCTTTTTTACATTTTTTACGCCATGAGCATAAACCGTAACAAGATGAAATTACAGAGGATACAGCTCCTTCCGATAATGAGTTTTTCTCAGCTATGGATGCCAGACTAAACCCCCTTACAGCCATAGACTTGATAAGCAATTCAGTGAATATATTAATTTTTGTGTTTCGCTTAAACGCCCTCAGGTATTTTTTATAAATAAGTGTTTTAATGTAACATCTGCTGCGACTAAATTCCTTCCCAAAGTTGCTAACACTAGTATTATTTTCAACTATATGAAAACTGTATTTCTTATGACTTTTAAAGATTTCTTTCTTTTTATTAGTACGACTTCCTGCATACGTTGGCCAGCAAGTATTTAACAAACAATAACAAAGCAAAAGATGCTTTGTGGGATGCTGACAACATTTGTCTTTGAGTATAGGCTCCCAGTAATGATAATCAGTTAGGGATGTTGGTATAAGTCCCGATGAACCCTCCCCAAATAACTGGCACTTAGCATAAACATGTGCGTAGAATACATTTTTCTTTAAATTTCCATCCAATGATAATAAATTCAACTTTTTAAGTACATCCATGTAATTGGGGTGTGTAATATCTTTTCTTCTGATTATATTTAGGGACTTATAACAAAACTTAGCAAAATCGAAGTCTATCTCATTGCTAAGTTGTTCTGTATACGAAACAGGAGGCATCAGTCCAATACGTATGTGCGGTGAAGAAGGGACATGGATGCTTTCAAGCGCTACCGGATGCCGATGGCAGGTTGTAACCCCATGAAGCTGATGCGCCAGATGCCAATAAGTAACACCATAATGAAAAGTATCTTCACGAGCGCAAACCGGGCAAAACTTCAATAGTGTGCGCTGCCCTAGTGAAAAATTACTAAGGCGGCACAATCGATTAAGCCTGGCAGGGGTCGTGTTGAAATCCATAATTTCATTACGACTGATTGGTAGTGCCCAGGCAAAAAGAGGGAGTAAAGTCTGTTCATGCCAGAGCTGATCTGCCCTTTCGGATGTATGAAGAGAAATAGCCTTTAATCCTGAATTGAGAATTGGATGGACGTTCATATCAGGTTTGTTGAAAATGATCGTTAACAGAGAAGATGGGGACATACCGTACACGGTAGTTGTCCGACAAAACCGGCTGAACAAGGATTCATCAGGCAAAACAGGCAACATTCTCATTTCCCACACCTCTCTTTGACCGTTACGAACTGTTACCTCATTACAATTTATTAAGTGGATCTATATTTATAAGCCCGCAACGCTGAAGAGCATCGTAGGTATTTTTCTTTTCAGCTGTTCTGTTGATAACAAGATCGTGGTCAAGAGACAGTATTTTCTCGTCGAAATTGCGCAAAACCTCGTCTATTTTTCCTACGAATTCCTTGTGCTGTGGCCTGTCTATATCCCCAGGGATCAAAGACTTTAGGGACTTCTCTGCCATGATTTTAGCCGAAGCATCACCCTCATTAGATGCAGAGAGCCATTTAGCTTCCTCATCTTCAGTCGCGGCCCCCGGGAGTGGAGTATCCTTATATTCCTCCGTATGACTCACGAGTACCGGTACAGAGGCCGACAAGACTGCGCCAGTGATGATTTCATTGCCGCTACCGATAACCTTTAATTGTGCCCCCCGATAAATCATCTGAGCCAATCCAATATTGCCTTTAGATAAAATGAATAATTTTTCGTTTAACTCATCATTTAATGGAGTTTCAACATTTGTCCATTGTAATGGCCATAAATAATGAATAAACGATTGCCAGTCTTGTGAATCGTATCTAACATTCTTAATTTTCATGTAACCACCAGACTCTGCCCGCCTGGCAATTCTCATTTTCTTTGTCAGCGTCTCGTCAAAAGGATGATTTCCACAAAAAACCATAGATACCCCCATGGAATCTACAATTTCATGTAAAAAATCAATCAACTTACTCTCACCCCCGGTTCTTGAAAATTTAAGCCTCTGCATTTCATCAATAACAAGGATACCCAAAAATGATGATTTAATTCTTTGTGCAATCTGGCGAGCCAGAGCACCATTTCTAATCTCAGGTGTAGTTCGTTCAATACCAATTGCATCATCTAATTTTTGTAAAATCTCTTCACAAAGGTCTCTCACACTTGAATTGTATGGACAATTAATCTTTACCCATACAATTTGCTTACTGAAGCCGGGAAAAACTCCTTTATAGCTGCTGTGTTCTATAATCTGAGGGAAATGATCCATGACTTGCTCAATCATGGTAGTTTTTCCAGAACCACTCATTCCAACTATCGTAATAGTTTCAGCCTGGGATTTAAAATATCCACTTTCTGGCTCAATATCAGGACGCTCATTTCCATAGTAATGAAGATATTGAATTGTTCCGCTTTTTAAAGGATTACGAGCTGCATAGCTTTCCCTAAGTGCCCGTAAGATCATCTTATAAGCCTGGATAAGATTGGTTTGAGGGCAACGGAATTTCTTTATACGTTCGACATACTGCTCTCTAACATTCGCCGGGGCAGTCCAGCGGATTTTTTCGTCAATTTCGGGGAAATAACTCATTTCCAGAAGTACTTCATCTTCCGTAAGCGCTTCAGGAAGTGCTTCAATTAAGGGATTGCCACGATACTCAGGTAACTCCTGTTCTTTATATATCGCTGAAACGCGCCGTATAAGATTCATTATTCTGCGTCCTCAGTCTTCTTCTTACCTTTTAACCATCTTTGTTTCTCCTCCCGGCCAGGCAAAAGCAGAACATTACTGGATGAAGGAAGTAGGGGTTCAGATCTTCCATTAGCAACATGAGTTCGCCCTAATGAATCAAGTTCATTTTTCCTGTTCTTTTTAATATCTTTACCATGTACCCGGCGAGATTCGTATATTTCATTTAATCTTTCGTTACCTTTCCTGTTAAATTCATCTTTATTATTGATATTGCTGAGCGAATCCAGAGTAAATAAATTAATTTCTTTTTGAGTATCTACCCAATCAGCCATTACATCTGTATCAAGATGAGCTTTCCCTTTAAATACATCTCTTTTCTTAAGTAGGTAATGTTTTTTGAAAATGCTATTTTTGTCAAATCTTACATATATATAATCTACGCAATTGTCATCTATTCTTGCTTCACAAGTGGTTCTTCCAAATACTCTGACACCTGATGCAATTTCAGGATCACATTCATAAAAAAGATTATTGTACTGAATCCCACCGGCGGTAATGTTAGCGTTCACAGGGATTAACAATCGTGCGATCACTTCGTCGGCCCCAACGGCTCTTGCGCTGAATCTCCCGTGCTTTAAGCTTATCATCCAACTATTTTTTGGTGATATTACGAGATCATTTTCAATCAGTAAGGGATTGATATAAGCCAGTTCCTCATACGTTCTCTGATTATGTGCAAGTATCTCCCGAATCAGTAAAGACGTGACCTCCTGAATCGTTAAACAAGCCCTGGATTGCGGTGTTGGCTCTCCTTTAACAATCTTTCCCCTTCGTGTTGTTCCAATAAGCCTATGAATAACCTCATCATTCAGAATGCCGAAACAGCGTTCAACAATGCTTTTTCTGTCGCCTCTACCGACTGGCGCAAACTCAAGTTTTGTCAGGGGGGTCATCTCTTCCTGAGGTTTAAGACCAATCATCTCCCCGTTGTCACACATCAATGTTAATGGAATGTGAGAACAAGGCCAATCATCATCAGTAATAGAGATTCCAAATAATCTACAATATTCTTTTTTTGGCATAAAGCAATTTGCTAACGCTTGTCGGGCGGCTCGCCATGAAGCATGGTATAAAGAAACATGAAGGCCAACAATCATTCTTGTTGCACGATCCACCACTGTATAAATAGTAGGACGCCCAATGACTTTTCGTCTGTTTAAACTCGAAATAAGATGTACATCAGCGACAGTTGAGTCTATTTCGAAAACATCACCCGGCAAAACAGTTGTATTAGCCACACTACCTAAAAGCGCCCGCATTTTGAGGTCTATTTCTTTTTTCGTGTTCTTCTTATTTATCGAGAAATCTTTAGTGAAGAGTTTTTTATTCCAGTATGAAAATTGTTTTAAAGAAGGAACATATGGAGCTCTATTTTCTAGGTTTGCTGTTTTAATTTCATCCCTAAAATACAAATCAATATGTCTCTCTAATGTTTTCTTTATCGTATCTCCGTTAACTTTATAATGATACGTAATGAGAGATTTTCTAATATTATTTATATCTCTTTCATTAAGAATGAAAACACGTGATCGTTCATTAGGTAATGCTCTGTTTTTTTTGGAATTCCCAAGTTTAATTTCATGTTTGATTCTACTTTTCCCAGCGGCGCCACAGTTCGAGAATGCGGGTAGCAATGCATAAATATCCTGCCCATGTCGCCAATACAACGCCAGAAGCGTTCTGATAGTATATTGTGATATTTTTTTATTTCTTGAGTAATCCATTAAAAGGTGCGACTTTTTATGTAATGCATAGTCGAACAGAAACATTCTGTCATCTACAAGATCTTTAATGATATTGTAATTTTCATCTCGCCTTCCTCTGTCTTTATCTGTTAATTCTTTCTCATCTACTAACATATATGAAGGATATATATAATCTTTACAAGTTATGCTATTTGATTCAATATAATATTTAAACATTGAAAATGAGAAAGGGATTGGCTTACCCGTTCTTTCTGATTTTATTTTAAACAAAATTAACAAATCGACCTTTCTGTCAAAATCCAAAACACGGTAAAGTCCCTCTGCAAGCAAATCAGTGCCTTGAGAGAGCCAGACTGAATTCCTAATAATATCCATTTGCGTTCAGTCCTATATAGTGGTCATTGGAAATTATCTTTATCAGACCGGTTTCGAGTATTGGATATGATAAATCAACATTTATCATTTTTAATCCAATCATTGCCTGCAATAACATCATCGCTTCTTGTGCATCTACCCCAAAGATTGATGAAATCATTGCACGTAGTCCTACTATGGGATAAACATCTGGTTTAAGCTTCCATAGGATTTTATCAAGAGGATATTTATCATAAAATTCAGAACCATCTCTTAATACAGAAGTAGCCCAGCAAATGTTTTTACCGACGACGTTATTGAGTTCCGAGCCAACATAAATTTGAAACTCAACATCAATCAACTGCCAAAACATCCTCTCTATTTCAAGTTTTTGGGCTTCGCGTTCAGGTATGCTCTCGTTATGTTTTACTGCTATAGCTTTGTATCGAAGTCCGCCTTCAGGAGTTCTCAAGGTCAGTAAAAAATCGGTTGTCATAACATTCAGAACTTCGACAGGTACTCCTCTTACTCCCCTCACCATAGGATGTTGAAAATGTAGATGATTTGCTATTTGTTGGGTAAGCCGGAGAGGAAAGAGTGGGAATTGTTCCCGGATATCAATCACCGAGTCATTAAACTCAGCCAGATAGAAAAAGTTACTTTCGACAGAAGAAAGGAGATGATGGTTTCGAAACGTCTTAAGGCCAAAGACTATCGAACGGTTTCCACGGGATTTAACGTCCTGAGCTCTAAGCCAGGGCTGATAACTTTGGCCATAGCCCACTCCTATGCCGTCACCTAGCGCATTTTCATAATCCAAATAGGATTTGAGACGCCTACCCCTAGCCATGATCGTACCCTAAAAACGACATTGATACGTACCTATATGTGCATTTTATAGTCTCCAACCCTATAACCACACATTCAGTAAGTATACAACATTAGCGTCGTTTTTTGAGAATGGTTACAACTTTAGTGCTTTGTGTACAACTTTATTGTCCTCGGACATCTGCCAGCGCCTGAGCACACGCCCAGGCACTTGCCCATGCCCACTGGAAGTTGTACCCGCCAAGCCAGCCGGTCACATCCATCACTTCGCCGATAAAATAGAGCCCCGGCACGTTGCGCGCTTCCATAGTGCGGGAAGAGAGTTCATTGGTGTCGACCCCGCCCAGCGTCACTTCTGCGGTGCGGTAGCCTTCGGTGCCGTTTGGCTGCACGCGCCAGTTTGTCAGCGTCTCCACCAGCCCCTCCTGCTCGCGGCTGTTCAGCTGCTTGAGCGACACGTCCGGGATTTGCCCCAGGGCCTGCAAACATTCCACCAGACGTTTTGGCAGCTGCATCGCCAGCGTGTTTTTCAGGCTCTGATTCGGGTGCGCCGCGCGCTGCTCGTTGAGGAAAGCATCCAGATCGCAGTCAGGAAGCAGGTTGACCGTAACAAACTCCCCGGGCTGCCAGTAGCTGGAAATTTGCAGTACCGCCGGGCCGGAGAGGCCGCGATGGGTAAAGAGCAGGCTTTCGCGGAATACCGTCCCGTCTTCGGCCGTAATGACGGAGGGAACGGAGACGCCAGAAAGCGTCTGAAGCTGTTCCAGAAGCGGTTTATGCAGCGTGAACGGCACCAGGCCAGCACGCGTAGGCAAGACCTTCAGGCCAAACTGCTCGGCAATCTTGTAGCCGAACGGGGAAGCGCCCAGACCCGGCATAGAGAGGCCGCCGCTGGCGATCACCAGTTTATCGGCGCTGACGGTTTCACCGTTCAGCTGCAGCGTGTAGCCCTTTTCGTCGCGGACAACCTCCAGCACCTCCGTGCGCAGACGCATCACCACGCCGCCCTTCTCGCACTCGGCCACCAGCATATCGACAATCTGCTGCGCGGAGTCGTCGCAGAACAGCTGACCCAGCGTCTTTTCATGCCACGCGATGCCGTGTTTACCCACCAGGTCGATGAAGTCCCACTGGGTGTAACGCGCCAGCGCAGATTTACAAAAATGACGGTTCTGGCTCAAATAGGCCGCGGGTTCAACATACAGATTAGTAAAGTTGCAGCGCCCGCCGCCGGACATGAGGATCTTACGGCCTGGCTTTTTACCGTTATCCAGCAGCAGCACGCGACGACCCGCCTGTCCGGCCATCGCCGCACAAAACATACCCGCCGCACCGGCGCCAATTACTACGGCATCAAACCTTTCCACGTCAAAACCCTCTTTGTTAACTGCCGCGGATTGTAAAGTTTCCTCTGTGGTCACACCAGCGTAAAAAGATATTACAAAGCCATTCCATTGAAATTTAAAGAATATCCTTTCGGGCACTTTTCTCAATTCAGGTGGTATGTCAAAAAAAGTCTATATTTCACTTTGCCCGCCGTGCATTTGTCCTGGATAATGCGCCGCGTTCATGTCCTCAAAATGGCGTAACGTCCTATGCTACATTTGTTTGCCGGCCTGGATTTACATACCGGGCTTTTATTATTGCTTGCTCTGGTTTTTGTACTGTTTTACGAAGCGATCAACGGCTTCCACGACACTGCAAACGCAGTAGCGACGGTTATCTACACTCGCGCAATGCGATCGCAGCTTGCGGTTGTTATGGCGGCGGTATTTAACTTTTTTGGTGTCCTCCTGGGCGGACTGAGCGTTGCATATGCCATTGTGCATATGCTGCCAACGGATCTGCTGCTTAACGTAAGTTCTGGCCATGGCCTCGCTATGGTGTTCTCAATGCTGCTTGCTGCAATTATCTGGAACCTCGGTACCTGGTATTTCGGCCTGCCTGCATCCAGTTCTCACACCCTCATCGGCGCGATTATCGGTATCGGGTTAACCAACGCCCTGATGACCGGTACGTCGGTTGTTGATGCGTTAAATATTCCGAAAGTACTGGGGATTTTTGCCTCTCTCATCGTCTCCCCTATCGTGGGTCTGGTGGTGGCCGGCGGGCTGATCTTCATCCTGCGTCGTTACTGGAGCAATACCAAAAAACGCTCCCGTATTCACCTGACGCCAGCAGAGCGTGAAAAGAAAGACGGCAAGAAAAAGCCGCCATTCTGGACGCGTATTGCCCTGATCATTTCCGCTATCGGCGTGGCGTTCTCACACGGCGCGAACGATGGTCAGAAAGGCATTGGTCTGGTGATGCTGGTACTGATCGGCGTTGCACCGGCAGGCTTCGTGGTCAACATGAATGCCTCCGGCTACGAAATCACCCGTACCCGCGATGCGGTCAACAACGTTGAAACCTATTTCCAGCAGCATCCTGATCTGCTGAAAAAAGCGACCGGCGTTGACCAGCTGATCCCGTCTCCGGAAGCCGGTGCCGCGACAGCCCCTGGCGAGTTCCACTGCCATCCGGCAAACGCGATCAACGCGCTGGAACGTGCGAAAGGCATGCTGGGCAATATCGAAAGCTATGACAAACTGACCGTTGAGCAGCGTGGTCAGCTGCGTCGCATTATGCTGTGCATCTCTGATGTAACGGATAAAGTGGCGAAGCTGCCTGACGTGAATGCTGACGATCAGCGTCTCCTGAAGAAACTGAAAGGCGATATGCTCAACACCATTGAGTACGCGCCTATCTGGATCATCATGGCCGTCGCGCTGGCGCTCGGTATCGGTACGATGATTGGCTGGCGCCGCGTGGCGACCACCATCGGCGAGAAGATCGGTAAGAAAGGCATGACCTATGCGCAGGGTATGTCCGCGCAGATGACGGCGGCAGTGTCTATCGGTCTGGCGAGCTACACCGGTATGCCTGTCTCAACCACCCACGTACTTTCTTCGTCCGTGGCGGGTACCATGATTGTTGACGGTGGCGGCCTGCAGCGCAAAACCGTAACCAACATTCTGATGGCCTGGGTATTCACCCTTCCGGCCTCTATCCTGCTGTCTGGCGGTTTGTACTGGATTTCGCTGAAGCTGATTTAATCGGTTGAAGGCGACAAAAAAGCGGGTCAGGAAACTGACCCGCTTTTTTTATGGCTGTTTTTTACTCAACCCAGTGCCATAATCAGGACAATCTGAACACTATCTGTTCAGATTTGTACTGCGGAAATAACTATTATCCTCGCGAATGCTATCAGTCCAAACAACACCCATGACGGAATAGACTATGCCATTCAAAACGGCTATTAAATGGATTCATCGCCTTGTTACCGTTTCGCTTCTGGTTCTGGTCATTGGATTTCTCTGGTTAAACCATCAGCCAAATCAGCGGAATAGCGATGAGCTACAGCGCATTTATAAATTATCCGATAGCGTCTGGCTCTATATGACCGTGAACAATCAGGGTGGCGCAACCGTACCTACAATCTACCGTTACTATCTCTCGGAAAAGATAACAGGGAAAGACACCGACATTATCCATCAGTTGGCCATGAGGCATCCTGTCATCGAAGGTACAGGCACGATTACCTCAGCCAGTATTGATACAAGCGGGGAAGTGAAAATTGCCTATAGCGGTAAGGTCATTTCAATTGAGAACAATGTCACCAGCCTTCAATTCTCAGTAAAGCCCTGAGCCAGATGAAAAAAGGCGGGGCTTTCCCCGCCTGCTGTGATGCTCAGTGCCAAATCATCAATGCAATCATACTGACCACGACCAGCCCGCACAGGGCGCTGGTCAAAATGAACTGACGACGCAGGCGCTCGCAGCGACGGATAAATTCTTCGTCATGATGATCGCGGTAGCGCTGGTAGTAGATGTATCCCACCAGACGCATCTGTTTGCTGGGCTGTCCATGCGAGGTGAAGAACCCTCCACCGTCCACATACTGATAAAGCAACGGATCGCAACCACGAAGTACTACTAACAGCGCGCGTAACGATGAGAAGTAGCGCGCCATATTCACTATGCAAACCACGCATAACGCCCAAAACAATGCGACGGTGCTAATCATACATCCTCCCCGGCGTCCGCCCACGAAGCAAGGCTTCTGAGCTACCGCACCCCAATGCCCTGACAGACAGTTCAGTGAAAGAATGACCAAAAGTCGATCCGGTTCGCGTTTTAATATCCGAACGGCTCATTTAATAGTGTAGGAGATCCGTTAATTTTTTTGCCACAAGGTTAATCGTTATCAACACCAAAGCTTGAAAAATATGTTTAACTGGGCCGTAATGAAAGTATCAGACGACGGCATTCTCATTTAGTCATCGATAACTTAAGGAAGGAGTAACACTATGGCTTACAAACACATTCTCATCGCGGTAGACCTCTCTCCGGAGAGCAAAGTGCTGGTTGATAAAGCGGTATCCATGGCACGTCCCTACAACGCGAAAGTTTCCCTGATTCACGTTGATGTGAATTACTCCGACCTCTATACCGGTCTGATCGACGTCAATCTCGGCGATATGCAGAAGCGTATCTCCGAAGAGACGCACCACGCCCTGAGCGAGCTGTCCACCAACGCGGGCTATCCGATTACCGAAACGCTGAGCGGCAGCGGCGACCTCGGCCAGGTGCTGGTTGATGCGATCAAGAAATACGACATGGACCTGGTGGTGTGCGGTCACCATCAGGACTTCTGGAGCAAGCTGATGTCTTCCGCACGTCAGCTGATCAACACCGTTCACGTGGATATGCTGATTGTTCCGCTGCGTGACGAAGAAGACGAGTAAGTGCAAAAAAGCCCGGTGGCGCTAACGCTTACCGGGCCTACAAGCGGCACTAAATGTAGGCCGGGTAAGGCGAAGCCGCCACCCGGCTTTTTCTATTCCGGCGTGCCGGAGTAGATATCAAACCGGTGCCCTTTGGTGGTCACCGCGTTAGTGGTCGCCACGTCCGCCAGCGGCGGCGCATAGTCCGGGCGCTTTACCACCACCCGCTTCGTCGCCAGCTGACGAGCCGGCTCCAGCAGGCCATCCGCATCCAAATCCGGCCCCACCAGCGACTGAAACACCCGCATCTCTTTCTTCACTAGCGCGCTTTTCTGCTTATGCGGGAACATCGGGTCGAGATAGACCACCTGCGGGCGCGGGGTGATGTCGGTCAGCGCCGTCAGGCTGGAGGCGTGGATCAGCTGCAATCGCTCCTGCAGCCACGGCCCGATCTCCGGGTCCGCGTAGCCACGACTCAGACCGTCGTCGAGCAGGGCCGCCACCGCCGGATTACGCTCCAGCATCCGCACGCGACAGCCGACTGACGCCAGCACAAACGCATCGCGCCCCAGTCCCGCCGTGGCGTCGACCACGTCCGGGAGATAGCTCCCTTTGATGCCCACCGCTTTGGCCACCGCCTCGCCGCGACCGCCGCCGAACTTGCGTCGGTGCGCCATGGCGCCGCCGACAAAATCGACGAAAATACCGCCGAGCTTCGGCTCGTCGCGCTTGCGTAGCTCCAGATGCGCTGGCGTCATCACCAGCGCCATCAGGTTTTCATCATCGTGCTCCAGCCCCCAGCGGGCGGCCAGAACGGATAAGGCGCCGTCTCCGGCGCCTGTTTCATCCACTAAGCAGATCTTCACGTAACAATCAGCCTTTGATCCCGTAATGCTCAAGCATCGCATCCAGCTGAGGTTCGCGACCGCGGAAGCGTTTGAACAGCACCATAGGCTCTTCGGAACCCCCGCGGGTCAGGATGTTATCGAGGAACGACTGGCCGGTTTCGCGGTTGAAGATCCCCTCTTCTTCGAAGCGGGAGAAGGCATCTGCCGCCAGCACGTCGGCCCACAGGTAGCTGTAGTAACCCGCCGCGTAGCCGCCCGCGAAGATGTGGCTGAACGCATGCGGGAAGCGGCCCCAGGTTGGTCCAGGGATCACGGCAACCTGCTTTTTAATTTCGGCCAGGGTTTCAAGGATTTTCGCCCCCTGCTCCGGGCTGAACTCGGCGTGCAGGCGGAAGTCGAACAGGCCGAACTCCAGCTGACGCAGGATGAACATCGCCGCCTGGTAGTTCTTCGCCGCCAGCATTTTATCCAGCAGTTCCTTCGGCAGGGGTTCGCCGGTCTCATAGTGGCCGGAGATAAACGCCAGCGCGTCCGGCTCCCAGCACCAGTTTTCCATAAACTGGCTTGGCAGCTCGACCGCATCCCACGGCACGCCGCTGATGCCCGCCACGCCTGCAGTTTCGATGCGGGTCAGCATGTGGTGCAGGCCGTGACCGAACTCGTGGAACAGGGTAATCACTTCGTCGTGGGTGAACAGCGCAGGTTTGCCGTTTACCGGACGGTTGAAGTTACAGGTCAGGTAAGCGACCGGCTTCTGCAGGGAACCGTCGGCTTTACGCATCTGGCCCACGCAGTCGTCCATCCACGCCCCGCCGCGCTTGTTCTCACGCGCGTAGAGATCGAGGTAGAAGCTGCCGCGCAGCTCGTTTTTCTCGTCATACAGCTCGAAGAAGCGCACGTCCGGATGCCAGACGTCGATATCGGTACGTTCTTTCGCGGTGATGCCGTAGATGCGCTTCACCACTTCAAACAGGCCGTTAACGGCTTTGTTTTCCGGGAAGTACGGGCGCAGCTGCTCGTCGCTGATGCTGTAGAGGTGCTGCTTCTGTTTTTCACTGTAGTAAGCAATGTCCCACGGCTGCAGCTCGTCCACGCCGAATTCCGCTTTCGCAAACGCGCGCAGCTGTGCCAGCTCTTTCTCACCCTGCGGACGGGCGCGTTTCGCCAGATCGGTCAGGAAGTCGAGCACCTGCTGCGGGTTTTCCGCCATTTTGGTGGCGAGGGATTTGTCGGCATAGTTTTCAAAGCCCAGCAGCTGGGCCAGCTCGTGGCGCAGGGCGAGGATTTCCGCCATCACCGGGCTGTTATCCCACTTACCGGCATTCGGCCCCTGATCGGAGGCGCGGGTGCTGTAGGCGCGGTACATCTCTTCGCGCAGGGCCTGGTTGTCGCAGTAGGTCATCACCGGCAGATAGCTCGGGATATCCAGCGTTAACAGGAAGCCCTCCTGCTCTTTCGCCTCGGCCTGGGCTTTTGCCGCCGCCAGCGCGCTTTCCGGCATACCTGCCAGCTCCGCTTCGTCGGTAATCAGCTTCGTCCAGCCCATGGTGGCGTCGAGCACGTTGTTGCTGTACTGGTTGCCCAGCTCGGACAGGCGCGCGGCGATTTCACCGTAGCGGGTCTGCTTCTCTTTTGGCAGACCAATACCGGACAGCTCGAAATCGCGCAGGGCGTTATCGACCGATTTTTTCTGCGCCGTATTCAGCTCGGCATAATGGTCGCCGTCGCGCAGGTCGCGGTAGGCTTTGTAGAGCCCTTCGTGCTGGCCGACCCAGGTGCTGTACTCAGAGAGCAGCGGCAGGGTTTGCTCATAGGCTTCGCGCAGCTCCGGGCTGTTTTTTACCGAGTTCAGGTGGCTTACCGGGGAGAAGATACGCCCCAGCACGTCGTCCACTTCGGCCAGCGGCTGACACAGATTTTCCCAGGTGTACGGCGCGCCCTGCGCTACCACGCTTTCTACCGCCGCGCGGCAGTTGTCCAGCGATTGCGTCACGGCTGGAACCACATGCTCGGGGAGGATTTTAGAAAACGGCGGCAACGAAAAAGGCGTCAGTAATGGATTGGTCATAAGCGCTGTCCTGTTGAAATAGGTGAATGAAGCGCGCATCCGGCGCTGTGCATATGGGATCTACAATGGGGTTAAGTGTAGAGGATTTCAATGCCGGACGTTGTCGAAAAGCGCCCGGCGGCGCGACGCTTGCCGGGCCTACGGGTAATCTGCGCCGTTCTGCTGTAAACTGTGGCAAATCGTCAATTCAGCGGAATATCATTACCCATGCTCAGTTATCGCCACAGCTTCCACGCAGGCAACCACGCCGACGTCCTCAAACACACCGTTCAGAGCCTGATCATCGAATCGCTCAAAGAGAAAGAGAAGCCGTTTCTCTATCTGGACACGCACGCGGGCGCGGGCCGTTATCAGCTGAGCGGCGAGCATGCCGAGCGTACCGGTGAATATCTGGAAGGGATTGCCTGCATCTGGCAGCAGGACGATCTGCCTGCCGAGCTGGAGCCGTACATCGGCGTGGTGAACCACTTCAACCGCAACGGCCAGCTGCGTTATTACCCGGGCTCGCCGCTGATTGCCCGCCAGCTGCTGCGCGAGCAGGACAGCATCCAGCTGACCGAGCTGCACCCGAGCGACTTCCCGCTGCTGCGTTCTGAATTCCAGAAAGACAGCCGCGCCCGCGTGGAAAAAGCCGACGGCTATCAGCAGCTGAAGGCTAAGCTACCGCCGGTTTCACGACGCGGCCTGGTGCTGATCGACCCGCCTTACGAAATTAAAACCGACTATCAGGCGGTGGTGACCGGTATTCACGAAGGCTACAAACGCTTCGCCACCGGAACGTACGCCCTGTGGTATCCGGTGGTGCTGCGCGCGCAAATCAAGCGCATGATCAAAGACCTGGAAGCCACCGGCATCCGCAAAATTCTGCAGATCGAACTGGCGGTACGTCCGGACAGCGACCAGCGCGGCATGACCGCCTCGGGCATGATCGTCATTAACCCACCGTGGAAGCTCGAAGCGCAGATGAACAACGTGCTGCCGTGGCTGCACAAAACGCTGGTGCCGGCCGGTACGGGCCACGCTACCGTCAGTTGGATCGTGCCGGAGTAATCACAGCCATCGGTGGAAACTATTGATTTCAGGTATACAATCGCGGCAATTCACGATTAAGGATAAAAGCTATGACTAAGCATTATGACTACATCGCAATCGGCGGCGGCAGCGGCGGCATCGCCTCCATCAACCGCGCGGCCATGTACGGCCAGAAGTGCGCGCTGATTGAAGCCAAAGCGCTGGGCGGCACCTGCGTGAACGTGGGTTGTGTACCGAAGAAAGTGATGTGGCATGCGGCGCAAATCCGCGAAGCGATCCATATGTATGGCCCGGACTACGGCTTTGACACCACCCTTAATCACTTTGACTGGGACAAGCTGATCGCCAGCCGTACCGCCTACATCGACCGCATTCATACCTCCTACGACAACGTGCTGGGCAAGAACAACGTCGACGTTATCCACGGTTTCGCCCGCTTCGTTGATGCGAAAACGATCGAAGTGAACGGCGAGACGATCACCGCCGATCATATCCTGATCGCCACCGGCGGCCGTCCGAGCCACCCGAACATCCCGGGCGCGGAATACGGCATCGACTCCGACGGCTTCTTCGAGCTGCCTGCTCTGCCTAAGCGCGTTGCCGTTGTTGGCGCGGGCTACATCGCGGTTGAGCTGGCGGGCGTGATTAACGGCCTGGGCGCAGAAGCGCACCTGTTCGTGCGTAAACACGCGCCGCTGCGCAGCTTTGACCCGCTGATTGTCGACACCCTGGTTGAAGTGATGAACGCCGAAGGCCCTACCCTGCACACCCACGCCGTGCCAAAAGCGGTGGTGAAAAATGCGGACGGCAGCCTCACGCTCGAGCTGGAGGATGGCCGCAGCCAGACCGTCGATTGCCTGATCTGGGCGATTGGCCGTGAGCCGGCGAACGACAACTTCAACCTGGCCGTCACCGGCGTGAAAACCGACGAAAAAGGCTACATCGTCGTCGATAAATTCCAGAATACCAGCGTACCGGGCATTTATGCCGTCGGCGATAACACCGGCGCGGTTGAGCTGACTCCGGTGGCGGTTGCGGCGGGTCGTCGTCTCTCTGAACGCCTGTTTAACAACAAGCCTGACGAGCATCTGGACTACAGCAACATCCCGACCGTGGTCTTCAGCCACCCGCCCATCGGCACCGTCGGCTTAACCGAGCCGCAGGCGCGCGAGCAGTATGGCGACGACCAGGTGAAAGTGTATAAATCGGCCTTCACCGCGATGTACACCGCCGTCACCTCTCACCGTCAGCCGTGCCGCATGAAGCTGGTCTGCGTGGGCCCGGAAGAGAAAATTGTCGGTATCCACGGCATCGGCTTCGGCATGGACGAGATCCTGCAGGGCTTCGCCGTGGCGCTGAAGATGGGCGCAACGAAGAAAGACTTCGACAACACGGTGGCCATCCACCCAACGGCGGCGGAAGAGTTCGTGACCATGCGTTAAGGGATTCTCGCAGGAAAGCACCTCATAAAAAACTGGCCTTCGCGGGCCAGTTTTTTTTATGGCTCGATAATTAAAAGGCAAAGCATCATCATCCCAGTGAATACAAAACCATCAGCACGCTAAAAAGGAATTAAGATGAAAGCGCTTATTGGGTTGGCCCTGCTTCTTTTTTGCTTTTCCGCCTCCTCGTCTGACCAAATGGCCTTCTGGGATACCCCTCAGCACGGCGGAAACAGCTTTAACCGCCTGCCGCCTACGCAGGAATACTACGACGCGCTACGCGGCTATGGCGCGACGTGGGTTCGCCTGTCTTATGACAAATGGAAACCTGCCGGGAGAGATTTTCTTCTCGGTAACGCCGACGGCTACCGCGGGCTCGAGGCCACAGACCTCGCGACGCTCAAAGACGCCATCAGAAAAGCACACGCGGCCGGGCTAAAGGTCGTCATTGCCCCCCTTTCTCTACCGGGCATGCGCTGGGCGCAAAATAACAATAACCAGTTTGATGACCGCATCTGGCAGGACAAAAAATACTGGCAGGAAGCGGCTCGGTTCTGGCGTGATTTGGCCCAGGCCCTGAAGGACGAACCGGGCATCGCCGCCTGGAATCTCATCAATGAACCCGCACCTGAAAAACGAGGCAACATAAGCGAGCAGGCGTCGCCTGAGGCGTTAAAAGCCTGGTATCAGCAGCAGCAAGACACGGCGCGTAACCTCCCCGCACTCTACAATCAGATTATTGCCGCCATCCGCGAGGTCGATGCCACCACGCCGATTATGGTCGATGGCGGCTGGTACGCCTCCGCGCGCGGTTTTTCCGGCTGGCCATCCGCGCTTGCGGATAAGCGGGTGCTGTACAGCTTCCACATGTACGAGCCCTATGATTTCACCAGCGCGCCAAATGCGCGCCGCAAGGTGCCGTTCGACTATCCCGGCATGGTCACGTTCGGCGGTAAAAAGGTGAAATGGGACGCTGCGGCCATAGAGAAATGGATGAGCGCGCCCTTTGACTGGGCGAAGCAGAACGGTATACCTGCCAGCCGGGTTGTCGCGGGAGAGTTTGGCTGTGTTAGAACGCTGCCGGGCTGCAGGCAGTGGCTTAATGATGTCCTGACCGTCCTCGACAAGCATCATGCGCACTGGGCATTCTATGCTTTTCGTGAAGATGCCTGGGACGCCATGGACTATGAGCTGGGGAAAAAACCGGTGCCGTGGGCCTACTGGAAAGCCATCGAGGATAACGCACCGGATACGCTCAAGCGCCATTCCACCGAGGAATTTGAACCGATTGCTAAGCGGCTAAAACACGGCCTGTGATACGCGGAGCTGGCCTCTTGTTCAGTAGCCTTTTTTGAAGAGGCTACTGTTAACATACATAAATCGTTGCAAAACGAATGCTCCGAAAAGAGTGATCTACCGCACATATCCCTCCACATCTACCGAAGCGAATGTCTACGCTTATAAGACGCCCGGATAAACCTGTCTTTTGAACACACAACCGGAGGTCCCTATCACCATGTTCAACCAGAAACTACAGGCTACCGAGAACATCGAGTTCGAGATTGCAGAAGAGCTGCGCTACGAGACCGATCCCTGCGAGTTGAAACTGGATGAAATGATTGAGGCGGAGCCGGAACCCGAAATGATCGAGGGGCTACCCGCCTCCGATGCGTTGACGCCCGCAGACCGCTACCTTGAACTGTTCGAACACGTGCAGTCGTCACGGCTGTTTGCGGACAGTAAAACCTTCCCCGACTGCGCGCCGAAGATGGATCCGCTGGATATCCTGATCCGCTATCGTAAGGTCAGACGCCACCGGGATTTCGACCTGCGCCAGTTTGTGGACAACCACTTCTGGATGCCGGAAACGTATGGCACAGAATATGTCTCCGACCCGGGCCTCTCCCTAAAGGAGCACATTGATAATCTGTGGCCGGTGCTGACGCGCGAACCGCAGGATCATATTCCCTGGTCTTCCCTGCTGGCACTGCCGCAGGCCTACATCGTGCCCGGCGGACGATTCAGCGAGACCTACTACTGGGATTCCTATTTCTCCATGCTGGGGCTGGCGGAGAGCGGACGTAACGATCTGCTGAAGTGTATGGCGGATAACTTCGCCTGGCTGATTGAACGCTACGGGCATATTCCCAACGGCAACCGTACCTACTATCTCAGCCGCTCTCAGCCGCCGGTCTTTGCGCTGATGGTGGAGCTGTTCGAGGAGGACGGCGTGCGCGGGGCGAAACGCTATCTGGATCACCTCAAAATGGAGTACGCCTTCTGGATGGACGGCGCGGAGTCGCTGCTGCTTAACCAGGCCTACCGCAGCGCCGTGCGCATGCCGGACGGTTCACTGCTCAACCGCTACTGGGATGACCGCGATACCCCGCGCGACGAATCGTGGATTGAGGATGTGGAAACCGCCCGCCACTCGGGTCGTCCGCCGAATGAGGTGTATCGCGACCTCCGTGCGGGTGCGGCGTCAGGCTGGGATTACTCGTCCCGCTGGCTGCGCGATCCGTCGCGGCTCGCCAGCATCCGTACAACCCAGTTTATCCCTATTGACCTGAACGCCTTCCTGTTCAAGCTGGAAAGCGCGATCGCCAACATTTCGGCGTCGAAAGGGGATAAAGAAACGGCAGAGGCGTTCCGCCAGAAGGCCAACGATCGCCGCGCGGCGGTGAACCGCTACCTGTGGGACGAGGAGAGCGGCTGTTACCGCGATTACGACTGGCGACGCGAAGAGCTGGCGCTGTTTTCGGCCGCCAGCATTGTGCCGCTGTATGTGGGTATGGCGACCCACGAGCAGGCCGAGCGCCTGTCTGATGCGGTCAAGGCGCGACTGCTGACCCCGGGCGGCATTCTGGCGACCGAGTATGAATCCGGCGAGCAGTGGGATAAACCCAACGGCTGGGCGCCGCTGCAGTGGATGGCGATCCAGGGGTTCAAGCAGTACGGCAACGACTCGCTGGGAGATGAAATCGCCTGGAGCTGGCTGCATACGGTGAACCATTTTTATCAGAAGCATCACAAGCTGATTGAGAAGTACCACATCGCCAGCAGTACGCCGCGCGAAGGGGGCGGGGGGGAATATCCGCTGCAGGACGGCTTCGGCTGGACCAACGGCGTGGTGCGGCGGCTGATTGGGCTGTATGGGGAACCTTAAGTGTGGTGCGGTCTGGTGCCCTCACCCCGGCCCTCTCCCACAGGGCTGAGGGATCCCCACAAAATAATGCCAGCACAGTCGGCCCCCTCTCCATTGAGGGAGAGGGTTGGGGTGAGGGGGGGGAACATACGGCTGTAGTGGTCATTCCGTTCACTTCATGTTCGTTGCTACTTTGTGACAAAATGACCGGTGAACGTGCCAGGGTGGCTCAATCGCCACCACCCTGGCAACCCGGGCTCCCGGCGGTAAATCGCCGCTTCGCGGTGCCCTCAGCTTATTCCTTCAGGCTATCGGGTC